>NZ_JAMAVT010000005.1:0-446180 GCF_023713665.1 Paenibacillus sp. MER 180 | reverse complement strand
GGCTTTTCACCTAACGAGTACCGACGAGCTTCATAATAAAGATACCTCAGCTCTATTCATATGAGCTGAGGTATCTAAACTAACCATTTTTGTTTTTTAAACTGTCCACTTGACAGGGAGCACTTCACAGCAGCTTACCTCGTCTTTTTTACAGCTTACTTTGTTATTCATACAGCATAGTGTCGTTCATATTTACTCTGCACCAATCGTTATGTATGCTGATGCTGCACGAATGAAGCAGAGGAGGCTTGGATTTGGATGATAGGAAACATCATATTGATTATTGCAGCAGTTTGTGAGATATCATTTGCAGTATTCCGCATTTGTACAAAGTCATATCAGAAAAAGATCAAAGCTTTGATAAGGATTGGCGCTTTTGCAGCATTCCTAATTTTCACATTGGCTTCGGTCATTGAGTGGAGCTTCCGTTGGATGGGACTTGGACTGCTGCTGCTTGTCTGGGCGCTACTTGGAGTATGGACGCTCATACGCAGCAAAGAGGAACACAAAGAATATAAAAGAGGCCGCGTTATCAGGAATGCAGTTGGTATGTTTATGCTCGTCGTCATTGCTGTAACTCCTGCTCTCGTATTTCCGCAGTATCATTTGCCCCCAATTACGGGGAAGTATCAAGTCGCAACCGCATCATATACCTATGTTGATAAAAATCGTATCGAACAATTTACAGACACAGGAGAAATTCGGCACGTCAATGTTGAGTTTTGGTATCCTGAGCATGCAGACGAAACCTATCC
This sequence comes from Paenibacillus sp. MER 180, assembly GCF_023713665.1. Taxonomy (NCBI): domain Bacteria; kingdom Bacillati; phylum Bacillota; class Bacilli; order Caryophanales; family Paenibacillaceae; genus Paenibacillus; species Paenibacillus sp. MER 180. The sequence continues at coordinate 445,425 of NZ_JAMAVT010000005.1, read as the reverse complement.
GCTGTTGGTATTTTCTCCTGGTGCATTCGGCAGCAAAGGAAGCAATATCTCAACCTATATGGAGCTTGCGAGCCACGGGTACGTAGTATGCGCTATCGATCATCCATTTCATTCTTATTATACGGCATCTGAAGACGGAAACAGGACATTCATCGATTCGGGATATATGAAGGAAGTCAATGACTCCAACAAGGGCAAATACACGGTAGAACAAATGTATGGGCTTATCCAAAAATGGATGAAGCTGCGTACGGATGACATGAATTTTGTAATCGATACGATTGTGGAAAAAGCAATAACGAGCAGTGACAAGGTGTATCCGCTAGTGAATACTCAAAAGATAGGTGTGTTTGGACACTCCATGGGCGGAGCAGCAAGCGCTTGGCTTGGCAGGGAGCGTGATGATGTTGGCGCCGTTGTCAATATCGATGCCCCAATGTTTAGCGAGCTCATATACAACAAGGAGACCGATGATTTTGCGGCAAGCAACCAGCCCTATACGACTCCACTTCTTAATATCTATTCTGACGGTGTGTGGGTACAGCTACTACAGCACAACAGCAAATCCCCTTATGCAGCTAACAAGGTTATTGATAAAAACGGTAAAGTCGTGCATACCGTCCATTTCCAAGGAGCGGAGCATATGAGTCTTACCGACCTGTCTCTCATTTCCCCGCTAATATCCAATATGCTGCAGGGCGGCAGGGTGGCGGAGATTGATCCCTATTACTGTCTTGAAACGATGAATCATATTCTAGTACAGTTTTTCGATTGCTATCTCAAAGGGCAGGGCAGCTTCACATCTGCTGGGACATATTGACGGGCAAATCACTCTTAACTATTTCGATCCTCAACTTTTATCTTTTTTTCATATTGCGTTACAGATTGTTTGTGCTATAATAATTGTCGAATGGATGACCCATTCACGTCATGCACAATAGAAGAAGTTATAGACGATGGAAGTTTGGTGCAAATCCAACGCGGTCCCGCCACTGTGATAGGCCGAATGCTCGGTCTTAAGTCAGGTCTTTTGTCTAGTAACTTTGCCAGGCCAGTCATTTCGAGGCGAAAGTGACTGGTTTACAAGTCTAGTGACGATTGCGCCTCGCTAGGCTTTTTTATATTTTCTTGGAGGCTGTCGACAACGCAGTCGAGTCAGCCTGGTGGTCGCCGCCGAAAATACAAAGATGTACAAGCTGGGCAAGCGGGACGTTTTTCAACGAAGAAGAACCAAATGCACAATGATGTGCATGTCCCACCTTTTTTCTTATACAGATTTGTCGTAATGATGAACTCGATTATATTGAGGTTGACGCCTGTTTGCGTTACGATGTACAGTATAGATGATAATTGAATGATAAGTTGCACAATGGCGTGCACACGACATAACAAGCAAAGAGGCTTTTTGAAGGGATCCATCCCTTTGAGAGGCCTCTTTTTTTGTTGCAACTACTCGTTGGAGGTGCTTTACGTGGATAAACTTTCGATCAAAGCCGATCTCTATATGGGGCATGGCGCGCTGGATCGTCTGATGGAATGGCGTAATAAGCGGATTTTCATCGTTACCGATCCATTCATGGTCAAGTCAGGGATGATCAACATGGTATTCGATCGGCTGCATGAGAGCAATGAGCAATATATTTTCAGCAATATCGTACCTGATCCTCCTGTTGAAATCGTAACCGAAGGTGTTGAGGCATTGGGTGCGTTCAACACAGATTTAATCATTGCAATTGGCGGCGGGTCTGCGATTGATGCGGCTAAGGCGATGAAGCTGTTTGCGCAGAAGCTTCTGAACCAGCAGGAGATTCCATTCGTGGCAATCCCGACGACAAGCGGGACGGGCTCCGAGGTGACATCATTTTCGGTAATCAGCGACAAACAGAAGAACATTAAATACCCACTCGTATCCGATGATATGCTGCCGCAAGAGGCGATATTGGATCCGGAGCTGGTTAAGAGTGTGCCGGACTTCATTACGGCAGATACTGGAATGGATGTATTGACGCATGCGATTGAAGCTTATGTGTCTACAAAAGCGAATGATATATCCGATGCGCTTGCCGAGAAGGCAATTAAGCTGGTGTTTGCTTACTTGCCACGTGCATATAAGGATGGTGGAGATTTAGAAGCACGTGAGAAGATGCATAATGCCTCCTGTATTGCGGGCATGGCATTTAATATTACTTCGCTGGGGCTTAACCATGGCATTGCGCATGTCGCTGGAGCCAAATTCAAAATTGCGCATGGCCGCATGAATGCGATGCTGCTCCCGCATGTTATTGAATTCAATGCGAATTATAAGCCAGGCTATGGCAGGGAAGAGAGCACAGCTTCAGCGGTTCGCTATGCAGAAATCGCGAAAAGCTTGGGTCTATCCGCACCGAATCCGAAGAGCGGTGTACGCAGCTTGGTGCAAGCTATCAAGCAGCTGCAGAAGCAATTGCAGATGCCGCAGACGCTGAAGGAATGCGGAATTGAGAAGGCGCTGCTGGACGAAATGAGAGAGTCGATTGCTGAAGGTGCGTTGAAAGACGGCTGCACAGCGACGAATCCTCGTGTACCAACAACTGGAGATGTGGCTGAAATTTTGAACAAAATGTTTCAATCGTAGGTTTGCGTCGAATTTTGTCTGAATGTGTATTGACAACGTTTGCAGTATTAAAATATAGTAAAGGTAACACAACGGCGTGTTGCATACAAAACCAAGCAAAGAGGCTTCTTAAAATTCCTGTGTGAACTTTTAAGGGGCTTTTATGTTTTTTTACAGCAATTTCACGTGTTTCTGACATGAGAGTGAGATGATGGTATGGAGCAACACACTGAGAAACAACGCGTTATCCAAGAGTACGTGCCTGGTAAACAGGTCACGCTGGCTCATATTATCGCGAATCCGAACCCTGATATCTATAAGAAGCTGGGATTAGGGAATGACGCACATGATTCAATCGGAGTCATGACGATAACACCAAGCGAGGCTTCCATTATTGCAGCGGATATCGCGACGAAGGCGGCTGGCGTACAGATCGGCTTCGTCGATCGCTTCAGCGGATCACTCGTCATTACAGGCGATGTATCCTCTGTCGAATCTGCTATAAGTGAAGTGCTGTTTGGACTTCAAAATATTTTAGGCTTCTCAACTGCTGCGAACATAACGAGAACGTAGGTGAAGAAGCTGATGAGAAAAATTATTTTCGCCGGAAGTACCGGTTCTGGCAAGACGACACTGTGCCAATGGCTGCACGGTCAAGAAATTGCCTATAAAAAGACGCAAGCGATTGAAAGCTTCGACCAAGCGATCGATACGCCGGGCGAGTGCATCGAGAACCGATATTTATACAAGATGCTGCTCGTAACCAGCGTAGATGCTGACGTAATCGGGCTTGTGCAAGATTGCACGAAGGAAGATAGCTACTTCCCACCGGCCTTCGCAACTGTATTCGCCAAGCCGGTCATCGGCGTGGTGACGAAGGTGGAACTGGCCGAGTCGCAGGAGCAAATCGCACAAGCGAGAGCTCATCTGCAGGCGGCTGGTGTGGAACAGATATTTGAAGTCTCGACGATAGAGAATGTGGGAGTGGAGGCGCTTCAGCAATACTTGGAAGCGTAAACGGCTGATTCTATTATTACAAGAGGCGCAATACCAATAGACAAGCAAATAACGGCAGACAATGAGGTGCATGACACATGAATGGAAAAATTGTAATAGTCGACGACGAACCTATTACAAGAATGGATATTCGTGAGATGCTCGAAGAGGCGGACTACAATGTAGTAGGCGAAGCTTCCGATGGATTTGAAGCCATCGAATTATGTAAGAAGCATCTGCCTGACCTCGTCATCATGGATGTTCAAATGCCCATCCTCGATGGGCTCAAGGCTAGTAAACGAATCTTAACAGAGCAGCTGGCAGGAGGAATTCTTCTCCTGACCGCCTTCAGCGACAAGCAAACTATCGAGAAAGCCTCGGCTGTCGGTGCGCTTGGCTATCTGGTAAAGCCGCTTGATGAAAAGTCGTTCATTCCCATGGTGGAAGTGACCATTGCCAAAGGCAAGGAAATACGCAAGCTGGAGCAGAATCTATCGAAGCTGACGCAGAAGATGGAAGAGCGCAAAGCAGTGGAGAAGGCGAAAGGGATCTTGATGAAGGAAAATGGCTATACCGAAGAGGAAGCCTATCAAACCCTGCGCAAATTAAGTATGGATAGACGGTGTCCGATGATTGAAATCGCAACCACGATCGTCATGTCCTATGATTGATTTCAAAGAACGAATCAAGCAGCTGTGCAGACTCCATACGGGGTTGTCTGAATCGGATATGGCGTGGATATGCGAAATTGCGGAGTCTTTTGAACATACCGAGGTGCAAGACGATGTGTTCATTGATGTACTGTCCAGTGTATCGAACGAGGCTATCGTCGTATATCATCGCCGTCCGAGCGAACGACAGTCCTTGTATGAGCGTCCAGTTATGGGAGAGAAGGCGCTGCGCGAGAATGAGCCGGGTGTTCTGAGAACACTGGAGACTGGCATTATGTCACAAGGTCTCGTTGCCAACACGCAGGAGAATCATCTTGTTCGGCAGACCGTATATCCGATGAAAAATCAAAATGGCGTCATCGCGGTCGTCATATATGAAAAAGATGTGAGTGACAATATTCAAGCTCACTTCAATATGGCGGGTGCGCCGTATGAAGATGGCGAGATGTCTTCTATGCTGACGGCTATGCTTCGCTTCAAGGATTCGCTTATCAATCAGTTAGAGGACGCTGTTCTCGTGTTCGACAAGCATGGATTTTTGAAGCTCAAAAATAAGCAGGCAGATGCGTATTATAGACAGCTTGGTTATTTGGAGGATATACAAGGCTTGCATTATGACAATTTGTCGCTCGATCAGACGATGTTCTCCGAGGTGATGAAGCAGCATTCATCTTCGCCGTGTTGTCCATTGACGACAGATGTGAAGGCTGCGGGCCGTTACTTCCAAGTAAAGCGGCTATTCATTGAGGAGAAGGATCTGTGCGTAGGCGTCATTCTGCACGATGTAACCGAAATTAAGGACAAGGAAGCAGAGATCATCTCGAAGTCGGTAGCTATTCGTGAAATTCACCACCGGGTGAAGAATAATTTGCAGACGGTGGCGTCCCTGCTGCGCATTCAAGGCCGACAATGCAAGAGCCCCGAGGCTAAGAAATGTCTGGATGACAGTGTCAGTCGGGTATTGGCAATTGCGGCAACTCATGAATTGCTATCAACGGAAATCGATGCTCAGGTAGATCTGCTCGATGTCATACGGCTCATAGCATCGAACATTGAGCGCTGCTTCGTCCATTGCCATGCTGTCGGTGTGAACATCTCTTCAACGGACAGTATTTGCTTAGATAGTGATCGTACCGTAGATATCGCGCTGATTGTAAGTGAGCTGCTGCACAATAGCTATGAGCATGCGTTCGAGGATTGTACGTCTGGTGAAATCACGATCACGGCGCAAGTTGAAGGAGGTCTTGTTACCGTCGTTGTTGCAGACAACGGAACAGGATTCGTGGTAGAAGAAACTTCTCGCAAGAGCTTAGGGCTGTCGATTGTTCGCAGCTATGTGAAGGATAAGCTGAAAGGGAAGCTCACGATTGCATCAAGTGATAAAGGCACGGCTGTTACATTTACGTTCAAAAAATAAATATTCGAACTACAAGGGCGTAGTTTTAGAAGCAAAGAGGCTTAAAGTCAACCATATCCGGTGTGAATCGGAAGTGGTGCTTTAAGCCTTTTTTTGTTCGAATGTATCGTGATGCGATACAGGAACTATGCCCAGTGGAATTACACGGAAATCAATCGGTGGGGGTGAGGAAAGTGGAAGAACAATTGCTGAGTGTAGGCATCGATATGGGGACTTCTACGACACAGATTGTGTTATCGAAGCTTCACATTCAGAACATGGCATCTTCCTTCACAGTGCCGCGATTGGTCATTACGGACAAAGAAGTTGTATATCGAAGCGATATTTGCTTCACGCCTGTAATGGAGGACAATCGCATCGATATGCAGCAGATTCAGGTGTTTATTGAAGAGCAGTATGCGAAGGCTGGCATTCGCAAGGAAGATATTCAGACAGGCGCCGTCATTATTACGGGGGAAACAGCTCGCAAAGACAATGCCAACGAAGCGGTTCTGTCGCTAAGCGGTTTCGCTGGAGATTTCGTAGTTGCGACGGCTGGTCCGGATCTGGAGAGCATTATCGCTGCGAAAGGTGCAGGTGCCCATACGTATTCCAAGGAGCATTCGACTTCCATCGTCAATATCGATATTGGCGGAGGTACGAGCAATCTGGCGCTATTCGCTAGCGGCGATCTCATCGATACAGGCTGTCTCGATATCGGTGGACGACTCATCAAGGTGGATCAAGCCACACATGAAGTGACGTACATTGCACCGAAAATTAAGCAGCTGGCAGAGCGGAGAGGCATTAAGCTCGCACTCGGTCAGCAAGTTACTCCAGCCGACTTGGAGCCGATTATCGGAGAGATGGTCAAGCTGCTCGAAGAGAGCGTTGGCCTGAGGCAGACAGGCGACTTCTATAACACGATTATTACGAATAAAGGGATTAAGCTGGATCGTTCGATTCCGTGCATTTCTTTCTCCGGCGGCGTAGCGGACTACATTTATGAAGAGGCGACGGGCGATGTGTTCCAGTACGGTGACATCGGCATCTTGCTCGGCCGTGCCATCGCAGCGTCTCCGCTTACGACGCAAATGACAGTAGCCCGATCGGCTGAGACCATCCGAGCAACCGTAGTTGGAGCAGGATCTCATACGACGGAAATTAGCGGCAGCACGATTACGTACACGGAAGAGAGCTTCCCGATTAAGAATATTCCGATTCTGAAGCTTGCTGCTGCAGATGAGTCGGGAAGCAGTGGGACGCTGGCGCAGGCGATTGCCGACAAGCTGAATTGGTTCAAGCTGAACAACGATCTGCAGCGGGTTGCGATCGCATTGGAAGGGAAGAAGAGCCCCAGCTTCCAAGAGGTTCAGAAATATGCGCAAGGGCTGTATCAAGGCATGTCCGAGCTGCTGGAGCGGGATTACCCCCTCATCGTGATCGTCCATCACGACATGGCGAAAGTGCTGGGACAGACGCTGTACGCCCTGCTTGACTACAAGAAGGATGTTGTCTGCATCGATAGTGTTGTGGTTGATAACGGCGACTATATCGATATCGGCAAGCCGATTGCGAATGGCAAGGTGCTGCCAGTCGTCATTAAAACCCTCGTATTTCATTAGAGGAGGTTCAAAAATTTCGATTTTGATCACGAAGTGATACTGGTAGTGACTCGGCATCGAACATTGCGTTCACTCTCGAAATCCGCTGCTCATGTAGTCTTGACTACACTGCGCTGCTCTTTCTTCGAGTTCTCACAATCTTCTCGGTGCTGAAAACCGAACTTTTTGAAGTTTTATTATTAAGACAAATTGATTATGAGTTGGAAGGAGGAGCTTTTGTGATTTTAAAAACGAAGTTGTTTGGCCGCGTGTATCAGTTCAGCAGCCTTATGGAAGTTATGGCAAAAGCAAACGAGGAAAAATCAGGGGATACACTGGCTGGGCTGGGTGCTACTTCGTCTGAAGAGCGTGTAGCTGCGAAGGTAGTGCTCTCCCAAATTAAGCTGTCTGATCTGCGCAACAATCCAGCCGTTCCTTACGAGGTGGATGAGGTTACCCGCATTATCCAAGATGGGGTTAATGAACGCATTTACAGTGAAATTCAAAACTGGACGGTTGAAGAGCTGCGTGAGTGGATCTTGAATGAGAACACGACTGAAGCTGACATTAAGCGCGTATCGCGCGGGTTGACAGCCGAAATGATTGCAGCGGTTGCGAAGATTATGTCCAACCTTGACCTGATGTACGGTGCGAAGAAGATTCGCATTGAGGCTACTGCCAATACGACGATTGGCCGTGCAGGTACGTTGTCCGCACGTTTGCAGCCGAATCACCCGACAGATGATCCGGATGGAATCATGGCTTCCCTTATGGAAGGCTTGACCTTCGGTATCGGGGATGCCGTACTTGGTCTCAATCCAGTTGACGACTCTGTTGAGAGTGTAACGCGTGTATTGAAGCGATTCGAGGAATTCCGTCAGAAGTGGGAGATTCCAACGCAAACTTGCGTTTTGGCTCACGTTACCACGCAAATGGAAGCGGTGAAGCGCGGCGCGCCGACAGGACTTATCTTCCAATCGATCGCCGGCTCTCAAAAAGGGAATGAAGCATTCGGCTTCAACGCCGACACGATTGCGGAAGCGCAGCAGCTTGTCTTGCAGCACGGGCAAGTAGCAGGGCCAGACGTCATGTACTTTGAAACAGGGCAAGGCTCGGAGTTGTCTTCCGAAGCGCATCACGGCATTGACCAAGTGACGATGGAAGCGCGCTGCTACGGTTTTGCGAAGAAATACAATCCATTCCTAGTCAATACTGTTGTTGGATTCATCGGACCTGAGTATCTGTACGATGCGAAGCAAGTCGTTCGCGCCGGCTTGGAAGATCACTTCATGGGCAAGCTGACAGGCGTCTCCATGGGTTGTGATGCTTGCTACACGAACCATATGAAGGCTGATCAGAATGACTTGGAGAACTTGGCTGTTCTCTTGTCCGCAGCAGGTTGTAACTTCTTCATGGGCATCCCGCATGGCGATGATGTCATGCTTAACTATCAGACAACAGGCTATCATGAAACCGCGACGCTGCGTGAATTGCTTGGCTTGCGTCCAATCCGCGAGTTCGAACAATGGATGGAGAAGATGGGCTTCATTGAAAATGGCAAGTTGACGAAAAAAGCCGGAGACGCATCAGTGTTTCTTAAGTAGGGAAAGGAGGAAGCTCTCATGAACGAAAAAGATCTGAAATCGATGATTGAATCGATATTGAACGAAATGGTAGGAAACGAGACGGAGCCAGCTGCAGAAGTAGTGAAGGAAGTCGTCACGAAGGCAGTGGAAGTGACTGCTCCGCAAGAGGGAAAAACGGAGTCTGCTGTAGGTGGTCTAGTTCAAGCTAGTATGCCAGCAGACGAGCAAGTGGACGAGGGCGAATGTCTGGATGATATTACAGATATCGATCTGCGCAAGCTGCTGCTCGTTCCTGATCCGGAAGACCGCGAAGGCTACTTGAAAATGAAAGAAAAAACACCTGCACGCCTTGGCGTGTGGCGTGCAGGCCCGCGATACAAGACACTTACGTCGCTGCGCTTCCGCGCTGACCATGCTGCCGCTCAAGACGCCGTGTTTTCCTACGTGTCTGAGGACTTCGTGAAGGAAATGAATCTTGTGCCGATTGCAACAAAGTGTCAGGACAAGGATGAATATATTACGCGCCCTGACTTGGGGCGCCAATTCTCGGATGAAACGATTGCGACGATTAAACAGCGTACGACCAATCAGGCGAAAGTTCAGATTATGGTTGGCGATGGCTTAAGTTCCGCCGCGATTGAAGCCAATTTGCGCGACATCATTCCATCCATCACGCAAGGTCTGAAGATGTACGGTTATGAAGTCGGCAATATCTTGTTCGTTAAGCATTGCCGCGTTCCTTCGATGGATGTCATCGGCGATGTAACAGAAGCAGATGTCGTATGCCTGCTCGTAGGAGAGCGACCAGGATTGGTAACCGCAGAATCGATGAGCGCCTATATCGCATACAAGCCGACGGTAGGTATGCCGGAAGCGAGACGTACGGTTATCTCCAACATTCACTCAGGCGGTACGCCTGCGGTTGAAGCGGGCGCGCATATTGCGGAGCTGATCAAGACGATGATCGACCGCAAAGCATCAGGTATTGATTTGAAACTGTAGCGTTCATTCCAATGTCGTTCACTAATCACGACATGTTGAACACGCAATTTATAAGCTATCGCAAGGAGGAAGGCACGTATGAGAAACGAACCGATTCATGCAACGGTGCTCGGCATGAAGCTCATTTCCAACGTAAGCCTGGATATGGCAAGCAAGCTGGAGCTGAAGCCGCACCATAAGAGCTTAGGTATTATTACTGCTGACATTGACGATGTCACGTACGTGGCATTGGATGAAGCGACAAAAGCAGCAGCCGTAGATGTTGTCTATGCAAAAAGCATGTATGCCGGATCGGCCAATGCTTCAACGAAGCTGGCAGGCGAGGTCATTGGTATTCTGGCAGGACCCAATCCAGAAGAAGTGCGCAGCGGCATGAGCGCCGTTGCGGATTTCATCGAGAGCGGAGCGCATTTCGTGAGTGCAAATGAAGATAACAGCATTACGTATTTCGCTCACTGTGTATCCCGTACAGGAACGCACTTATCCGAGACAGCAGGCATCAAGGAAGGAGAAGCGATCGCTTACTTAATCGCTCCTCCACTTGAAGCAATGTATGCACTCGATGCAGCACTGAAGGCCGCAGATGTGACAATTGCCGCTTTCTTCGGACCACCTTCCGAAACCAACTTCGGTGGTGCATTGCTTACGGGCAGTCAATCGGCCTGCAAGGCAGCATGCGATGCGTTCGCAGACGCTGTCCAATTCGTCGCAGACAATCCGACGAGTTATTAAGGTAACGGGCGATGAGAAATAGTGCATTAGGATTGGTTGAAGTTAGGGGATATCTCGGAGCAGTCGCTGCGGCAGATGCCGCTTTGAAGGCAGCAAGCGTTACTTGTATCGGTGTAGAAATCATCAATGGTGGATTGGTAACGGTGAAGCTAGATGGTGATGTCGGAGCTGTACAAGCTGCCGTTGAAGCGGGAGCAGAGCTGGCCAAGCAGCTGGATGTACTCGTCACTCGTCATGTGATTGCTCGCATGCATGAAGAGACAGCAGCAATGGTTGCGACTCCTGATACTCCTGATGACGAAGGCGACAATCACTGTCAGGTTCAAGAGAGCGACAGCACGAGTCAAAAAGAGCAAGGCGAGGCGGAGCTCGTATCTGAGATTGCGGCTGTACATGAAGCCGTAACAGATACGAAAGAAGCTAAGGATGTTGCAAATAAGTTCGCTGCAACGAGCATCAACGAAGCTGACGAGAAGAATTTCAGAAGCGAAAAGCATGATGCTTCGGATGAAGTTTCGAAGTCGGTCAAGCTAGAGTCGACCGAAGGAAGTAACGATGCAGTTGCTGCAACTGGCCAGGAACGCATTCCTGCAATCACGGATTCCGTGAACGCAATTCAAGCAGATGAAGCTCCTGCGGCTGAGGATGCTAATGTTAAGGAAGAAACTGTTGCTAAGTCTGAAAAAGTAGCTGCTCCGAAGGTTTCGCAAGCGAAAGCAGAATCAACTGCTGCTAAGGCTTCCAACAGTACTGTTGAAAGTAAGGAAAACGCTGGCATAACGAAAACCGCTCATGCTTCGAATTCTGCGGGTTTGAATACGTCAACTGTTGGCGACAAGCAGAAGCAAGCTGGAACCGGAAATGGCGGCGCTGCACGCGTAAAGCCAGTGCCTTCACCAGCCGCGAAACGGAGCAAAAGCACAAAAAAAGCAAGTTCGTAAAAAATGGAGTAGAGAGAAGGAATATTGATGGAAACATTGGATAAAGACCTGCGATCCATTCAAGAAGTCCGTGATCTGATCAAGAAAGCGAAAGAAGCACAAGCCAAGCTTGCCGTCATGACGCAGGAGCAGATTGACGCAATCGTCAAGGCAGTAGCGGATGCTGGCTACAAGCATCGCGAGAAGCTCGCGAAGATGGCGAATGAGGAAACTGGCTTCGGCCGTTGGCAGGATAAAATCATCAAGAACTCATTTGCTTCGAAGCACGTGTATGCATCGATCAAGGACATGAAGACAGTTGGCGTGTTGAAGGATGACAAGGCACATAAGGTGATGGAGGTAGCGGTTCCAGTCGGCGTTATTGCGGGCCTGATTCCGTCTACGAATCCAACATCGACAGTTATCTACAAGGCGCTCATCGCGTTGAAAGCTGGGAATAGCATTGTGTTCTCTCCACATCCGAACGCGCTCAAGAGCATTTTGGAAACAGTGAAGGACATTAGCGAGGCAGCTGTGCAAGCAGGTTGTCCGGAAGGTGCCATCGGCGTCATGACCGTTCCTACGATCCAAGGTACGGATCAATTGATGAAGCACAAAGATGTTGCCTTGATTCTTGCAACTGGTGGAACAGCGATGGTCAAAGCCGCTTATTCCTCCGGTACGCCGGCAATCGGGGTTGGCCCAGGCAACGGCCCTGCCTTCATTGAGAAGAGTGCGAACATCCCGCTTGCAGTCAAGCGCATCATGGATTCCAAAACGTTCGACAACGGCACAATCTGTGCATCCGAACAATCCGTTGTTGTGGAAGCATGCAGTAAGGATGCGGTAATTGCGGAATTTAAAAAGCAGGGGGCTTACTTCCTTTCCAAGGAAGAGGCAGCACAGCTTGGCAAGTTCATTATGCGCGCCAATGGCACTATGAACCCGCAAATCGTCGGACGCAGTGTGGAACATATCGCGAAGCTCGCGAACCTGAGCATTCCAGCAGATGCACGCGTGCTGATCGCAGAAGAGACACAAGTTGGACCGAAGGTTCCATACTCTCGCGAGAAGCTGGCTCCGATTCTTGCCTTCTACACAGAAGACAGCTGGGAAGCGGCATGCGAGCGCTGCATCGAGATTCTGCATGGCGAGGGTGCAGGCCACACGATGGTCATTCACTCCGAAAATGAAGAAATCATTCGCGAGTTCGCATTGAAGAAGCCAGTATCCCGCTTGCTTGTGAACACACCGGGTACACTTGGCGGTATCGGCGCAACAACAGCAATTGCACCGGCGCTTACGCTGGGATGCGGTGCCGTTGGCGGCAGCTCGACATCCGACAACATCAGCCCACTTAACCTGCTTAACATCCGCAGAGTCGCTTATGGACTTCGCGAGATGGAAGATTTGATGGAGCAGGAGCAGCCTGTGGCTCAGCAAGATAAATTGGCAAGCCTTAATTTGGGAGACAAAGAAGAGCTGATCGGCATGATCGTCGCTCGTATTCTCGAAAAACTGTAAGTTGATAGATTCATGAGGATTCCTATTTATTTGTTTCACAACAATGGTAACTCAACATTTTATATACAACTAATTCTAATTTATTGACTACTAGGAGGAATTTTATTATGGCAAACGCAAACGCATTGGGAATGGTAGAAACTAAAGGTTTGGTAGGCGCAATCGAAGCAGCAGACGCAATGGTAAAAGCAGCTAACGTTACATTGATCGGCAAAGAGCAAATCGGTGCAGGTCTCGTAACTGTAATGGTTCGCGGCGACGTAGGCGCAGTTAAAGCAGCTACAGATGCAGGTGCGGCAGCAGCAGAACGTGTTGGCGAATTGTTGTCCGTACACGTAATTCCAAGACCACATTCCGAAGTGGATGCAATCTTGCCTAAGACAAAAACAGTAGAGTAATTCGGATTCCGGACGAGTCTATTGAAAGAGATGAAGCAGGATGCTGGCGTTAAGCTCGGCATCCTGCAACTCATCTATCGTGATGAATCGGCTTGTTCAAGCCGAGATGATTGGCGTTAACGAGATGGATTTGAACAACACGCATTCGCACGAGAAGGATGTGAGAACATGGCTCTGATTACGGAAAGCGAACTCCGCAAGCATTTTCGAAACCAGAATTTGAAGGATGTTGCCGTATATGAGACGGCGGCAGGTACAATTCTAACGCCGTCGGCCAAGAGCTTCTTGACCGATCACCAGATCGAACTCCGATATGTGACGGCTCCTGAACCTGGGGCGAATACGGCCACGGTGGAGGCACCGTCGGCGACTAAGGAAGTTAAACTGCAGATTACGAAAAACTTGGATGTCGAACCTGCGACAGAAGGCAAGAAGCGGTTTCGCACGCTGTATGGCGGTTTTTTGGAAACGAAGCCGGAGCATATGACCCATTTATATGGCAATATGCTTGTATTCAAGGATCATCCACGGATCCTCTTCCGCGGGAAGTTGGATTCATTGGAAACAAAATTATTAGAAGCGCAAATTAGCTGCTTCAAGTTGAACATGACCAAGCTGGTCGATGATTTGGAAGAAATCCTGCAATTCGTACGGCGAGTCGTGCGGTGCGAGGTACTGAGTGAGAGCATTGAAGAGTTTCATTTGCTTGGGATGACAGCGAAGGAACTGCGAGAGCAATCTCATTTTCCTAAGAAGTACTTTGGATTGGAACATTTTCAACCCAGCTATGAAATGGGCGAAGCGGTTGTTGTTATAAATGCGTTGCGCACATTGACAAGGGAGACGGAACTGTTGGCTTATCAGGCCTTCAAGAAGGAGCATGGCGAAGCAGATCGCGAGGATATTATCCGTTCGCTGAACCGATTGTCCTCCTTGTTCTGGATTATCATGTTCCGTATCCGTGTTGGACACTACGATAAATGAGGTGAAAATGGTGGATAACCAACTGGTAGAAAGCATTATTAACGAAGTGGTGAAACGTGTGCAGAATGAAGCCTGCTTCGAGGTGGAAGCATCCGGCAAGCATGTGCATTTGAACCGGGAAGCGATCGATGCGTTGTTCGGCGAAGGCTATCAATTGACGAAGGCGAAGGATTTGTCTCAGCCTGGGCAATATGCCTGTAAAGAACGCGTTACACTAATCGGTCCGAAGGGCTCTCTGCATAACGTAGTCGTGCTCGGCCCTGAGCGCAAGGAATCTCAAGTGGAGGTATCACTGACAGATTCTGTTGTGCTTGGTGTGTCTGTACCTGTAAAAGAAAGCGGCAAGCTGGAAGGAACTCCGGGCATCGTGATTGCTTCTGGCAGCAACATGATTCGATTGGAGAAAGGACTCATCGCTGCACAGCGCCATATTCATGTGAAAGCTGAGGATGCTGAGAAGTTCAACGTGAAAAATGGCGAGATCGTACAGGTGAAAGTGTATGGCAAGCGCCCGCTTATTTTCGACGATGTGCTTGTACGTGTCAGCTCCAACTATGAGACTTACATGCATATCGACTATGATGAGGCAAATGCATGCGGCTTTGCGAAAGGGACGAAGGGCATAATTGTAAAGCAGAGCATCTAGGTTTAGGAGTGTGAAAAAATGAACATAGAAGCTCAAGACCGGGCTGCAATCATTGAAGCCGTAGCAGCAGAGGTAATCAAAAGACTAGGGCAACAGGACAAGAAAGAACCGATTGCAGCGAGAAAGCAAGCGGTTCTTCTATCCATGGAAGCGGTACCGGAATTGGAGAGCGTACTGAATTCGCATGTTGACGTTCATTATTATGATGAGACGCTCAGAGATTGTGATGTATTAATTATTCCGAAGCTATGCATTCAGCTGCTAGCCAATCTCGCTAACGGCATAAGTGCAGGCCCGCGCGAACGATTTGTCTTGACGATGCTGCTTAAGGGGCGAGAGGTTATCGCACTCGAAGAAGGATTGCTGTATCGCAAATACAAGTCGACGGCACCTGTACTGTTGTACAAGATGTATGACGAGTTTGCGGCAAAGCTTAGTGCTTACGGCATTCGGCTGGTAAAAGAGCAGGATCTTCCTGCAGCCTGCCTAGAGAATGGCAATGTCTCTGGAAAACTGCAAGTTGGACAACAGCCATTGGCTTCAACGGAAGATAATCGGGTTGAATCCGTAGTAAGCGACCTAGCGTCTCACGCGCTAGTGCTGAATCGCAAGGTTATTACGGAAGCGGAATTGAAGAAGCATCGTCTGCATAACGGAAAAGAAATTGTCATTGATCGGCACAGCATCATTACACCGCTCGCGCAAGACTACTTGCGCATGCAGAAGATGCAGGTGCACAGAAGATAACGGCGGGGTGAAGCTATGATCGTGGGACAAGTTACGGGAAGCCTGTGGGCGACCCGCAAGGACAACAAGCTGAATGGTCTGACCTTCCTGGTGGTCAAGCCGTTATCGAATCATGATGAACCCGTTCAGCGTGATTACTTCGTCGCGGCAGATAATGCAGGAGCGGGCATCGGTGATACTGTGCTCGTGACAACGGGAAGCGCAGCCCGTGCATCATTCACGAACTCAGACATACCGGTCGACGCGGTTATTGTCGGCATTGTCGATTCCATCGAGGTATCTCATGACTAGTGCAATCGGTGTGATTGAGCTGCGCAGCATAAGCAAAGGCTATGAGACGGCTGACCGCATGCTGAAGACATCTCCCGTCAGCGTGCATCATATGAAGCCGATCTGCCCGGGGAAGTTCCTCATTATGATGAGTGGTGACACGGCAGATGTTCAGGCTGCGATGGAAGCAGCCCGAGCGGAAGCAAGTGATTTCCGTATTAGCGATTTCGAACTGCACGGTGTTCATTCCGAAGTCGTCGAGGGGCTGAAACGCAGCAACGCTTCACTACCTGTGGATGCACTTGGAATTGTGGAGACTTCTACAGTGTCTTCCGGTATTTATGCACTGAATGAAGCACTGAAGCAAAGTGACATTCACGTGAAGAAAATGAATCTCGGCATGGCTATCGGCGGCAAGTTCCTCGCCGTATTCACGGGTAGTGTGAGCGATGTCGAGCAGGGGATGAAGGTGTTCGTATCCTCCATGGATCAAAAGCGGATTATACATTATTCCGTGATACCTTCCCCATCCGAAGAACTCAAACAACACTTCCGATAGGTAGTTTAAAAAGCTCGCTTTTGATCACGAAGTAAAATTGAAAGCAACTCGGCATCGAATCTTGCGTTCACTCTTGAAGTCCTCTGCTCATGTAGTTTAGGCTACACTGCGCTGCTCCTTACAAGTTTTGCAACGCAAAACTCGCTACGAAAGCATAGGCTTCGAGTTCCCGCAACCTTCTCGGTGCTGAAAACCGATCTTTTTAAACGTGATTGAAAATAGGTAGTTTAAAAAGCTCGCTTTTGATCTTAGGTATGAATGGAGGAGCACGTTCGTGGAGATTAATGAAATCATCATTTACGGCATGGTTATCTTCATGATTCTCGGTGCGATCGACAAGTGCATCGGGTATAAATTCGGATTGGGACACCAGTTCGATGAGGGTATTATGGCAATGGGGTCGCTTACACTAGCCATGGTGGGGATTATCTCTCTGTCCCCAGTATTGGCCAAGGTGCTAAGTCCGGTGGTCGTACCGCTGTACAGTGCGCTCGGAGCAGACCCGGCAATGTTTGCCACGACGCTGTTAGCCAACGATATGGGCGGGTTCTCACTCGCACAGGAATTGGCGCAGACGCCGGAAGCGGGATTGTTCGCAGGTACGATTCTAGGCGCCATGCTCGGGCCAACAATCGTATTCATTATTCCAGTCGCACTCGGCATTATTAAGAAGGAAGACCAGAAGTACTTGGCAACCGGCGTATTGGCTGGTATAGTTACCATTCCTCTTGGTTGCTTAATCGGGGGATTGGTGGCAGGTTACTCGATTTCAATGATTTTGACCAACCTAGTTCCAATCATCCTGTTCGCAGTGCTGATTGTGTTAGGTTTATGGAAATTCCCGAATGGAATGATTAAGGGCTTCACGATCTTCGGTCAGTTCATCGTCATTGTTGCGACGCTTGGACTTGCGGTTGGTATCACGCAGCAGTTGACCGATATTACAATCATTCCGGGACTTGCACCGATTGAAGAAGGAATTAAGATCGTTGGCGACATCTCCATTGTATTGGCTGGTGCTTTTGCGATGGTATTCGTCATTACGAAGGTATTCAACAAGCCGCTTATGAAGCTGGGCAAAATGCTCGGTATGAACGAGATTGCTGCAGCGGGCTTGGTAGCAACGCTTGCTAACGTTATCCCGATGTTCGGTATGATGAAGGATATGGATGTGCGCGGTAAGGTCATCAACGTTGCATTTGCTGTCTCTGCCGCATTCGTATTCGGCGATCACCTCGGCTTTACGGCTGGGGTTGCGAAGGAAATGATCTTCCCAATGATCGTCGGCAAGCTTGTAGGTGGTATTACAGCGATTATCGTCGCTATGTTCTTGGCCAAAAAGTTGGCACCCGAACCGGAGCAGAAGGAAGAGCTTCCGGAATCGATCTAATGAATGGTATGGGCACTCTATCTCTCTATTTTATGTATATGGGCATGATATAAATTGTTTTGAACTCTTCTTTAGGTGTAATGCCTAAGAAGGGTTCTTTTTTTGATATTGGTTAGGGAAATTACTAACTCGGAGCCATACAATGTGGACAGTGGTGTGTCGGAAAGTGAACGTAATCGGGTGCATGAATGAAATCTCATGCACCCGAATTAAGGATATTTAGTTGTTTCTCATGACATCAATTAATCTTTTTGTCCAGCTAAAGTCTGTTTTTGTAATTGTATTATCTCCGTATACTTTTCCATCTCTATCGATGGCATAGATAAACATTCCGCCCTTAGGGCCATCTTTTGGCTGCCAAGCTGCATATTTGTAAGCTCTGCTTGTTTCAAATGGTTCCTGAGCATCACCCCAGTTGGCACCTAATTCTTCTTGAAAAGATATTCCCGGAAGAAATTGATCAGGGGAGATCGTATTTTTATAAGTTGCCCATGTAGTATCTAGTCTACTAGGGGTTCTGCCGTAAGCTTGAAGGAACAAATAGTCACAGAATGGAGCTACTTTTTTGAACAGGCTATGATTGTCTTTGTTTGTATCATAGATAAGCAATTTGCCACTGTTCGACAGTGGTCCTAAACGTTTAGACAGAGCTTCAAAAGTACCAGAAGCTTTTGTTTCTTTGTCTTGTGTTAACGTTTCCTCCATATCAATGTCTAAGCCATCTAAATTGTAGGGAGTTATGTATTTATCAACTAAAGATTGCGCATGATTATCATATTCTTTGGATGTGGGCATTGTACCCATACTAGGAACGTTATATAGCTCCCTTATATCTATCGTGCGTATCACTTTGGTTTGACGTTCGTGTAAGGCAGGCACATATGTATCACGAAGCGTGTCCCAAAATAACTTTTCATTTGTACCTGGGTTAACATAGTGGAAGACAGAAACGATATCGACTCCTTCAGGAATATCTGTCATCGCTGTCACATTAGGGTCTGGGAGAGTTGAATTTGCATCATGAGGCATAGTTATGTCACGCCATGTTCTGTAGTATGCCATCATTACAGGAGATTTTTGACCTTTGGTCAATTCGTTTGCTAAAGAAGTTGAAGGACTAGCTGAAACAATTGAGCCACTCACTAAAGATAAAATTAAAACGGTTGACAAGAGCAACAACATGGATGTTTTTTTCATAAATGATAACTCCCTTTCTTAGATGATAATTTACCAAAATAAAGTAAGCGGTTACATTTCAGAGAAAATCATGTCTTCAGCGCTGTCTTTCATCCCATAAATTCAAAGCCTCCCCAAAGAAGTATTCACGTATTACGGTTTGACTCACCATAGGCGTAAATTCCTGCATCTGCAAAAGTTGAGTCATTACTATTATCGTACAGAAGTACAAAAAAGTGAAGTGAAATCGTAAAATTAATGCTATTTTTTGGATCCAGTTGCCACTATTTCTTCTCCCAAGACCGTTTCATTCGGCGTGAATCCAGTAGTAAAGCCACATTGGCTATAAGGGGGAAAGGATAATATCCCTAGAAATAGGTTAGCCTCAGATTAGTCCGAGGCTTTTTTTCTATCAACTATACAACGTGATTTAGGCATGCCAATCTATTGCTTCTCTTTCAAGGTTCTTCACGAATGAATCCTTCCCGTCCATATAAGCTTCGATGTCATCAGGGTATTGTCGCGCTAGCCTTTCTTTTAAGCGGCCATATCGTGATGCAATGTCGGAGTGTATTCGCAAATAATCCCTTACTGCCAAATGACGATGAATATCTTCCGTGTTATCGAACTGAAATGTATGCACGTGATGGGTTCGATGATCTCCGCCCTTTCTGAAATACCGTCTTCCTTTCATGCCGAACTCGCCCATGCATTCGTAACCGAGTTCCTTCATTTGCTCATTAAAAGAATCGATTCTGGTGATGTCCTTTACAACAGGCATCATATCGATAATCGGTTTGGCTTGTAACCCGGGTACTGAAGTGCTGCCGATATGATGGATTTCGATCAACTCATCTCTGAATATCGCTTTTATTTTTTGCGCTTCATCCTCGAACATACGATTCCAGTTTTCATTATATTTCGTGACGATTACGTTCATCGCTACAGATCTCCTCCTTCGAACCTGTACGTTATGTTGATCTTACTAGCGATCTATTCCTGTAGATATATAATAGGGGGGGATAATATAAGAAGTAAACGATCTGGTCGGTTTCGAAGTAGGAGAGAGCGGAAGAGTAGCATTATATAAATATACTCCGACGAACAGTCTATCGTAACCGAGGGGCTCGTTTTATGTTCAAACGCTAAATCACTCGTAGGAATACTATAAGGCAGATTTCGCAACAAACTGGCACGAAAGAAAGGTTATCTAAACGGGCTAATGTAAGGTGATCCGTCGTGCTCCTCCGGCTTTTCCCAGACCAGACTTGATCGTGACGGCTACTGGGTTGCTGGAAATTGCCAAAGCGCTCGGCATCTTGATCAACGCTTCGCTTAAGTTGACTTCTATATTTTAATGTGGATTAACATGAAAAAATAAATGCCCGATTTTCGGCGGAACTATTTTTCGGAAACGTTATAATCATAACAGTGTTTCGCAATGGCTTCAAAGAATTCAAAACCGTATTAAAAGGAGGAGCAGAATGATACCGACCGACAGGAAACTCGTGTATTACCAGGCGCTTATCGATAAAAAGTCCGAGTATGAAGGCATTTTCTATGTCGGAGTGAAGACAACCGGTGTGTTTTGCCGACCTACATGTCCGGCAAGAAAACCAAAATTTGAAAATTGTGAATTTTATGAGACAGCCAAGGAAGCCCTTCTGGCATCATTCCGACCCTGCCAGCGCTGCCGTCCGCTATCTCATCCGGGCCATGTCTCGGAGCTGGTTCGTAAACTAGTCAACGCGGTGGAAGAAAACCCGGAACACCGCTGGACGGACGAAGACTTCCGAAAATTATCCGTGGATGCTTCAACTGCGCGCCGCCAGTTAAAGAAGAGGTTCGGAATGACTTTTGTTGAATATGCGAGATCTCGGCGAATGGGAATAGCCTTGAAGCATATCCGGGCAGGCAGCACGGTCATAGAAGCGCAGTTGTCCGCAGGTTATGAATCCGGCAGCGGCTTCAGGGATGCGTTTTCGCGCATTATGGGTACAGCACCTGCCGGGCTGGGCAATCAACAGATTTTAAAGGCATCGTGGTTGGATACGCGTCTTGGTCCGATGATCGCAATCGCTGATGAACAAGCGCTATATTTACTCGAATTTATAGACCGCAGAGGATTGGAGCGAGAGATTGAACGCCTGAGAAGGAAGGCAAAATCCGCGGTCATTCCGGGCAGCACAGCGCCGATCAATTCGATTGAAAGGGAACTCAGGGATTATTTCGAAGGTAAGTTAACAGAATTCAAAACGCCAGTGAAATTGCTTGGATCGCCTTTTCAGAAGAAGGTGTGGGAACAATTGCGGCAAATTCCTCCAGGTCAGGCGACTTCGTATGCCGACATTGCCTCGGCGATTGGAAAGCCAAGTGCTTATCGTGCCGTAGCCCAAGCAAATGGAGCCAACCAGATGGCGATTGTGATTCCATGTCACCGTGTTATCAACTCGAACGGCGACTTGGGCGGTTATGGAGGAGGTATATCTCGGAAACAATGGCTGCTTGACCATGAGAAGAATGGGAGCGTGGAGGAGGACATAAGATGATGAAGATCAAGCAGTCGGGCAAGTGGTCCATTTTACTCGTGGTTACACTCGTGTCATTTATTACGAATCTAGATGCTACGATTGTGGTTAACGGTCTCCCTCCACTCATGGAAGAACTGCATCTTTCGATTGGAACGGGAATGTGGACGATCACCTCGTTCTACATTACGAGTACAGTATTCCTCCTTCCTTCTGGCCGATGGTCCGATATGTTCGGTACCAAACGCATTTTTCTATGGGGGTTCGCTTTGTTCACGATTGCTACTGCTTTTTGCGGTATGTCAGACTCCGGCGCAGTTCTAATCGCGGCTCGCCTTCTGCAAGGTACCGGTGCTGCCATGGCGATGGCGGCATCCACTCCGATCTTGATACGGACATTTCCGCCTAATGAACTTGGGGTCGCACTCGGCATTAACAATATCGCATGGGTGACAGGCTCTCTCATTGGTCCTGTTGCCGGAGGTCTACTAATCGGCGAATTTGGATGGCGTTCCATGTTCTACGCGGTCGTTCCGATCGGTATTGTTGGTTTGGTCGCCGGTATTCTAATTCTAAAAGATGATAAATCGAGCGAAAAAACGAAGACTGACTGGCTCGGCGTGTTGACGTACGGAACAGGTTTAACCGCACTGCTTATCGCCTTGTCCGAGGCCCAAACTTGGGGGTGGATATCGGAAAAAACGTTCGGACTGTTCGCAGTAGCGCTGTTCCTTTGGATTATCTTCATCTTCATTGAGAAGAAGGTTAAGCATCCATTGTTTCATTTGGGTCTTTTCGCTTATCGGGAATACTCCATAGGACTTGGAATCACAATGAGCTACTGTATCGGTTATTTCGCCGTCACCATTCTGCTCACGCTGTATATGCAAGCTGCATTACACCTCAGTCCGTTAGAGTCGGGGTTGTTATTGATTCCGCTATCAGTGCCCCAGTTGTTCACAGCCCCACTCGGAGGTAGGCTTGCCGATCGTATCGGCCCTGCAAGAATGATTCTGCTCGGATCGTTTTTTATTGGTCTCGCGCTACTGATGCTTGGACAACTCGGGCCTGAACTGTCGAATATAGCTGTCATTGTTCCGCTCTTAATTATTTCTGCAGCAACCGGACTTTCATGGCCATCACTAGCTAAAGCGGTACTATCAGCCGCTCCACAAGAGCAAGCTGGTTCTGCATCAGGTATGTTCTGGACCGTATACAACATGTGCAGGGCTATTAGCCAAGCGCTTGCGTTAGCTGTAGTTCAATTAGTGGTCAACTCCGATGTTCCTTTAGTCGGGGGTTACGAGTTGGTTCATTCGAAGGAAGTCCTGATTCGAGCTACTAACCTCGGTTTCCGATTCTTCGCAGTCTTTCTCGCACTTGCAGTTGTGCTTGGACTATTTTTACTACGACCGCAGCACAAGACTGCGAGGGAACAAGCAAACACTTACAATAACGAATAAACATACCTCCTGAAATTGAAAAGGCCTAAAGAGTATAGAGGTACAAGTTGGTGAGGAAAGAAAAGACAGAGGGGCTATTAGAACCGAATCAAGAGAAACAGAGATCCTTGGTATGGATTTCGATTTTTATGACCCTAGCGGTAATATATTAGTGGCTCATAGAATCAAATTTCGTAAAGTAGCTCTCTGCCGCCGACACTTAACAATGGATTGAAAAATAAATAGTTCGTATCTTCACCATTTCATGTAAAGCGATCAGATCAGATTCAAAGTAGGTCGGAGCGAAGTGTAACCGAATGTACTCAGGCTATCAAGACGAGATAGGGCATCGCGTCGCAGATGATGCAACGTCTCGTATCCATGATGCATTGTGAGCAAGAGATACAGCAAAAAGCATCCGCAGAACGGATGCTTTTTGCTAATTTAGGATTACACCGCGGTATCGATTCCCGTATTGGAGCGTACGAGAATTTCATCGAATTCGACTTGATTGTCGGCTTTTCCTGTTTTACTAGACAATATGGTTCCGATATAACCAGCGATGAAGCCGAGTGGAATGGAGACAATACCTGGAGTCGTGAGCGGATACAGCGCGTGTCCAACGAAGATCGCCTTTCCAGCTTCAGGATGAAATACGTTCGGACTGACGAGAACGAGCCCCACGGAGGTGATCAGACCAACCATCATGGCCCAGATCGCACCATTCGTATTAAAACGCCTCCAGAAAATCGTATATAGAATAACAGGCAGGTTTGCACTTGCTGCAACGGCAAACGCTAGCGATACGAGGAATGCAACGTTAAGATTTTGTGCAAATAAGGCTAGAATAATGGAAATAACAGATATCCCAATGGAAGCATAGCGTGCCATATTGACCTGCTGCTTCTCTGTCGCTTGCCCTTTTCTCAAGATTTGATTGTAGAAGTCATGGGAGAAGGCTGCAGCAGCGGTAAGTACAAGTCCTGCTACAACGGCGAGAATGGTTGCGAAGGCGACAGCAGAAATAAATGCAAATAGCATATTGCCACCCAGTGCTTTTGCGAGGAGCGGAGCTGCCATGTTCCCTGCTTTATCCGCGGCGGTAATATCTCCATTTCCAACAAATGCAGCAGCCCCAAAACCTAGGAATATCGTCATCACATAGAAAATACCGATTATCCAAGTTGCGTATACAACCGAGCTGCGAGCTGTCTTCGCATTTTTAACCGTAAAGAAGCGGACAAGAATATGAGGAAGGCCCGCGGTTCCAAGAACTAAGCCCATCGTTAAGGAGAGTGTGTCAAGACCATCTTTATACTTAACACCAGGATTAAGGAATTTCTCTTTGAGTGGTGTTGCATCTTTGACATGATCAAACATGCCTGTGAGGCTCCAGTTGAATTTGTACAGCACGAGAATCGAGATAAGAAGCGTGCCGGCCATAAGCAGAATTGCTTTGACAATCTGTACCCAACTCGTTGCGTGCATTCCGCCAAAAGTGACGTAGATGGTCATAAGAACACCTACGATGATGACGGAGGTTGCAAAATCAATGCCGAGAAGCAGCTTGATCAAAGCTCCTGCCCCTACAAGCTGTGCAATCATGTAGAAGATGGATATGGCAATGGTATTAAACGCTGCGAATCCGCGAATTTTTGTCGTTTTAAAGCGAGCGGCAATCATATCCGCAAACGTATATTTCCCTAAATTTCGTAAAGGTTCTGCAACCAAGAAGAGTACGACCAAGTAAGCAACAAGGAAGCCGATGCTGTAGAAAAATCCATCAAATCCTGCTAGCGCAATCGATCCCGCAATCCCCAAGAACGAAGCCGCTGACATATAGTCCCCGGCAATCGCCATCCCGTTCTGCCATCCGGTTAAGCCGCCTCCAGCTGTATAGAATTCGCTTGCAGATTTACTCTTTTTCGATGCCCAATAGGTAATAATGAGTGTCACCGCAACGATGGCTAAAAACATAATAAATGCAGCAGTATTCATGGTTTACCTCCCTTTCTCAGCAATAATTTGGTCGGAGGCTTTATCAAATGTAGATGCCTTTTTGTAGTAAATCATACAAAATGCCCAGGTCATCACAAATTGCAGTAAGGCAAAGACCCAAGCCCATGTAATACTGCCGTAAAAGGAATAATTCAAGATGTCCGTGTAGGATGTAAGGATCGGCAAGGCGAAATAGAAGCAAAGGAAGAAGATTGTGAAAGGAATAATGAAGGTTTTCTTGGTTCGAATCAGCATTCTGAAGCTATCTGATTTCGCAATTGATGAGTATTGTTCGGGAGTTAATTCCTGCCTCTTGTGCTTGGCTGTTACCTTTTTACCTGCCATCAGCAATCCCTCTCATTCAATGAGTATACCTGCATCGTACAAAAAACGAAGCGCTTACAAAATACTCCGTGCAGTTAGAAGTGGCCACCACCTTTAATGTTCATGTAGATGTGTACAACTTGTGAAAATATAATTCGAAGATATTATACTATAAAATGAATTGTTGTAAAGATATACCTGATTTATGACTTTATTTCAGTCCATTACGATTTGTAATCGTGAAGAGTGTCTTCGAAATAGGCTTGATTGCTGATCTCATGCTGTGAAGTTGAATGTGTAACGTTATATGCACCATACTGGTGGTTTATACCTGTGTTTATAATTGCGGGAACTAGATAAGAAGTAAACGATCTGTTAAGATTCGAAGCAGAAGGGGGCGGAAGCGTAACCTATGAATAAGCCATGTACGCAGCATTTCGCAGCATTGAATGAATATGTTGAGCGGATTCAACATCAGATTTCAGCCACAGCAGCGGCTACCTATATTCTTCATAAGCAGGAAGTTGTTAACGAATGGTACTCTGGAACTCATGCAGCGTCCCGCTTCAACGTCGCATCGGTGAGGAAAACATATCTAGGGTTCGTGGTCAGCTTGGCATTGTATGAAGGGAAAATCCGCAACTTGGATGACTCTATCACGGACTACATAGACGACTATATAGATATCACAGATCAACAAATGGCAGCGACGCTAAGAGGGACGACGATACGTCATTTGCTGACTCATACGCACGGACTCCATCATTTGAATCGAAGATTGTTTCCTGCCGGTACCGACTGGGCCTATAACAACATGGGTGTAAACCTACTTATTAAGTTGATGGAGAAACTGTATGAGAAGCCGTTTGTCCACGTATTGGAGGAAACAGTGTTCCACCCGTGCGGATTTACAGAGACAGGATGGAGTAAAGAACGAGATGATAATCTGGTCTGGCTTCATGAAGAATATACGGATGATCAGGGGAATGATGGGAATTTATTTGTAAGTGCACGTGAGTTGGCGAGATGGGGACAGCTTCATTTAGATAAGGGCATGTACCAGGGAACTAAAATCATTCCAGCAGAAGTCTTCGAACTGGCTACATCCATATGTACACCGCCTCAATTAGAGACGCATTTGCCGAGGAACGGTTTCTTCTGGTTTGTTCAGGATGTTCCGCGCGCTGCATCTGAGCTGGGGGATCAGCTTCCGGGAGGTTCGTTTCAATCGCTCGGCATAACTGGCTGCGCTTGCCTTGTCATTCCAAAATATCAAACGGTGGCAGTAAGAATGTACAATCAACAGGGTGGAAATCCTGCAAGTTATGACTATTTAGAGGATATTAAAACGTTTGGCAATATGGTGTGCAATATGATCGAGAAAATGTAGTGAAAAACTGTGTTAGAAGGTTATCATCTACGAGATACAAGAAAGAAGCTCTCGATATTTCGAGAGCTTGCTAACCTGATTCTCATTACATCATATGTATGACACAAAATTAGAACTACTGTTTTATGTCACCAAGTCTCCCTCGACAAACTTGGTCATATAGAGCTCTGGCTGTGCAAGGAAATCCTCGAAACTACATACATCGCCGTATTCCTGGTGCTCTTCATCATAGTAACCGACGCATTTCGTCTTTGGATTCCAGACAAGGAGAATCGAAGAATAATTATCAACGACTGCGGAGAGACGCAGCAATTTCTTCCTACCTGCCTTCATTTCAATCGTATCTGAAAAAGTGAAGAACTCGATGTAGCCGATTTCGAACTCATTGTCAGGCAATTCGATCCGCAGCTTGTCTCCCATTAGAAAATCAATAACGTTTTGCGGCAGTTTATAGTTCTTCAGTGCCAATTTTTTATTTTCATAGGTATGGAATTCTGCAGGTTCCACTGACTTCAAATACTCGGCCATCGCGCTATCTTTATTTTGCACAGCAATCGTATAGGCACGATCACCGCCTTTTTCACATATACACACATCGGCTCCATGTTCAACTAAGTATTGAACCATCTTCAAATCGCCATTTCGTGCGGCAGTGGTTAAGGGGGTAGCACAATAAGGGAAGACCATATCCGGCTTATTGAAATTGATATCCACTCCATGCTGAAGCATAAATTCAATTGTACGCCAATCCCGATCGTTAACGGCTTTACGTAGTGTATAGCCGCCATAACTGGCTGCATCCAAGCCAAGCTCATGGATAAGCGGAAGGTTGTGTTTGTTCCCGTAATAAGCTTGTTGATAGGCATTGGACTTAAGCTGATCTAGGGCATCGACCTTGGCTCCATGCGCTACGATGTATCTTATGATCTCCTCTTCACAATAGCGAACAGCGAGCAGGAAGGACGGTTCCTTCTTATGATTCAAATTCACACCATGCTCGATAAGCAATTTAATTACCTCGAATTGTCCCGCAATTAAGGCTGCTTCTATCGGGATCACAGTCGTATATTGGCTTATTCTAATCTCTTGTTCCATATCCCAGCCCTGTGCAATGGCATCGCGCAGCTCTGATAGATTGCCTTCATTGATGTGTCTGACAAGATCAGGAAGCGACGTATCGGTTCCAATGTCCTTTAGCTTAAACATCTCAACAACTCCACTCTACAGCAGTTATTCATTGACCGAAAACGTTGAAGCTATTAATTCAACATAGCCATCATATCCTGTAATCATATAATGCCTTAGACCAAGCCTATTTTTAGGGTCATATTTTTTAACATTTTCCTGCAGGTATGTAGAATTAACCACTTCATAAAAACCTAAATGATGAAATTTTTCTTGATCAGGGACATCAATATAATAACCATTATAATGATTCTCATAGAAAGGTACAGTTACGCATTTAGCTTCTGCCACTAGTGGGAAACAAATTTCAATATTCACACACTTGTCCCAATCTATGCTTTGCGGATTCTTCAATGGTATAGCACCAACTTCAACTTTTACGCCATCAGATTCTGTATAAACTACCTTTAGGTCAGTGGTGGATATTTTGAATTCGGGCATTACAGGTTTTAAAATTAACATACTTTTAAATCCTCGCACTATATAATTTCTCAACGATTTCTATCAACATTCAACTTCATTAATTACACCAGATTACTCCAAAAAGTTCAATCGGTTGTATGCACTCAAAAATCAAAATTTGAGTATAAATAAGGCTTTCAACAGATATAAAAACATTGACAGACAGTCTAGATGTAGATTTTAGTAGGTGGGTATGCTACCGTATTTGCAATACAGACAGGAGGTTTTAGAGGATGAAGGATAGGCCTAACCGTGTATGGGTTGATATCGTGCTTGTTAAGTTGCCACCTGATGGCTTGAAGGGGTTTGTACATCTTAGAGAAGCCTTGCAACTCACCACGAATGCCACACATTTATACCAACAATCTAAGTCATTGCCATATACGCTTATGGAAAAGGTGTACTTTGGTACAGCCGACTATTTAGTAAAGCGACTAAAGAACCCAGAGATCCTTCAAATCATCGAAAGGGATGATAGGGAGGAAGTGATATCCGTTGAAGCTCGGATCCCCGAGGAAGCCAAACAGATTCCAGAATTGCCGAAGCAACTAGTAGAATTTATAAATCTTGATATCTGCTTTGATTATATAGGAATGCTTCCAGCATATTACGCAGACATAAATGATTTTAATAAAATGCAGGAAGGCTATCGCTTTAACTCTCTCTCAGGGGAATTTCTCGTTTCAGATAAAAACGGCGATTGGCAAGATGGCTGGTATGTTTTCGCGGTGAACACGATGGACGATCCTTTTTATATTGACTTTACTCAAAAAGATATTGGCTTTCCTGTTTACTTTTCATATCACGGAACGGGAAAGTGGGTTCCGATTAAAATTGCAGATACGTTAGAACAATTTGAACAGATTTCGAGAGTACTCAAGAGTAAAGATTTAGAGGTTCCCTTTGATTTAAACGAACTGTCTTTAGAAATTGATTTGAATAATGAATTTTGGGATGAAGTGAACGGGACGTGTAAGGAACTGGATCAGTAGTATGGGCATAAATTTACATACACCTAATAAGCATACGGCGTAGGTAGTTCAATTTTAGCGAACGGCAATAATTATATTTTGCGTGGCGACGTTTGTGTACGACTTGTTTTGGATGTTTTGGATGTTTTGGGCGAACGCAAAGAATGCTTGTGAAAAGGGGTACCTAGATGAGTTATTTTACTGAAGCTGATTTTAAAAACTTATGGAAGAGGGAAGGATCAGCATATTTTATCCTGCCACTGCCATCCGATGAAGAATTAGCAGCGTTGGAGCAACGGCTTGGCGTTAAACTTCCCGCTTCTTACATTGAGTTTGTGTCCACATCGCAAAATGGTGGATTACTTAAACGCAATGGCTTTCCTATTCTTGATGGATCCGGCAATACGATTCGGCATGTAAAAATTGATTATATTAATGCAATCGGTCACCGTCCTGGAGATGAAAGTCTTCCAACGCACTATGCCGGACACAAGGCGCGTGATATGCCCCCACTCTTCTATGACATTCCAAATCTATTGGAAATTGGCAGCATCTTGGGTGCACCTTATTATGATTTCTTTGTTTTAAACTATTTGGAGTGTGGGACAAGCGGGGAGCCGTCTGTAGCTTTCATAACTCGAAAAGTTCGACGTGGCAAAAACGGCGAACCTGTCAATGGAAAAGAAGACTGGCGGAATATTAACGAAACATATTATTGGGAATTGACAACCGTTGCCCCTACTTTTGATGCATATATCAAAGACCTTATCGTTATGCCCAAACTGCCCGCCTTTGACTTTGCAGCACTAAAAGCGCCATTGAAACAAGCCGCACAAAAATCATTCCGCGAAATAATAAAAGCGCATGGACATGAAGTAATTATCTCTTTTGGCCTGTACGTTGATGATGAAGGCTCTATGGTAGCGGACGCGGCAAATACAAAAGCACATTTCGAAAAACTTGTGGCTGAAGATCCCTCAGATAAGGATTATTTTGCTTACGCCACTAACGAATGGCGTTATGAAGGCACAGATTTTACGCTCGATTTGTTCGAGCCGATTTGCAACGAACTTGCCATGTATAGTGCGGCTTTGGGATCAGATGGCAAAATGAAACGTTTCCGCGATAAGTTGCTTGATCTTTGTACGGACGTATTGGTGGAATTAAAAGCAGAGGATTTCTTCTCCGAAGAATATAATTCACCAGTCTTGCTTAGTGTCGGCGCTTCAAACGGCGATGTTTCTATTGCAAAAAGGAAAAAGATCCGCGCACTTTTGGCATATTGAAAGAGTTCAACTTTTCGCAAATCTATTAAGGTCGTTGGAGCTAAGAAAGATTTTGAACAGCAGAATTAATAAAATTCCGACAAGCCCGAGCAATACGCTCTGGCTTGTTTTTTGCCAAACCCCAAAAAGGTTCATTGACAAAACAGTCCAAAATTACGATGCATATGGTTATCATCGCTTCATCGAAATGATAGTATATACTTCCTTTTGTAGGTAAAGTACACTTAAGAAAGGAAGTTCATGGTAGTCCGAGGCGAATGCAGAGTCAGGTCTGATTTCTTATGATGGAGGTACCTATGACGGTTAAACGAATCGTTGCCAATATAGCTGCGTCGAATCTATCGGAAGCCAAGCGTTTCTACGAGGAAATTTTGGGGCTTGATCTCATGATGGATCATGGCTGGATCGCTACTTATGGTTCTAACGACCAAATGAGCATCCAGATAAGCATTGCTTCACAAGGAGGTTCTGACACGCCTGTGCCGGATGTGTCGATGGAAGTGGATGATGTCGATCCTGTACTAGAAAAGATGGAGCGTGCTGGATTCCCGATTGAATACGGGCCTGCAGATGAGCCATGGGGAGTGAGACGCTTTTATGTGCGAGATCCTTTCGGAAAGCTTGTAAATATTTTGGCACATGTGGATCATTCGTAATTGAGCTATCAATGGATAGATTCTTGCGTGCATTATTGCATGAAGGTAGCAAAAGAGCGGTAACATCGGAGAGGAATGAGCTTGGAATGCAGTGTGAGATGCGACAAAAATATCACGTGTTAGCCAGAGGCATTATGTTATCAGGGGAATACCTGCTAGTGGCACATTGTATTGGGATGGACAATACGTTCCTGCCTGGTGGACATGTTGAATTTCGGGAAGGAATGCAGGAGTCGCTGTCTCGTGAAATATTCGAAGAGATGGGCCTACAGTGTGAAGTGAAGCAGTATATTGGTGCGGTTGAAGCGGGTTATGAAGACAACAATGTTTATCATCAGGAAATCAATCATTTATTTATTGCGGATGCGCAGGGCATTGATCATTCTCGAAACCCGGAATCGAAGGAACAACATTTAGAATTTTATTGGATTCATGTCAATGAAATGGACAAGCATAATCTACTCCCGTATCCTGTTCGGGAAGCGATTACACATTGTAAGAGTGGCAATCGAACTCCCTTCTGGGGGAGCGACATTGCATCATCAGGGGAGAGCTGACTAGAATGACAGAGTTAACAATTGATTGTGGCGACATATTACTGCGTGAGTATCGAATGGAAGATGTGGATGCAATATGTGCATTAACGCAGCAGCCTGCTATTTTGGAATTCTTACCGGATTGGAACGCGACGAAGGAGCAAAGGTTGGATTGGATGGCCAACTACGAGTTGGTAGAGAATAAACATTTTCTGCAGGCGGTCGCAGAAGACGGACATATTGGTGATCTTTGCCTACGCTTGGGAATTGTGCTGAAGGAGACAGGTGCATTTATAGGCTGGTGCGTAACAGGGATGAAGGATGAATTGCCGTCTCCGAATCGGGAAATTGCGTATGCAATCTCCCGAGATTATTCCGGGAAGGGATATATGACGCAGGCGGCACGAGCGCTTATCGCCTATTTGTTCGAGAATACGGATGTAACAGAGCTGAATGCTGTAGCGCTATTGAACAATATTTCTTCAAATAGAGTGATCCAAAAGTGTGGGTTCATTCAATATGGTGAGATCGATATCGATGGGAAGGCGCATTTGTATTACAAGCTGCGCAAGTCTGAATGGACTGGGAAGTAGAAGTGTGAAGAAATGAATGTTTAGCACCTGGGGCTTGAAAAGGAACTGGTTCATGATAAGAGAGAGAATAACAATAACGAGAATAAATTGGAGGATCATAATATGGGTACAAACAGCTTGAATGAAATGGT
The DNA here is from genome assembly GCF_023713665.1 of Paenibacillus sp. MER 180. NCBI lineage: Bacteria > Bacillati > Bacillota > Bacilli > Caryophanales > Paenibacillaceae > Paenibacillus > Paenibacillus sp. MER 180. The sequence goes on along the minus strand of NZ_JAMAVT010000005.1, from coordinate 412,729 downwards.
CGCACATCATACGAAGTTGGCCATTCAAATTGCTGAAACGATGGGGCACACGCTGGACTTCAGCAGCGAGAGTATTCATCGGGTGGAGGACATATTGGATAACTACGCGAATGATTATGCGAGTCATGATGATATGATTAAGCCGCTCGATCGAGAGGTGTGGTCAATAGCGGCGATTTGGGGCATCTATGTAGGAGAGATTATGAGGATTGAGCTGGGCGAAGAATGCAGATGGGAAGAGGTTGATGGAGGGTACCTGTTAAATGCTCATGGAGCCCAGGCCAATCCGATAGGGAAGGCATATAAACGCATTGTCAACGGTCCCGAGGATAATATCGTGTCGTTCTATGACATCATTGGGGAGAAAATGCGCGAGCATATCCAAAAAGGACAGGAGATCTAGCAGAGAGGAAAATGATATGGGGTATCACATCCAAGATAAATTGGTAGTGGCTGTAGCGTCGAGTGCGTTGTTTGATTTGACAGAATCAGATGCTGTGTTTCAGGAACATGGTGAAGAAGAATATCGGAAGTATCAGCGTGAGAATGAGAAGCGAGTGCTGGATAAAGGTGTGGCTTTCCCACTTATTAAAAGATTGCTCGGTCTGAACGATGCGGATATCGGCGCTCAAGCCGTTGAGGTCGTTCTGTTGTCCCGCAATGATCCGGATACTGGTCTACGCGTATTCAAATCGATAGAGCATTATGGTCTGCCTATTACGCGCGCGGTATTCGTCACGGGAAATGATCCGTTTGTATATATGGATGCTTTTAATGCGTCGCTCTTCTTGTCTGGCAATAAGGATGATGTGAAGCAGGCCGTTGAGTTGGGATTGCCAGCGGGCTGCGTGTATCCGACTGATTTCGTTGATGATGAGGAAGATGAAGAGCTCCGTATTGCCTTTGATTTCGACGGAATTATTGCAGATGATTCGGCAGAGGCTGTATATGAAAAGGGAGCAATTGAGCTGTTTCATCAGCATGAGCGGTTGAAGGCGGGAGAGCCGCTCCCTGCCGGGCCGTTGCTGCGTTTCTTTCTTGAAATATCCAAGCTGCAGCGGAGAGAGATTAATCGCAGAATCGAGAATCCAGATTACCGGCCGAAAATAAGAGTCGCCATTGCGACGGCACGGAATGCTCCTGCGCATGAACGGGTGATTTCCACTCTACGAAAGCTGGATATTCGGATTGATGAAGCATTTTTCTTGGGCGGAGTTGAGAAGGAGCGGGTACTTAAAATCTTTAAACCGCACATCTTCTTTGATGACCAGGTTGGGCATATAGAAGGAGTTGCGAGAATCGCGCCTTCCGTCCACGTCCCGTTCGGAGTAAAGAATGTTGAGGCAGCAGGCGAAACACGACAGAGCAGAGAACTTGCATCGATCCTCTTAACAGAAGGGACTGGGATGCAGTGATGCAGAGCAGCGTAATAAAACATACTCATCTTGGCGTATATGGCGTGATGATGAGAAATAATGAAATACTGCTAATCAAAAAAGCAAGAGGCCCGCATGCAGGGAAATGGGATCTTCCGGGAGGAAGAATCGAGTTCGGTGAAGAGCCCTATGCAGCGCTTTTGCGGGAAATAGAAGAAGAAACAGGCGTCACGAATTGTTCGGGAACGATACGAACCGCGCTCTCTTACACCCTGATTTATCCCTATGCCGAGGATACGTTAGAAGAGCTCCATCACATCGGCATCATTTACAATGTAGACATACCTAATGATCATGAATTGAGAGTGGGCGGAGATGGGGAGGATTCACTTGGTGCTTGTTGGATTGCCATTGAAGATTTGCCCAAGTGTAAAGTTACTCCTTTTCTAGCCTTATTGTTCGAGCTTGATGCTGACATTTGAATGAAAATGCGAACATTCGTTCTTTTATTTTGTTAGAGAATGTAGTATAGTTAAAATCTGGGATCGGAAGAAAAGAGCGCATCGTGAGATTTCTATCCCTTATATTCCGTTTTTGAATAGCTGCATAACTAAACGTACTGCAACCCACCTTTCGATATTCGCTAGATGTGGGTTGTTTTGCATCCTATTATTAGAAGAGGAATAAGTGAACATCAGACGGGGTGACAATAATGGAAAATACGATCATCAAGCAACATTACATAGCTCAGGAATATCTGATTTGCCAGGCGACATCTGAGCATTTTGAGGCAATGCTGAACATATTTCTAGAGACGGCCGAGTGGCTCAACAGCAAGGGAATAAGACAATGGGGACATTTTCTTGACGGATATGGCAGAGATGATATTACAGCGAGCATTGACAGTGGTTCTGCCTATGTCGTCTTGCAAGGAGATACTGTGATTGGCACGGTTTGTGTTCTCATAGAACCAGAGGAGTGGGATCACCATATTTGGCCTGATACCAATCTAGAGGATTCTGTAATGATTCATCGATTGGCCGTGTCACGGGACTATGCCGGGACGGGGATAGGCAAGCAAATCATAACGTGGGTAGAGAATGGCTTGCAATTTCCTTCTGCAAAGAAGTATATAAGGCTTGATTGCGTTGGTGATAATGAGAAGTTGAATGCATATTACTTGAAACAAGGCTTCGAAAAGGTAGGGAGTACAGACGGTCATAGCAAATACCAAAAGGAAATTGGAGTTGTAGTTTCATAATCGTTGTTTGGATGCTATTTATTGAGGGGAGATGCGGGCATGGAGGCAATACTTGTTGATAAAGGGTCGATGATGGCAGTAGGTGTTTCATTACAAGCGATCTTGCCAATTGAACGGGAAGAAAGAAATATCCCGAAGCTTCACGATGCATTCGAAAGTCGGATAAGTGAAATCGAGCACAGAATGAATAATGATTCGATTGGTATCTTTATCGATCCACCCAATTATGATTACAGAACGGATCCCTTCACATGGATGGCTGCTGTAGAAGTATCTTCATTAGAAAACATTCCCGAAGGAATGAGTTCGATTACCCTTCCTGCCAGCACTTATGTTCGAGCTGCCTATCAAGGGCAACCTCATGAAGCTTATCAAGTCTATGACTTTTTATATAACTGGATTGAGCAATCAACCTATGAACTTGCTGATTCATACGGCATTGAATTTCGAAGAGTATCTGTCGAAGGCGATCAAGGAGAAGAAGTTATCGAGCTGATGCTGCCTATAATATCAGAATCGTGAAGAGCGTGGGGATGAACGCTGTTTGGAATAGCAAAAATCAAATCTTAGATCGAATCGGTATAAACTATGGCGAGCAAGTCTCGAAGTGAGACTGTATTTCATCTTTCGAAAGGTATGGAAAGCATATCGTCTGAATGGTCGTCCGATTTATACGCAGTAAGTTATGATTATGACACATAATACAACTGGATCCTATTTTATCTGAATGTCATTTAACTAACTTGAGGGGATCGATGTACTATGATTCGTGTATTGGCTGTGACGGATAAGTTAGAATTGAGAAGGGATATCACCTTAGAGGAGCTTAAGCAGATACAAGCAAAGTGGTACTGGGTCGACTTCAATGAACCTTCGCCTGAAGAAGCGTTGCTCCTGGAGCAGTATTTCCATTTCCACCCGTTGGCAGTTGAAGATTGCTTGCACCATTTGCTGCAGCGGCCGAAAGTTGATCATTATGAAAACACTCATTTTTTTGTTCTGCACTCACTCCACCCTCATACATTTGCGGCGGAAGAAGTGGATTTATTTTGGGGAGACAATTTTATTGTAACATTTCATTTGAATCCTTCACAGGAAATCGACGACGCATGGAATCGCATTGCGGAGAATCAGCAGTTGTTCGAAGCTGGCCATGTGTATGCGGCTCATTTGGTTATCGATAAGTTAGTCGATCAATATTTCCCTGCGGCCTATCAGCTTGAAGATCAATTGTCTGATATTGAATCCAAAGAGGGGAAAGACTCTATCCAAAGCGTGATGGACGACATATTTGAAATCAGATCCAAGCTGTTAAAACTGCGAAAAACGATATTGCCGATGAGGGAATTGATGTACCGAATCATTAATTCCGAGCGTATCGAAGGCGTAAAGACCAACATGCTCTACTTCACAGATATTTATGACCATTTGTTGAAGCTCTCCGAAATGATCGAATCGAACCGTGAGATGACTGCTGATATGAGAGACAGCTATATGTCCTTAAACTCCAATCGAATGAATACGATTATGAAGACATTGACAGTCATAACGACTATTTTTATGCCACTAACTTTCATAGTTGGAATATACGGTATGAACTTTGATAACATGCCTGAGCTTCATTGGAAATGGGGTTATTTTATCGTTTTGGCAGTTCTCGTTGGCGGCGGCATTGGAATGTACGCATGGTTTAAAAGAAAAGGCTGGTTTGATTGAAAAATGGAGCAGGGAATTCAAGAATATAAGAGTCGCTATAGGGAGGCCGCAACAACATGAACAACATGAATACACCAGTTAACCTCAAGAGGGATTCGGATTGGGAACAGGTGCGAGAGTTGCTAGCAGCATGTATGTACCCAAACGAAGAGAAGATCAATAGACAGGTTGTTCTCTACCGAAGCGATGAGTCACTGTTCCTGTATGGAGTTGTCATTCAAGCAGAGCTGGTCGGATTAATTGGTGTACGTGCAGATGCAACCGGAGAAGGCGTACTGCGTCATATCGCGGTAAAGCCGCACCTTCGTGGTCAAGGAATTGGACATGCGATGATCAAACATGTGATGCAGATCCACAATCTTGTTAGACTTGAAGCAGAAACGGATCGAGATGCGGTTGGGTTCTATCAGAGAGCTGGCTTTGATGTTACAAGTCTTGGTGAAAAATATCCGGGTGTGGAGCGATTTTTATGCGTGTTAAAGAGTTATTAGGTGTATAATAATGGAATAATTGAATTTCGACTTCAGACCCAGTCCTACAGAAGCATGATCTTGTAAAGCTGGGTTCTTTTATTTCTATTTCTAAAGTGTGTGCTCAGAAAGGTGATAGATTTGATGCCGAATCAGACATTAGCTGTAGAGCAATTGCGTATAACAGATACGCAGGGATTGATAGACCTATCCGCTTCGATCGGTTGGGATTATGATGAACAGGATATTCAGACGATTATGTCATCGGGAACGGTATGGGGACATCGCAATGAGCAAGGGGACATTATTTCTAGTGCCGCTATTCTTACCTACAAGCCTGGATTGTCTACCATTGGTATGGTTATCGTTGATCAACGCTATAGAGGGATGGGCTTAGGGAAGGCGGTTGTTCAAGCTTGTATGGACGCTGTTGATAACAGCGACACCATTATGCTGATTGCAACGGAAGAAGGCCGACCTTTGTATGAAGGCATGGGATATCATACCGTGTCGTACGTCAATAAGCTTGTATGTTCTAGCTACAATTCCACATTATCTAATCGGAGTGACTATGTCTCTGAAATGCGTACCATGCCGCTAGGGTTGGAACACTTCCCCGGGATTCGTGAGCTGGATCAGTTGGCCATTGGAGCAGACAGAGAGACATTCCTATCTGCTCGCTGGAAACAGGCGAAGCAGGGGGTAGTTGTACTGGATAACAAAGGTACTCTGATCGGGTATGGATTTGCCGTTCAAGGCCCGAAGTATCTCGTTCTTGGACCAGTGGTAGCTGTACGGCAGGAAGCGGCATCAGCCATGATTCATTACTTGGCCGAAGATAACCGGGGCAAGCTGCTTCGTATTGATGTGCCAGAGGAACAACCTGAATTTATCGAGCTGTTGATACAGGCTGGTTTTGAGAGAGAAACCCATCCTCCGGTGATGATTAAGAATGCACAACAGCTGCCGGCAAGAAATCGTACACTATACGGGATTGCAGCGCAAATATTTGGATAACGGGTGGAACTAGGTCAGAAGTGTCTTGCCCATACGCGTGTAGCTGGTCAACGACAATGTAAACTGAGGTGAAATGAATATGGAGTGGTCTGCTCTTATTATTTCGTTTTTCTTCTTAGCTACACTCGTCAGAATTGAAATTAACACCAAGAAGAAGCTTGATAATGATAAGAAGATAATGAAACAGCTTCAGGATATCTTGGATGAATTAAAGAACATGAAGAATTGAAGGAGGAAGCAAGATGATATCAACATTTCCTAGATTAGAAACGGACAGAATGATTCTACGGCAGCTCAGGTCGGAGGATGCGCCCAATCTATTCGAGAACTTCTCAACGGACGAAGTAACGCAGTATTATAACTTGGATAATTTCGTGGCGATTGAACAAGCCGAACAATTAATAGAGAGATGGAACCAACGATTTGAGGAAGGACAGAGCATTCGCTGGGGAATTGCACTACGATCGGAGGATAGAATCATTGGGACTTGCGGCTATCACAACTGGCGGAGAGCAGATTGCAAAGCCGAGATAGGATACGAATTGAATCCAAGTCATTGGAGTAAGGGCCTGATGATGGAAGCATTGAACCGCATAGTCGCATTTGGATTTGAGGAGATGCAATTAAACCGAATCGAAGCCTATGTGTTTGGAACAAATACGGCTTCACAAAAACTGCTTGAGAAGTCCGGATTCCACCAAGAAGGATTGCTGCAGGAGTGCTATCGCAAAAATGACAGGTTTATAGATGCTATTCTATTTGCCAAGCTTCAAAAGGATCATGCAGAAAACATATAAAAGATGAAGTGATACTGTACACCCCTCACTCGCATGTAGTACACGAATCAGTTACGCGGAGAAGTGAGAACAATGAAGCTAGTGTGTACAATTAGGTTAGGTAGGTGTTGCATGAAGAAAATAATATCGATTGTGGTTGTTGTCTTGCTTTTGTCCTTTGTGTTTTTCGTCTATACGGAAATTGAAGGATTACCTTGGAAACATGCTGAAGTAAAGCGGAAGGCAATCGATTATATGAAACAAAAGTACAATATGGATGTTGCAGCGGAAGGAAGTTCTTATAATTTTAAATTTAAAGTATATACAGCGAAAGTATATAACGTGAAGGATTCGAACAAAGCGATTATTCGTGTGGACGATGATAGTGACTTCGACGCCGAGGGCAACTATGTTGGGAAGCGATTGCAAGACGATTATACCCTTGTGTATTGGTCTGAATCTATTCGCGATGGACTGCAAGTAAAGCATCCTGATCTGTTCAAGCTTCAAGATATTGAATCGATTCAGATTGAATACGCATATTACACATTATCACTTACCGAAGGGCTCAGCGGTGATCAGGATCAGAACGGGGTGCACATTCCGGTAAAGCCGAAGGATGTTCCTGAATTGTTTATTCGATTGAAGTCTGTCGATATAGGCGACCATGTGTTGGAGCAATTGCGTGAGGTAATCAATGATATGGTGAGAACCTCCCAACCCATGGGTGTCTTCGTAAGGGCAGCTGAGACGAAAGGGACTCAACAAAATAAAATGTCAAAGAACGAAATTCTTCATCTAGAGCACGATCAACTCAAGTTTATCCAGTCTATAGAGGATTTGAAGAAGAACATAAAGCTCTTGTAAGGGAACGCAGAGCTGTCTCAACTGTCATTACGCTAATGACATGAGGCAGCTCTTTTTTTGTTGCAGTAGGACTGGGCCATAAGCGAGTCATAGTGAAGCAGACGTCGACATACGTTAACAATGACATTTCTAGGTCGGATTCACGATAACGAAGCGAATCGAATTCAATGAAATATAGGTGTTTGTGGGAAAGGAGGATTGTTTATGTCTAAGCAAGAGAAGGGAGTACTTGCTATTGGCTCGGGATCCATGCTGGATTCATTGGTTAAAACCTGGCATGAAGCGGGAGACTTCACACTGACGGTTTGCATAACTGACACGGAAACTCCCGATCATGTTGCATTTGCGGTATATCAGGAGCCTGACGAACAGGGAGGATTGACCTCAAATGTCACGATGAAACGGAGAGATCTCAAACAAGATTGGCTCAGTATTATTCGACCATACCGTTTTATCCTATACGCCGCTCAACTTGATAATTTGGTTGAATGGAGAGACCTTCAAGATGCATGTGAATTGGAGGGGAAACCCCTTCTGCCTGCGATAACCTTACGTGGGGTTGGATTAGTTGGGCCATTGTTAGATGTGGACGGATCAGCACGACCAGAAGCGGTGTGGCGGAGCCTGCACCCGACCGTGTTCCGAAGTGAGAATGAGCAACAGAGCTTCTCGTTAACGGCACTTCATATTCTTACAAATCTGGTTGTGCATGAATATCATCGGGAAGTGACAGCAGGAAGAGACGGGAATTGTAGAGATCAATGCTATATTTTTGATCCGAACAGCTTAACAGGGAGCTGGCATTCCATTCGTTCACATCTCTTCGATGTTGAACGAGGGAGTAAGGCGGCTTGCCGTATATCTACAGTGGATGAAATCATCACAGCAAGTACTGAGCGAATGAATGATTCAGATTGGTATACCAGCTTCGTCGATATGACTTCCTCTTCAATTGGAAATTTTCACAAATGGGAAGAGGCGGGAATTGTGCAGCTTCCTCTCGCACAATGCATGGTTCAGCCGATTGATCCGGCATCAGAATCATTTGTCCGACTACTGCCAGCAATCATATGCAGTGGATTGACACATGAAGAGGCTCGGCGTGAGTCGGGGCTTGCAGGATTGGAAGCGTATGCGGCACGTTTATTACCGTTTCTGTTCCCTGTATCGGGGAATGACCATGTGGCTGCTATCGGTGTAGGTGCAGGTTGTGAGGCAGCTGAAGCTGTTGGACGGGGAATTAGGGCATGCTTGACGAAACGATTGCAGGATCGTATTGACCGCAGCCGACACGGGGCGAATCAGATGATCGTATCGCGACTGCGATTTGAACATGTAGCAGACAGCCGATGTCAGTATTATTTGCAGTCGCTAGGTATCATGGGAGGTGAGTCTATTATTGCGGTGGGGGAGCCGCTGCATGGTTATCCGGTAGTATGGGTCTATTCGAGGGATAATTGGTATGGAAGTGTGGATGTAGATTTCACAATTGCGCTTCGCCAGTCCCTTCAGAAGGCGCTAACTCAGGTTGAGGGGCATGCGTCCGATCTATTTCTAGTTCAATGCGAAGAAGATAATTCAATGAACACGGTCGCAATCCCTCATATTTCCTATCCGTTCACATCTGCTTATTGGATAGCAACGGTGCAAAGAGTATTGGAGAAGAACAAGAAGAACGATTCATACTTCGAAATATATGATTTGCACAGCAGTTCTTTCCTTGGTACAGAGGCATTCTTCGTATGTGGAGTGCGGCTCAGAGAGGAGGGCTCTACGTGAACACTGTCCTGGTGATTGGAGAGGGATTACTTGCGGATGTCGTATATGCACAGTTAATGGAACAATGCGATTACACCGTAACAAGATTGACGAATCACAATGAAGAAATTCCAAGTACAAGTATGAGCATCGCATTGGTGCTTCAGGATCAAGAAAACCTTGGCTTGCTGTTGGAAATGAATGAGAAGCTTCAGCAATCGGGAATTCCGTGGATATCGGCTTATTTGAGTGGGGAAGAAGGGTTCGTTGGTCCAATGAACTGGCCAGGTGCATCCGGATGCTTCCAATGCGCAGACATTAGAATGTCGATAGCGGGCAGCAATACTAAAGCAACTGATGACATGCTTATGATGCTGGTTAACCCTGACTATGTCCCTCGAGTTGAATCGGACATTGAAGTGACAGGGTATCGATTTATGGCTCAGTTACTTGTTGAGGAGACATCGAAATGTGTAAACGGACACAGTCTGTGTACCGACAGTCACATTTATATGATCAACTTGCACAGCTTGAACTGTACGCGGCATTATATTCTTCCTTATGGTGCTTGTCCAGTATGCGGGCAGCTAGATGAAGATTCGCCGGAAGCAGCGAGTATTGTGCTTAAACCATCTCCCAAGCTGGATAATAGCTATCGGTGTCGATCCATGAATGAATTACAGGGGGTTCTGTTCAACGACTATTGGGATCGTCGATCCGGCTTATTTAACGACTTAGAGCTGCATCTTTCTTCTGTATTTGCAGATGCAGTCGTCAATCTCCCGCTCGGCTATTACGATGAGGTGACAGGGGGACGTTCCCATTCGTTCACGAACAGTCAGCTTGCTGCCATATTAGAGGGATTGGAACGTTATTGCGGCATCACACCCCGCGGTAAACGTCCAGTTGTGTTCGATAGTTACAACCAACTGAAGGAAATTGCTATGGATCCTGCTACAATTGGGCTTCATGCACAAGAGCAATACGAACAGGAAGGTTTTCCGTTTGCCTCCTTTGATCCAGATACCCCTATTGAATGGGTGTGGGGGTATTCATTTTTACAGGAGCGCCCGATTCTAGTTCCTCATCTAGTAGCCTATTACAGCTTAGGGCACGAAGGGAGTTTCGTGTATGAAACCTCTAACGGCTGCGCATTAGGAGGCAGTCTGGAAGAAGCGGTGTTGTATGGCATATTTGAGGTAGTTGAACGAGATGCCTTCTTAATGACTTGGTATGCGAAGCTCCAATGCCCAAGGCTTGATCCATATTCCTCAAGGGATGAGGAGCTGATCCTCATGATTCAACGGATCAAGGCTGTCTTAGGATATGAGGTGTTGTTGTACAACATAACAACGGAGAATGGGATTCCGAGCATCTGGTCGATTGCTCGGGGAACACCAGAACATGAAGTGAGTGTAGTCTGTTCTGCGGGAGCTCATCTTGACCCGATACGAGCAGCTAAGAGTGCTGTCCATGAACTTGCGGGGACGATCTCCATGGTTGAAAAACGTTGGAAGGAACGTGGTTCGGAAGCACTGTCTATGTTTATGGATCCGTATGAGGTACAGCAGATGGAAGATCATACCTTGCTGTACAGTTTGCCAGAAGCAGCGGAAAGACTTCACTTTCTGTTAGAGGAGCAGCGTCCAGTCCGTTCCTTTGCAGAAGAATTCCCAATCCCAGTGGTTCCAGTCAGTACAGATGTAACAGAAGAGCTGAAGGACGTTCTGGAAGTGTTCACTCGATTGCAATTAGAAGTGATTGTTGTTGATCAATCGTCCAGCGAGACGCTACGCAATGGCCTACATTGTGTGAAAGTACTGATTCCAGGCATGCTACCAATGACTTTTGGCCACCATCTTCGCCGGTTAGAGGGGATTGACAGAGTGTTGGAAGTACCGATGAAACTTGGATATGTGGATCGCAAGCTTACACGTGAGGAACTGAACCCTTATCCGCACCCATTTCCGTAAAGGATGTTGAATGAACGGCATTCGGATTGACTCCAATGATTATCATGATTCATGCATAAGGACGAAAACAAGGTGGTATTGAAATAAACATACTGGTAAAATAAGTAAATGAGAAGTTGATTCCATGAAACAGCGATTGGGATATGTTGAGCTCAATCGCTGTTTTGATCTATTTCTAAATGCTATCTGATAAGAAGCCGACCATTTCTTTTTCAAAATAGAAATAAATGATTAATAGGGATGACATTCCATAGTGAGAGGTATATCTAACATGCATCTATTATTTGAAAAGCTTGTGCAAGAAATTGAGTTCACGGGAAATATGAAGCAGGATATTCAACAGTTTCTAACCGCAAATCATAGCCCGGGTACTGCAGAGCATTGTATGGATGTAGGGACAGAAGCTAGAAGAATTGCGCAATTATATTATGCTGATCCGGAGAGAGCGGAATTGGCGGGATGGCTGCATGATATAAGCGCCGTATTTCCTAACGAGGAACGAATTGAGGCGGCGAGGCAGCTAGGAATTGATATACTGCCCGAAGAAGAGCAATTCCCGATGATCATCCATCAGAAGCTATCCAAGGTGATGGCCCGGGACATATTTGGCGTTCAGGATGCCGAAGTGCTGGATGCGGTGGGCTGCCATACTACGCTGCGAGCCGATGCCTCGCAGCTTGATCTTGTCCTATTTGTTGCCGACAAGATTGCATGGGATCAGCAAGGCATTCCCCCTTATATCGAGGAATTACATCATAATCTCGCAATATCGCTGGAACATGCGGCGTTTGCTTACATTCAATATTTATGGGAGCGCAAGGACACACTGAAGGTCATCCACCCTTGGCTTGCAGATGCTTATGAACAATTACAGGTACAATTGAATGCGGAATGAAGTTGCAATGTGGAGTGGTCTGACGCAGTAGGCGTCAGACTACTCCATTTTTCGTTGGCTGCTACCGGAAATTTGAAAGAGAAATGGGGCTCCCACTTAGTTCGAATCTAGTATAAATTGGATTATCTCTTGTGGTATTGGTAGAATAAAGAATGGTTGAAGGAAGTTTTTCGATTTTACTATTGACTATCGGAATATTGAAATAGCCACCAAAGCATATTGGGAACGGCTGGAGTTGAGGGAAAGGTGGATGGAGTAACTTGAATGTATGGGATGTATTAGGGATTGAGCCAACGGAAGATGATTCTGTCATCTCAAGCGCTTATGCGAAGAAGCTGACGCTAGAGCATCCGGAAAATGACCCACAGTGGAAAGAAATGCTGCATGAAGCGTATGAAGTAGCGTTGAAGCTGGCGCGCAAAAGGTCAGCAACAACAGAAGCTTCTAACATGAGGCTGAACGATCATGGTGAACGGTTGGAAGATCCATTTGTACATAAGACGATTGCAAGAGAAGAGGTTGCTGTGAGCACAGCTTATCCTTATGCCGCAAATCCGATTCAGGTATTTCTAGCCCGAGTATCTGAGCTATATAGCAATTTCGCAAATCGAATCCAGCCTTCATCTTGGAAAGCCTTGTTCCAGGAGAACGCGGAATGGGATATTAAGAATCCGCAGTTACGTGATGAAATGGTGATGTTTCTTGAGGAGAAGCATTATTTTCCGATAGCGGTATGGATCGTGCTGGAGGATACTTTCCGTTTCCATGAGCATGAGGAAGAATTAAGGGAACGCCATGCCGGGGAATTCATTGATTACATATTTGAACAGGTTAACGGTACGATGGAGCTGACCTATGATTGTTTCATTGATGCGGACATCGATTTTGATATTGACCGTTATCTCTACCTGCGTGAGATGGCGCAGTATATGCTTATGCAAGGAGAACTGGAAGAGGTAGGCGCATATTTGAGTGAGGCCCATGAATGGTTCCAAGACGATACTGACCTAGAGCTCATGCGCGGCAAATACTTCGAAGCAATCGGCGAGATGGAGCAAGCATTGGATTGCTTCAATCAAGTGATTGCGATGAAACCCGATGAGTTTGAGGGACGATGGCACCGTGCACAGCATCTGTACAAGGTTGAACAATATGAAGCTGCCTTGGCGGACTGCAACCGCTTGCTGGAGATTGAGGAGAATCAGCAAGATGCGTTGTTGCTGTCCATTCATTGTTATACGCAATTAGGGCAGATGAAGGAAGCGCGTATGAAGCTCCAGCAATCCAATGACATTGACAATGTTCATGACATTTTACGGTATGTTCACGGTATTAAGTTTTTCAACAAATATAGATATGCACAAGAAGTGGAAGAAAAGGGACAGAGACAAGCACGCAAACAAATTTCATCATTTCTCCTCTACTTCTATCTCCGCTTGACTTGGCTATACATACTCGTCTATGTTGGACTTCAATTATTCATAAGCGTACCTATCGCCGTTACAGTCCTGTGGCTTGCAGTAATGGTGTGGAGCGGTTGGAAGACGTTCAAGACTTATCGAATGATGACTACCTAGAAGGAGGGCTCCAATTTGCCAAGCGAATACAATAACCAACAAAGAAAGCAGCTGGAGCTGTACTTCCGTTGCCTTTCTTCTGTATGTACGGATAGTTTAATAGTGTACCACTATATCCCGTTCGGATTTCCATTTACAGATCGAATTCTGCGCAGAGGATCGATGAAAAAGGCGTTCGCCGCTTGGGGAGTTACGGACAAGGAATCATTGCTCAGTCGAGTTCAGTGGCTGCTCGAAGATGGACTGCGCGAGGAGTATAAGAAGCTGCATACGAGTCTAGCTGCACGCAACGAAGTCTCTCGCAAGCGGTATGTGGAATCCTCCGTGGATCATCCTGACCATGCCAAGGTCGTAATCGTCAATGCATTTTTGCACCAGCTTCCTTCCGGAGAAATTGCGGCATTTGGTGGGGCTTGGGCAATCTTTATGTGCAATATGGGACTTACCTACGGCTACTTAACCAAGGATGAAGCTTGGGACTTGAAGCTCAAGGCGGCTCGCCATTTGCAGCAATACTATAACAGCTGGGAAGACTATCTCACTGCTTTTGTTGCAGGAAATAGCTACTCTGACTCGGATAGTGAAATGAAGATGCAGGCTCACATTACGAGTATAGCCTCGATGCTGCTTGGATCAAGCACATTGGCCATGGATAAGGCACAATGGGGGTTAGCTTGACGATACAATGAATGTGGATGATAAAGATTCTCATTCAGGCCAATAAGGCGGAATAGAAGGTGATCAGATGGCAGCTGAAGTTCATGTAGCCTGCATCCATGATTATTTTGAGCGCTATTCTGAAATGATTCATGGTGATATGAAAAGCAGTGCTTGGGAGCAGCAAATGTTCCTTCCTCCTCACATTGGAACGGGTAGTGTGACCCGGATGCGCGTCCGTGAAGGTATGGAAATTATGGTGACGGATGTCACTTATGCGGAAGATATGAGGCTCTGTATCCAAGAGGCATGCCGTCTGTTTGAGCTGAGTTATTGCTTGAGCGGTGAAGTGTATTGCGAGTGGAGCGGAAAAGAAAGCTATACGGAACCGCAGTCTGGCAATGTGCTGCTATTGGAAGATGTGCGGGTATATGAGGAGAAAAAGGCAGGAATGCACCATCATATGGTTGAGGTGAGATTTTCTCCAGATGAACTGTATGCCTATGCCGTTGATGCGGCTGAGAAGCAGAACATGGAAAGATTGCTTCATCGTCATCTTGGCAGTATTGACACCTATTCAGTCACACCAGACATTCATCGATGCGTAACGGATATGCTTCAGTGCGATTATCAGGGGAAGATGAAGCGGCTATACATGGAGAGTAAAGCCATCGAATTCCTCGCCTTATTCGGAGAGGCGGACGAAATTCATGATCGAACTGTAAAGCGAAACGTTCGTCGCGATGACATCGCAAAGCTTCATGAGGCACGGGAGATTGTGATGAACAATTACGAACAGCCCTTTTCGATACGAGAACTCTCCAAGCTTGTCGGGATCAACGAATTCAAGCTGAAAACAGGATTTCGCGAGCTGTTCGACACAACAGTATTCGAACTGGTGCGCAAGCAGCGGATCGAGAAGGCGATATGGCATATGGAGATGGAACATCTGAATGTTGGGGAAGCTGCCGTCGCGGTCGGGTACAGTAATGTTAGCAACTTTACGGCAGCCTTTCGCAAGCATTACGGCTGCAATCCAAGCTCGTTCCTCAAGCAGCTGGAACAGCAGGATCAAGTTCGAAGGTCGTCTTCGAATGGCGGCGACGCTTCCATTTCGCAAGGGAACCCTTTGGCCTAATGTAGGTAGAAGGGTTCTTCAATTAATTCCGCTATAGGGGCAAAGACTCCCTCTTCAGGTAGAGCGTATGAACATGATTGGCTCATAATCAGAGTATTCATGTGATTCTAACTACTGGAGGGAATCGTAATGTCTCCTATTTTGACAATTACATCACAACGCACGGATGGTAATCAGCAAATGGAGGGGAATCCGAAACGATGGATTGCACTCGTTATCGTACTGCTGCCGACGCTGCTTATCTCACTGAACACTTATATGATTCAGGTTGCTCTGCCGTTGATGCAGCACAACTTGAATGCAAGCTTCGCTGAAGCGCAGCTAATCGTTACAGGTTTCTCCCTTGGCTTGGCGGTGGCTTTGATCATTAGCGGGAAGTTGGGTGACATATACGGAAGAAAACGGCTGCTGTATGTTGGAGTGAGCGGATTCACAATCATGGCCATGCTTGGCGGCTTGACCTCGGATCCTTCCCTGCTTATTGCTATTCGGATCGTTCAAGGCTTGACTGCTGCGCTCATTCAGCCCCAGGTGCTTTCTACGATGCAGGTCAGCTTTCCGCCACGGGAAAAGGCAATCGCGTTCAGCATTTATGGTGCAATCATTGGATTTGGATTTGCTTTTGGACTCATTTTTGGGGGTCTTATCGTCAGCTGGAACCTGTTCGATCTTGGCTGGCGGATGGTGTTCTTAGTTAACGTTCCATTCGGCATGCTGGTTCTGATGCTGATGCCAATCATTCCGGAATCGCGCAGGGAGAAACAGCCTATTGATTGGAGTGGTGCACTTCTGCTCATAAGCGGCTTATTTTTTCTTGTATATCCTTTATCGGAAGGGCAGAGGCAGGGGTGGTCGTTGTGGGTTTGGTTTTGCTTGCTGATCGGTATTGGTGTACTCATTACTTTTGTGGTATTCGAGTGTCGTACGAAGAGAAGAAACGCCTTTCCATTGGTGAATCTTGATGTATTTCGGCATGCTTCCTTTCGCGTAGGTATGTTGGCTGTGCTTGTCGTGTACCTGGGCATGTTCGCCTTCTTCTTCCTATTAAGCTACTATGTCCAATACGGCCTTCATAAGGATGTTCAATCTACAAGCATGGTGTTTCTGCCATTGGGGGTCGGATTCTTTCTGTCCTCTCTCTTATCCTCCCGTTTCGTAGAGAAATGGGGGATAGGTACATTGAAGGTCGGCTCAATCGGCATGGTAATATGCATATCGCTGCTGATTGTTTCTATCCTGTATGACGCGAGGGCTATGTTTGATTACCGTAATCTTCTCCTGTTATGGCTGTACGGATTCAGTCTTGGCATGGTCACGACACCACTTGCGAATATCGTTCTAAGCACAGTTCCGAAGGAGGATGCGGGATCGGGATCAGGATTATTCACGACCTGTATGTACTTGGCGAATTCGCTAGGGGTGGCATTGATCGGTATTGTGTTTTCCGGCGTACTTGGACATGTGCTCGTAGAAGCAGAGCTGTCTGATTATGTACGCGCATTTTCTGTATCAGTTGGTGCTTGCGGAGGGCTGGCACTGGCGACTTTCGTCTGCCTCTGCTTTTTACCGGATCCAAGTCGAAAAAGCCGAATGGCAAAAGCGAAGCATACATTGTAAAAAATGATAGCGTAAGAGAGAAAACCATCAGAAATGAAGGAGGGCATGAGTATGATCACGCTGCATCAGGTCGAGTACGGGCAAAAATCTACGCTTCGTAATTTGCTGGAGCTGTATAAATATGATTTCAGTGAATACGATCCTGAGGACGTCAACGAGAACGGTCTATATGAATATATGTATCTGGATCATTACTGGACAGAGAAAGGGAGATATCCTATCTTCATTCGAGTGGATGGGAAGCTTGCGGGATTAGCGCTTGTAAGGGAGTTGGGAACGGATGATGATAAGCGAACGGTTTATTCGATGGCGGAATTTTTCGTAATGAAAAAGTATCGGCAATCGGGAGTGGGAAAATATGCGGCAACGGCTTTGTTCGATCAGTTTCAGGGAACTTGGAAGGTTGGCCAGATTGACGAGAACGTACCGTCGCAGCATTTTTGGAGAAAGGTAATTGCAGCGTACACAAACGATAACTATGAAGAGATTCGAGAAAACGGCTGGGACGGCCCGATCCAATACTTCTCCACTGTGCTTCGGTAGGAGAGAGTTTCCATATATTGTGTCCATAAAAGAAGTATTTTGAAATAGCGTCATCAATTTTACGCCCCGCTTGTGGCTTCTGGATCGCTGCATTCACCAGTAGCAAGCGGGGCGTTCTATATCGATTCATATGATCTCGGTGCACTATTTAAAGCACCTGTTTAAATTAACAATCCGCCTCTTTCTTTATGCCGCGCAATGAGTACCTCACTAGTGACGGAAGTGATACCATCAATCGTTTGAAGCATCCTCAAGCACTGCTCAGCATGCTCGGGATCATCCAGCAGAGCATGGACATGCAGATGCGGCTTGCCGCTCATTTGATACACGTTCGTAATCTCCTCAGCTAATCTTAGCTGTTCTACGACATGCTGCAGCTTCACCCAATCCACTTCAATATCGAAATACATCGACAAGGTTTTGCCCGCCTTGAGCGGATTCACGACAATGGTGAACCGATCAATAATCCCCTCCTCCATCAATTGATGAATTCGTTCGCGAACAGCCGCTCGGGTCAAGTTGACCATTCGTCCAAGCTCCGCATTGCTTAAGCGTCCATTCTCGGATAACAGCTGCAAAATCCGTGTATCGATTTCGTCTAAATTACGGAACTGCATTTGATCAACCCTTTCGACTTGTACTTGTCCTATTAAGCCCATTATAGCACATACAATGTAAAGTAAATGATGCAATCTATTGATCGAATGTATAAAAAGGTGTATACATATGTATGAGGAAGAACATGGCGCGGAAGGGGAGAGGATGTTGTCTTTACTAGCGATTGAAATACTGTTGATCTCCGTATTGGCTGGAATCGTCGGGGCAGTGCTTGGTCTGGGTGGAGGGATTATAGTTACGCCAGCATTGACCTTATTGTTCGGTGTTGATATTAAGACGGCGATTGGCGCAAGTATTATTTCGGTCATTGCAACCTCCAGCGGGGCAGCGATCGCTTATATCCGAGATCGGATTACGAATGTGCGAGTAGGCATGTTCTTGGAGGTTGCAACAACGGTGGGAGCGATAACCGGTGCATTTCTAGGCGGAATCATGGCGCCTACGGTACTGTATATTATCTTCGGTCTGCTGCTGCTATACTCGGCGGGGACTATGCTTAAGAAGCGGAATGATGAACTGCCGAAGGATGTAACTATGCATCCGGTTGCGGAGAAGCTGCGCTTGCAAGGCGAGTATTATGATAAGGCTTTGAATCAGACGGTTCCGTATAAGGTGGACAATGTATACGGCGGATTCGGCGTCATGTACGGGGCAGGGGTGATATCGGGTCTGCTTGGAATTGGCAGCGGCAGCTTCAAAGTGATGGCGATGGATGTCTTCATGAAGCTCCCGCTTAAGGTATCCAGTGCGACGAGCAACTTCATGATGGGCGTTACGGGCGCTGCAAGCGCGGGGGTTTACCTGTTCCGTGGCGACATCGATCCGGCAATCTCGGCTCCAGTGGCGCTAGGCGTTCTTGTGGGGGCAACGGCTGGCGCGAGAATCATGCAGAAGATGAAGAGCAAGACGATTCGCAAATGGTTTATTCCCGTATTGGCGTATGTGGCCATTCAGATGATTGTACAGGGATTGGGGGGACTTCTATGAGTGAGCTTGGGCGAGAAGGCAGCGTACAGCAGTCCGAGATCGAACAAATGCGCAATGACAAATCGGAAGCGGTAGAGATTGTTGTCAGCAAGTGGCTTCGGGTAGGGGTACTTGCTAGTGCAGCGGTGATCCTTGCTGGCTTGCTGCTGTTCCTCATTTCTGGAGACAGTGGATATCCTGAGCAGACCTTTCCAACCAGTCTGGCAGGAATTTATGCCGGTCTATTATCAATGAAGTCGTATGCGATTATCCTGACAGGGCTGCTTATGCTCATTGCAACACCAGTACTGCGGGTTTTTATCTCTATTTTTGTTTTTCTGCATGAACAAGATTATTTGTATGTAGGAATAACAATAGCAGTGTTCTTGATCTTAGTCGCCAGCTTTTTCATTGGAAGTGCAGGGTGATCTATTGTGTTAGGAGTGCCTGAACAGAGAAAAGTCAGTCAATAATATTCGCCAGGAAATACCTGTTCATCCACTTGGATTCATGTATACTAAAATAGAATATGTATCCAAATGAAGAGAGCATTGAGTGGGAACTTGATGTTCTCTTTTCGTCTCATTTACTAGATAGGAGTGGTTGCCATGTCTATGCTGCAAGTATTAGATAAGGGGTATGTCCGGTTAGTCAACACGATGGGTTCGGATTTGACGGTTGTCAACTCCGCACGGGTATCCTATGCCAAGGAATCGATGGAGCTAAGTGAACGGGATATTCGATTGATTCAATTTCTGGCTAGAGAAGGACACACCTCGCCATTTCGACATGTCATGCTGCAGTTCGAAGTGTACGCGCCGCTTATGGTTGCAAGGCAGTGGTGGAAGTATGTCATAGGTTCTTCCCATATGGAAGGCACAGGCGACAGCTTGGAGGCTTGGAATGAATCGAGTCGTAGATATATCACTGAAGATCCTACCTTCTACATACCGTCTCAGGGGGAATGGAGAAGCAAGCCGAAGAATTCGAAGCAGGGCAGTGGAGACATTGTATCCTGGGAAATCGGGCAGAAGCACACGGACGAGCTGATGAACTACATTGAACTTGGAGTTGCCAAGTATGAAGCGGCACTAGAAGATGGCATATGCGCGGAGCAAGCTAGATTATTTCTGCCTTCTTATGGCATGTATGTGCGCTGGTATTGGACAGCCTCCCTGCAATCGGTAGCCCACTTCTTGAATCAACGCCTGGAGCATGATGCTCAGAAGGAAATTCAATCTTACGCGAAGGCGATATTGGAGCTTAGCAGACCTATTTTCCCACATTCCTTGCAAGAGCTCTTGAAGCAGGATATTGGGGAGTAAATGCAGGTAACAAGTGCATGTAAATGGCCTTGAGGGGAATAAGCAATGGACGCAGTCATATTGTTGTTCGACTTCTCCAATACGGTGCGTCCATTCTCATTTTCTATGAATCTCTTACTTATAGACCCTTAGATTTATTGCTCGCAGGTAGTATGCGTCGTTCCACGCTCTCGTACACATCAAGCAAGCGAGACAACCAAGCAAATCTAGTGGATGACCAATACACGAGTACAGCTGAGAAGATTCCGATCATTGCACCTACTGCTATATCTACTGGATAATGTACGCCAACCCATACACGAGATAACGCTACACAACCCGCCAGCATGAGCCATAACCAGCCCCAGCCTGTTTTTTTGCGCATCAGCCAGAACGACGCACAGATGGAGAAAAACAATATCGTATGATCACTGGGAAATGAATTATTGATGCTGTGATCGATTAATTTACTAACATGCGGGAGTTCCGCAAATGGTTGATGATGCGAATGGAACATTCCAACCGCTTTGCCAAGGAGCTCTGCGAGAATGAATGCAAATCCGCCCTGCAGCACCATCATGCGATTGGCCGTTGTACGAGTGAACCAAAATAACAGCATGCAAGCTGCTAACAGATAGATCGTATATTCCGCAATGAATACGACGGATGGATTTAGAAAGGAGAGCTGCTTGCCTAAGTCGTTAATTCCACGAAACATTTCAATATTTAATTGGGGTAATGACACGTATGCTCTTCCTCCTTGTGACCTATATCAATTAGATCTAGTATTTATTCCATATGCTTAGTATAGGGAGAGGGCTTTAATTGCTCCTTAATAAATTCTTAATATTACATAAAAATCTGATCAGAATCAGCTGGTTATTTATGGGTTATCGCGTATTTGCTAATATGAACCGAATGGGGAACACGATTGTTATGATTCCTATGTTGAAATAGGAGGCTGTCAAAATGGACTTCAATCTTTTGTGTCACTATTACGAAGCCGCAAGAGGGCCATTTCACAATTTGTCTGCACTGTCTATTGAAGAAGCGAACAGCATCTTGTCCGAGTTAAGAGAGAATGGAAGAGGCTTTGCAAGCAAACGATCTGAAGATTACATGCAAATTAGGCGTCAATTAGAGAAGCAGGCAAGAATGATGTTTGTAGAGCAAGGCGGCAATCCTCGGACGCTATATCCTCACTATATGACATTAGGGCAATGCCACTGGCTGCTGGAGTGGTATGAAGAGGGAAGAGAACTGCAACTACATATTGATGACTTCGATGCGAATAGCATCAGCTTTACATATGGAGACTTATTTCCTACGATGCGTGTTGAGGATGGGAAGCCCTATCGTAAAAAGGTATATACCATAGATACCATTCAAGCGGTAGTCGAACAGTTTGGCTGGCCACAGCATTGGAACGCGCACGGTCAATATGGCCCTGAGCGATATATTGAAGTTCAAATATGGGATGAAAGGGTCATAGAGCGATACAGAAACAAATGGATAAATAGCGGAAATGCAGGCATCCACGATTTTGAAGGGAGAACAATCTAATGAGTGAAACCGCATGGTGCTGCTGTATTGTATGAATAAGCAACATCAAGCGATAATGGTACTGAAGGGAACGCTAGAAGAAGTGGTCTGTTCCTTCTCTAGAGAAATAGTAGAGCTATAAGGGGTCTCAATTGGAGGACTATTTTGACAGAGCGCAAGATTTAAGATCCTCCAATGAGACGATATAGAAACGATGTAATCTTTGATTAATAATAGGTTTGCAGGAACAAAGAGATTTCATCGTTAATGGTGACTACATCCGATTCTGAAGGGAAATGTCCCATATCGTATGATTTGATTGCGATCAAATTCGGGATGATTGCGCGAGCTGCTTGATTAAGCTGCTGATCTGGGAAAAATACGTCCTTTCGGCCTGTGATGAGAAGAGTTGGCGCATGGAATTGCTGGAGTTCCTCTTTCTCTGTAAGTTTAGGCATATTTTGCTCAAGTTTCACATATCGAAAAATGTCTCCAATCATTTTCTTGTCTGTTGCCTTCATCGTATTGTCAGATATAGCATTGGTTAGCTTATCAAGGTATCTATCTGAGGAAGTTGCATGGAACAGAAGCAGTGGCAAAAGGATGTCCTTCATCATTTTGAGCTTCGATCCTAAACGTATCCCTGCTGGTGACACGAGCACGGCGCAGTCTATTTTATGTGGCATATAGGCGGCTAGTCTTAATATGATTCCTGCTCCATAAGAGGGGCCAATAAATCCACATTTCTCGATATTAAGACCGTTCATGAGTTCTTCAAGCCATAGGGCGAAACTATTATCCTTAGCTGACACTCTAGTTTCTGCACTAAACCCAGGATGACCAATCGTATCAGGCGCATAAATTCGATACTGGCTTGCTAATGGGGAAAACCAAGACAACGTCATTGGGTTGATGCAATTTCCCCCTTGTAAAAGGAACAACGGTTTTCCATCAGTGGGGCCCGCAGCTAAGAGATGAGTTGAGCCAAAGCTCGTATTCAGATACATACGCTCCACAGGAAACGGCAAAGCTTGTATATAGTTTTCATAATGATTTGCAATCAATCGTTTTCCATTTTCACTTTTATAAATCGTTGCTATACTCATCGGACGCCTCCTCTGTACCTAGCTCTATCATATTGATACGCTTTATATCGAAATTGGATGCAAATGGGGCGAGTAAGTTTAATTCTCTAACTGAACATGTGGCGGCGAGGCTGATCTTTGTCAGGTTGAAGGCGTAGGTGCTTGCTCTGCATTTGAAAAAAGGGAGTGTTGGTTGATGGGACGTGTCTGTAGAAATGGTTTTGTCGTTCAGACAGTATGGTTTATCATACTTTTTATTCTGCTTCAAGGCTGCACATCCAAGTCTGATCCGGCGTATTTGGACATGAAGGGTTTGAATCAAGATGAACAAGAAATTGTGCAACTCATCAACAAACGAATGGAATATTTGCATGAGGGCAATGCGGAGGATTATATGAAGCTAATCGCACCGAATAGTCCGATAACAGGCATGCCGACCTATCAATTGAAGGCGGTGAAGCTGCACACTCCCATTCATATCCAAGAGCAGAAGAAGATATATCAAGTTCTTCTCCTAGCGGACGATATGCTGAACAACGATGATTTTTTCACGTCACAATACGTATTTATCAAAGGGAAAGACCCCGACTCGAAATGGTTGATTTATGATATCGATTAAATGAATCCGAAAGGGTATCTGATATAAAGGTGATGTCCCGCCTACAATTTCTGCAGGTATCCATTGGGACGATGTAAAACCGACTTGGAACGGACAGGAGGAAGGGGATGAGATTCTTCTGTTTCTGGAGAAAGACGCCAAAGAAGATTTTTTAGTGCCAGTTGGCGGCCCGAATGGAATAGTTCCAATCCGTAACGGCGAAATTCGTGTTTTTGAAGAGTCCAAAAAGAAGGTTTATACTCATTTTATAACCGATAGAGTCTATAAGGAGCCTAATGCCAGCTTGCCTATTCAGTTAGGGGGAACGGATTATATCCGCTACGGTTTGCTGGCAGCAGCTATTCTGTTCGTGGTCTCATTTTTTGCATGGAAAAATAGAAGGCTGTAGATTAATTGATTAACGAAATGAAAACCAATTCGGAGGAGGTAGGATAGCATGAGATCAATCACTGTTCTTCACTATAATGCGTTCTCTACAATTCCACAGAAGGGCAATCCAGCAGGTATTGTGCTTGATGCAGATGCATTAAGCGAGCAGGACATGCAGCGAATTGCGGAGCAGGTCGGATTTAATGAAACAACATTCATTCTTCATTCGGATCAAGCAGATGTTAGCTTACGATATTTTACCCCAGGGCATGAGATGAATTTATGCGGCCATGCGACTATAGCGTCGCTGTATTGTCTATATTCGAAAGGTTACTTTGGAGAGAAGAAAAGCATCAACATCGAAACGAAGGCAGGCATCTTACCGATTGAATTCACGATTCTTGATGGGCAACTGTATATCAAAATGAAGCAAAACAGTTCGCAGTTTATTCCGTTTCAAGGGGATGTCGCTCGATTAGCGGAATCAATCGGATTGCAGGTAGACGATATTGATCTGACCACACCTATAGCTTATGGAAGTACGGGCATATGGACTCTGCTAGTACCTATTAAGAGACTGGAGAAGTGTAAGGCCATGAAGCCTATGAACGCCATGTTCCCGAGTATCATGACTGAATTCCCACATGCGTCCGTTCATCCATTCTGTATGGAGACTTATCATCCTGATGCGTTCATGCATGGCAGACATTTCTCCTCTCCATATTCCGGTACGGTAGAAGATCCTGTAACAGGCACAGCATCTGGCGTTATGGGAGCCTACTATTTGCAATATATGCGAACGGATCAGGACGTTGCCGATTTCTTCATCGAGCAAGGACAAGAGATTGATCGAGATGGCAAAGTGAAGGTTCAAGCTGTGCGCCATGAGGAGCGAATAGATGTTCTCATTGAAGGAACAGCCGTATTCGTCCAAGAAATTGAAGTTGAACATAACCCTTCTATTTGAATTGATAAATGAAGTGTATAATAATGGAATCTAATCCTGTGTAATAAGACACCATATGGCCCGACTGAAAACTCGTTTTTGGTTGGGTCTTATCATGATAAGGAGAGAACTTCGAGATGAATATGAGATTAGCCGGCGTACAAGATATTGATCAGCTTATTCGAATGCGATGGGACTTCACAAATGAATATAACGAACAGAAGATTGGAGAGGAACTGTACGAAGACTTTTACAAGGAGTGCCGTTCCTTTTTACTAGAAGCGATTAAAGGGGGAGATTGGTTTATTTGGGTCGCAGAATTAGATGACAGCGTCATCTCCCACATCTACTTAGAATTGATTCACAAAGTCCCTCGACCTGGGCGAAAGACAAATCCATTTGTATATATGACGAATGTATATACCGTACCAGAGCATCGCGGCAATCAGATTGGAAGCAGGATGATGAAAGAGATAGAGGCTTGGTCGAAGCAGCAGGAGCATGAATTCATCATCGTATGGCCTAGTGAATGGAGCATTCGCTTCTATGAACGGAACGGGTACAGTCTATGCAATGATCCGATGGAGTTGCATTTATAGTGTAGTTCTCAATCAATGAAAGAGGGCTATTCATGAATTGGGCGAACCGAACAACCGTAATCAGAATTGCGTTCGTATTTAGGAAACAACTGGCATCGTCTGAACTTACAAATGGAATGAGGGGAAATGATTTGACGACTACACTCTATTTTGTAAGGCATTGTGAATCACACTATGTCGAAGGGGAAGAGCGCTCAAGGGGAATATCTGCTGCAGGAGAACAGGATGCAATGAAGATCGCCGAATTGCTGCGAAATTTCCCGATTCGAGTGTTTATATCAAGTCCCTATGCACGGGCGATCCAAACGATTCAGCCTCTAGCTGATGTGATGAATTGTCCGATTCAATTGTATGAGGATGTAAGAGAACGGCATATTGGTGTGTTTGGAGGTATGAGCTTCCAAGAGGCCAAACGGAAGGTATACGAAAATTTCCATGTTTCTTTTCCAGAGGGAGAGACTAGCCATGATGCACAGCAAAGAGCGGTTGCTGTACTACAGGAACTGATAAGCAAGTATGAAGGTCAGCATATTGTGATCGGGACACACGGGGACATTATGACGTTAATGTTGAATCACTTTGACCCGACTTACGGATTCGAGTTCTGGATCTCCACGACTATGCCGGATATCTATAAGCTTGAGCTTCAGGATATGCGGCTTCTACGAGTTGAAAAGCTGTGGTATTCCATTTCGAATAGTCGGATCGATACTACCCCTAGTAAGAAGTGAGAGAGATTAGACCTTGAAATACTTGTAATAGAGAAAATTTAGATATCTGTTTCTGCAATAAGAATGCTTATATTTAGGAGGATAATATGATTACATTACAAAAAATAGGAAGAAACAACTGGAAAGAAAGCATACAACTCCAAACGCATGAGGATCAACGCGAATTCGTTGCTCCAAATGTATATTCCATAGCAGAAGTACAATTTCTGCCGGATTTTGTAGCGAAGGCCATTTACAACGAAGATCAAATGATCGGTTTTGCAATGTATGGATTGGATGATGCTGATGGGAATTATTGGATTCGACGCTTCATGATCGACGAAAAATTCCAAGGAAAAGGATATGGCAAGCAAGCATTACAATTCATTATCGAAGAGATTTGCCAAGAACAGGAGACAGACACAGTCTTAATTAGCTATAACCTTAATAATGAGAGGGCAAAAGGGCTTTATGCGAAGCTAGGATTTGTGGAAGAAGGAATCTCTTCCTGTGGAGAAAGGATTGCCAGATATCAACTCGGATCGTCTATTGTTATAAATTAGCTGGAATATGAATAAGGCGATGAGGGAGAGTTATTATGAATGAACTCGTATTCATTAAGGATTATAAGGACATAGACAAATACCGTGCAAGCTTCAATGCATTGGCGCAGGAATCGTTCGGCATTCAGTTTGAAGATTGGTATCAGCGAGGATGCTGGAATGATCGGTATATTTGCTATTCCTACGCCGATGGAGATAGAGTCGTTGCGAATGTGTCAGTTAATGTAATGGATATCGTTGTAAAAAATGAGATTCATGAAGCCATTATGATCGGCACGGTCATGACGGATGAAGCATATCGGAATCAAGGACTGTCGAGAAAGCTAATGGAAATCGTAATCGATGAGTATCAGCAAAAATGCAGCTTTATGTACTTATATGCGAATCGAACGGTTCTCGATTTCTATCCGAAGTTTGGCTTTCATAAAGTACAAGAACCGGAATTCTACTCCGTGATAAATACGCTAGAGGCACACAGCGATCGTCCTCATATGCGGAAGCTGAACGTAATGGACGTTCAGGATTGGGAGCTTGTCATGCGATACTATTCTTCACGGAACGTAAGATACTCGACGTGTGACGCCATTCATGAAGAAGGAATCTTCTCTTGGTATTGCTTGCATGTGTTTGAGGATCATCTGTATTTTATTGAAGAATTAGACGCGGTCGTTATCTTTATGCAAGATGGAAATTCAATACAACTATACGATGTCCTGTCTCCGAACCAAATTGATCTTTCGCAAGTTGTCAA
Organism: Paenibacillus sp. MER 180; assembly: GCF_023713665.1. Lineage (NCBI taxonomy): Bacteria > Bacillati > Bacillota > Bacilli > Caryophanales > Paenibacillaceae > Paenibacillus > Paenibacillus sp. MER 180. The sequence continues at coordinate 385,016 of NZ_JAMAVT010000005.1, read as the reverse complement.
TAAGATTGCAACAGAACAGACGGAACGGGTGTACTATCAATTTCATCCTGAGCAAGGTGGGTATAGGGTCGAGTACCCAGAACCATCAGATGATAATTTGTTTATGTTGCCAAATCGTCTTCAATCCCTTGATCACATAAAACTCCCAAAAATCGCGCAGGCGTAATGAGGAGTGAAATGAGTGAAATGCAGTAAAGTTATAACTCCTAACATGAAAACACGATTATGTTTGCTTCTTTCATAAAGTGACTCGCGATCCATGCGCCACGTGCCCATCGATCGTGAGTCACTTTATTTATTTCGTCTACTTGATGATTTTCAACCTACATAATCGCCCGAGAGTTAGGCTGTATAACATTGGGAGATACCCCTATCCCGAAATACGTAAGACGTGGGAAAAAGCATGATATACACGATCTTCTGTCTGGTATATATATGGTTTCATGGAAGCTTGTCGGTTTCGCAGGATCAGGTTCCATACGTAGATGGTGAAATCGAATAAATCCAGAAGGGGGATGACGGATATGAAATCAGTGCTTGAACTGGAGAAGAGACTAGCTGAGCCTTCAGATGAATGTATTCAAGATCTGGCGAAAATCGACGGAGATATTGTTATTCTTGGTGTAGGAGGGAAAATGGGGCCGAGTCTCGCTAAGCTGGCGGTCAATGCGGTTCGTAAGGGCGGGCTGAACAAGCGGGTGATCGGGGTTTCTCGGTTCACTGGAGGAGATGTACAGCGCGAACTAGAGGAAGCGGGAGTGGAGACGATTGCATGCGATCTCCTTCATGATGGAGAATTGTTCAAGCTGCCACATGCAGCGAATGTGATCTATATGGCCGGCAATAAATTTGGCACAACGGGGAAAGAACATTTTACTTGGGCGATGAATGTGTACTTGCCCGGAAGAGTGGCAGAGAAATACAAGGATTCACGCATCGTTGTGTTCTCCTCTGGTAATATCTATCCATTCATGCCGATCGGCAGCGGAGGGGCTGATGAGTCTGTATCACCAGAACCAATCGGTGAGTATGCGCAGTCCACATTAGGCCGAGAGCGAATCTTCGAGTATCATGCGCATAAAAATCAGACGCCAATGCTGTTCTACAGACTGAACTATGCAATTGATCTCCGTTATGGTGTCCTATTAGAGATTGCTAAATCCGTGATGGAAGGGAGTCCGATTAACCTGAGTATGGGGCATGCAAATGTAATCTGGCAAGGTGATGCGAACGCAATGGCTCTTCGCTCCTTGACGGAATGCACGAGTCCGCCCACCATCATGAACATCACAGGGCCAGAGACGATGTCGGTGAGATGGGCCGTGGAGCAATTCGCTAAGCGATTCAATAGGAATGTGCATTTTCAGGGCGAAGAGTCTGAACTGGCACTGTTGAATAATGCATCCAAGTCACATCAGCGCTTCGGGTATCCATCTGTATCATTGCTGCAGATGATCGACTGGGTGGCGGAATGGGTTCAAGCAGGAGGTACTACATGGAATAAACCGACACACTTTCAAGAGAGGGGAGGGAAGTTCTGATAATGGCCGGTAAGAAACTTTCTATTACACTGCATGAGGCTCTCCATCAGGGCTTAGTTATTCCCGCGCATCCACTTGCACTCAATGAGGAGCGTCAGCTGGACGAACGCCATCAGCGCGCGTTGACGAGGTATTACATTGCATCCGGAGCAGGTGGAATCGCAGTAGGAGTTCATTCCACACAATTTGAGATTCGCGACCCTAAGCATGATTTATTTGAGACGGTATTGCGCATGGCCGTTGAAGAGGTAGAACGAGCTAACATAGAACGTCCTTTTATTAAGATTGCCGGTGTGTGCGGCAGTACTGAACAAGCGATGAGGGAAGCGGAACTGGCACATCAGGTGGGGTATGATGCCACATTGCTAAGCATGGGCGGACTCTCCAGCATGAGTGAAGAGGAATTGCTTGAACGTACTGAACGGGTTTCTGCTATTATGCCGATAATCGGATTCTATCTGCAGCCGTCTGTTGGAGGACGTGTCCTCAGCTTTGATTTTTGGCGCAAATTCGCGGACATCCCGAATGTTGTAGCAATCAAAATGGCTCCTTTCAATCGCTATCAGTCCATCGATGTTGTACGAGCGGTATGCTATTCTGACAGAAGAGATGAAATTGCATTGTACACAGGGAATGACGATAACATTATCAATGATCTGCTTACAACGTATCGCTTCGATGTGAGAGGGAAGTCTGTTGAGAAGAGTATTGTGGGTGGGCTTCTCGGTCATTGGGCCGTATGGACGAAGAAGGCAGTTGAATTACTGGAGGAGATCAAGGAGGTGCGCGCCCGAGGACAGATTTCGGGAGAGTGGTTAACGAGAAATATACAAATTACGGACAGCAATGCTGCATTTTTCGATACTGCTCATCAATTTCATGGATGTATTCCAGGGATTCATGAAGTGCTGCGCCGCCAAGGGCTGCTCAAGGGCATTTGGTGCCTGAATCCGAATGAGACGCTTTCTGCTGGGCAAGCGGACGAAATTGATCGAGTATATAGCCAATACCCGCATCTTCATGATGACGAATTCGTTGCTGCCCATCTACAGGAATGGCTGGAATAAACATTAACTGTATTTCATCAAATTCAACCACTTTATCAATTTCCACTCGGGGGAAATCCTTGGTGCATAAGGATTTTACGTGAACTTTTATCCCGAGGATGGTATATTAGAACAATTTATGAAAACGCTTTATTTATTAAATGGTGACTGCTTCTTATACTGAGAGTGAGACTTAAGTTGGAAGCTGCCAGCAGGGAATGCGCAACAATACAAAGGGGGAAATGATCGCAATGTCAAAAAGAGTCATAAGTGTTGTCGTCATGATGACAATGGTCTTCACGCTTCTTGCGGCATGCGGAGGCGGAGGGAGTGCAAGCAGTCAAGAAAGCAGCACAAATTCCAACAATAACAGCAGTAACAGTGGTAATGCAGGTTCCGGTTCCACAGTCACGGGGGATAGTGAGCAATATGGGGATACTGGCGGGCTGAAGCTTCCGATCGTTGATAAGCCTGTAACGTTAACATGGATGCATCCCGGTAATGTCTCCATTACGAATGAAATGCTCGTCGTCAAGGAAATTGAGAAGCGAACAGGCATTAAGGTGGTGTTTCAGACATACTCCAGCCAGACTTACGAGGATAAGCTGAGAACGACCGTTGCCTCCGGAAAGCTTCCAGATATTTTCAATGGATTAAAGGGTGCCGAACTGAAGGATATAGGCAAGCAGGGCGGTGTTGTGGCCATTAATGAGCATGTCGATATGCTGCCCAACTTCAAGAAGCTGTACATGGAAGAAAACCCGTGGGTAATCAAGTCATTCGGCGATCAGAGCGGGAACTTATACTCATGGCCGATATACAAGTTGAATCGGGACGTCAATCACGGTTTCATGTATAGAAAGGATATTTTCGATAAAAACGGCATCAAGCCATGGACGAATACAGATGAATTCTACACCGCTATGAAAAAATTGAAGGAGCTGTATCCGAACAGCTATCCTTACGCTTCTAAGACGAAAGAACACATTTATGGAGACTGGTCTTATGGTTGGGGAATAGGCGGTGAGAACTATCCAATTTATTATGATGAAGCAGATAGAAATTGGAAGTTCGCCTCCGTGCAGGATGCGCACAAAGATATGCTTGACTTCATGAAAAAGATGTTCAACGAAGGGCTGCTCGATCCTGAGTTTTTAACGAATACGCAGGATTCTTGGACAACGAAAATGACAACAGACAAGGCATTTGTAACTTTCGACTGGATTGGCAGATTGGATCTGTTCTACAACCAGGTGAAGAGTGCGATGCCAGATTACAACTTGCGATATGCACTGCCAATTGGTCCGACGGGGCACGTAAGATCGCTGCCTGAGGTTAGCGACTTCGGTATCGCAGTAGCGGATAACGACAATAAGGAAGTTGCGCTGAAGTTGCTGGATTACTTAACAAGTCCATCTGGCGGGGATTTAATGACACTTGGTGTAGAAGGTGTTAACTTCAAGTGGGGTGAGGATGGATATCCTGTGTATCCAGAATTGGCTAACCTGCCGCTAGTGGATATTAGTGTTCTCGAGGATCGCTATGGGATGTGGCAGGAAAGCGCCTATTTGCGACCGAATCCGAAGAGTGTCTATTTCAAGTTCTCGGAAAAAGAGCAGGAAGCCCAAGATCTAATCATGAAGGATAATCGAAGAGAGCCGTTAGATCCAACCCTTAACTTCACAGATGAAGAAATTGCGATCCTATCAGAGCTGCAGACGTCGATCCAGAAGGCAGCGGAAGAGTTCAATTCGAAGTATGTGATGGATAAAAACTATGGTGAGAAGCAATGGGAGGACTGGAAAAACACTGCGAAAAAAGCAGGGATTGATCAAATGCTTGCCATATTTAATGAAGCACAAAAGCGTTTTGACTCCAAGTAAGCTGCGGATCATTTGAAATCGGAGGGGCACCTGGATTCTGATTCAGGTGCCCATTCCTCAAGGGGGAACAATTGTGCAGCAATCAGAGCTTGAGACTAAGCACCAGCGAACAATGACGCCAAGTCGCATGCGTTGGGCGAACTTCTGGAAGCATATCAAGCGCGATAAGCAGCTTCTTGTGCTTTTTATTCCTTGTATTCTCTTCTACGCAATATTTCGATACGGGCCCATGTATGGGTTAATCATCGCATTTAAGGATTACAGTGTGTACAAAGGCGTATTCGATAGCAAATGGGTAGGACTGAAGCATTTTATTAAATTTTTCAGCAATCAGGACTTTCTTATTCTCTTTACAAATACATTCCTGCTAGGCTTCTACACGTTAATATTCGGGTTTGCGTTTCCGATCCTATTTGCCGTTTTCTTAAATGAAGTTCGAGTAAAATGGTTTAAGAAATCGATTCAAACCTTTAGTTATTTACCCTCCTTTCTATCAGTAGTCATTATTTGCAGTATGATCATTGACTTTCTCTCACCAACGAATGGGATCGTCAATCAAGTTCTTTCCTATTTCGGATTTGAAAAAAAGCATTTTTTGATTGATGCTGCATGGTTTCGGCCGATCTACGTCATATCCGATATTTGGGCCACGATGGGTTATCAGGCGATTATCTATTTGGCGGCTGTAGCCGGTATTAATCCTTCGCTGTATGAGGCAGCTAAGGTAGATGGTGCGAAGCGGCTGCAAATGATGCGGCATATTACGATACCAGGAATCATGCCGACGATCGTCGTCATGTTCATCTTAAATATGGGGAATATGTTTAGAATCGGTTACGAAAAGGTGCTGCTGCTGTACAACCCAATGACATATAGTGTCGCCGACGTGTTCTCCACCTATGTGTACCGAAAGGGCTTCCTCGAATCAAGCTACAGCTATGCAGCGGCTGTTGGGATGTTCGAATCTGCCGTAGCTTTGGTCATGCTGCTTGGAGCGAACTATGTAAGCAAGCGATTTGGAGGTAACAGTCTATGGTAGGAGAACGTAAGCTGTCGATCTTCAATGTTGTCAATACGATCCTATTGCTTCTCGTTGCAGTGTGTACCCTTTATCCGGTATGGTATATTGCTGTCATTTCATTTAGTGACACGGTTTCTGTATTGCAAGGGGAAGTAACCCTGTTTCCGAAGGGCTTCAATATAGATGCTTACGTTGAGGTGCTGAAGGATGACAAGATTCCAAGGGCGTATCTGAATACAATCTATTATACGGCGCTTGGCACATTCATCAACCTGTTGTTTACGGCCATTTCCGCTTACCCATTAGCGCAGCGCAATTTTGTCGGCAGAAAGTTCTGGATGCTTGCGATCGTGCTAACGATGTTCCTGAATGCAGGTATTATTCCAACTTTCATGGTGGTCAAAGGTCTGGGCTTAATTGATACAGTATGGGCACTCGTGCTGCCTAATGCAATCTGGACATTCGAGCTCATCATACTCAAGAGCTTCTATGAGAGCATGTCGTCTCAAATTCGGGAAGCGGCCAAAATCGATGGAGCTTCCGAGTATCGCATCTTGTTCAGCATCGTAATCCCGTTGTCGAAGCCCGCCTTGGCGTCGATTGGACTCTTTTATTTCATGGGGCATTGGAACAGCTTCTTCCTTCCGTTAATTTACTTAAATGACAAGGATATGTTCCCGCTTCAGATTGTCTTGCGAGACATGCTCATCTTCAATGCAGAGTCGGATGCTTCGCTCGTAGATCGTGCAGCTCTGGCTCCACAGGCGATGAAGAACGCGACAATTGTATTGTCTATGATCCCCGTCTTGCTTATCTATCCTTTTGCACAGAAATACTTTGCAAAGGGGGTTATGCTGGGAGCGGAGAAGGGATAGTTGATCACGGTGTAGAATGTAGTTGGAATCGCTTCATGCGTATGAGAACATGACAAGGGGAAGAGCGAGATGAAAAGATTATTGATGAACGTCGGCCTGCTTCAAATTTTCATGGCTTTGTTAATCGTGATCATGGTCATGTTTGTCTCCAACTATATTGTACACAAGAACTCCATCTCAGAAGTCTATGACGAAGTAGCTCAAAATAATGCGCTAGTCGTGAAAACGATGATTCAATCGATCGATAACAGCTTCAGATCCCTAGACAGCATGAACCATTCCATTCACTCCTTACTCTATAACAACATTGTAAATAGTGATGGAAGCCTGGATATGGCGAAGGTGTACGATTTACAGAAAAATGTTACCGCACTCGTATCCAAAGCTGATTTTATTGAAGATATTATTGTATTTCATGACAATTCGAATCTTGCAATCACCTTGCACGGTACGACTGATTTGGGAGAGCTATTTGAGCAAAAATATGTACATTCCATCTACAATGCAGCGTATTGGAAGCGCTTTATGTCCATGCCGCATGAATCGAAAGTCTTTCCGGCCGATACATACAAGGTCATGAACAGCGGTACGACATGGCAAAAAAAGAAACTGCTGATTATGGTGGGAGGCAATAAATTTCGTCTATCTGATAAACATATCATGTTTTTGATTAGTGCCGAAAAGTGGATGAAATTCGTTGACCAAACTGCTATTATACCTGGTGCATCATTTATTGTGCTTGATTCGAATCGCAATGTGATACTCAGCACGAATGATGATTTTGACTTGGTAGAGGTATGGAATCAGCTAACCTCTAATTTCAATTCGGAAGGGACGATCACGGGCAAGGATTTCGAGTACAATTTCTACAAATCGACGTACAACGGATTTATGTATATCAATAAAATTCCTTATAAGTTTAAGAACATCAACTCCGTAAGCAGTGCGAATCTTACGATCATGATCACTGCCATCATCGCAGCTATCACTTTATCTTACTTGCTCAGTATGTACTTATATCGACCCATCCGTAACATCATTCAGCAGCTGGGAATGGAAACGAGTAAAGGAAATGATATCCGCAATATTCATAAGGCTATTCGTGTGCTCCAATTAGACAACGGTAAGCTCAGAGAGCAACTTGAAGTCGTATGTGTAGAAAATCGAAGAAGTGCCTTCTTTCGAGCGATTGATGAGTATGCAGATCCAAGTGAATCGGAGCAGCTTATCCGCAAATACTTCCCAGAAAGCACTGTGAAGAAACAATTTGTGATGGTTCTGATCCAGCTGCTGCCTAAGGAGGAAGCGGAGTCACATGAGCGTATCCATGTCGATGAGCTGGAATCACGTATTGCTGCTGGATTGAAGCGAGAGTCGATAGAGGCGCTTCTATTTCATGCCGATAAGCTGCAATTTGTCGCGTGGATTGGATTGGATCAGCCTTTAACTAGGCGTACACTATTCAAACAGCTTCGTGCTTACATTGCTGCTGCAGGAAATAATGAGCTGAGCCGCTATGAAGTAGGGGCTTGTGTAAGCAGTATGTACAGCACTGATGAGGTACATTGGAAACGCGCTTTTCAAGATGTAAGCCATGGGATGTCACATCGGTCGGTAAGCAACGATGAACCTGTGATGGATGCAGAACAGATACGATACACCTATAATATGTACTATCCGCTGGACAAAATGGAGAAGCTCTCCAACTATGTGCTATGCGGAAGGCTGGAAGATGCCGTCCAAATCATAGAAGATACATTCGAAGCGAACAACAAGCGGAATATTCATATGCATCAGATGGTGCACGTGGCGCAAGCGATGTTCTATGACTTGTTCCGCATGATCGGCAATCCGTCGCTGGAACAGGAGGAATGGAGCAAGCTTGAAGGGGATTTTCTTCGAAGCATTTCACGGGCGAATCGATATACGGAGATGAAGCAGGCGCTTATTAAGGTTGCTGCATTTTTGGCAAAGCAGTGCAAGAGTGAGCCGACAAATAAGTTGAATCCTGCTTTCATTGCACAATATATCGAGCTTCATTATATGGAGAATTTGTATTTGGATTATATTGCAGAAGTCTTCCATACCTCGCCGAAATACTTCTCTAGTTATTTCAAAAAAACGTTTGATATCAATTATGTGGATTACTTGAACAAGGTGCGACTAGCCCATGCCAGAGAACTGCTGAAGCATACGTCATATTCGGTAACTGAGATCGGAGAAAAGACAGGATATTTGAATGCGTCAACATTTGCTACCACATTTAAGAAATATTACGGAATATCGCCTAGTGAGTATCGAAAACGGCAGACAGGTTAACGATTGGGGGGATTGAAGTGAAGGCTGTGGCGACACAATCCGGCACAATTGTCATTGCTGAAGTGGAACCCAAGAAACTGGAGTATGGACATGTCAGAATTCGAACGGAATATTCAGCAATCAGTCCGGGCACGGAGCTGAGTATGGTGAACTGTTCATCGGAGTCGCGGATCCTATTGGGATATAGTGCAGTTGGCATCGTTGAGCAGGTAGGGGATGGTGTGAGCAGTGATTTGGTTGGGCAGCGGGTGGCCTGCTATGGGGCGCCGTACGTATGTCATGCGGAGTGGCTGACTGTTCCCACGAATTTGATCGCACTTGTGCCGGATAAGGTTGATCCGAAGGAAGCCGCGTTCGGGGGGGTAGGTGCTATTGCGGTGCATGCGCTGCGTGTAGCTGACTTACGATTCGGGGAATCTGCCGTCATCGTCGGCCTCGGGACATTAGGCAATTTGATCGCGCAGATCGCTCATGCTGCCGCCTATCGAACGGTTGCACTGGATACAGACGCCCGCAGGGCAGAGATGCTCAGACAGCACGGGTTAGACCAAGTGTATGCGGATCAAAGGCTAATGGAACTGGAATTGTCTGAAGCGGTTGGAGAGGCGGGAGCAGATGCCGTATTGCTCTGTGTGAGCGGATCGGGAGAGGCAGTGACGAACAGTGCGCTGACATGGATTCGAGATCGGGGGAAGGTGGTCATTGTTGGCGATCTGGCGATGGACTATTCCAGAGAGCTCATGTTCCAGAAAGAGGCTCAAGTTCTCATTTCAAGGGCAGGAGGACCCGGTCGGTATGACAAGCAATATGAGCAGGAGAATCGAGATTACCCGATCGGTCATGTGCGATGGACGGAGGGGAGAAATCTCGAAGCCTACATACGGCTGCTCGCTGATGGACGCATTTCGATGAAGAAATTGATCACCCATGTGTATCCGGTAGCAAGAGCCGAGGAGGCTTACGATAATTACAGGGAACGTAGAGACGTGGTTGCGACCTTGCTTCAATACGGGCATGAGACGTAATACTCGCGTCTATATATACTTGTATTCTTATAAGTACATATGAGCCGTACGACGAATCCATGATTTGTGATGTACGGCTTTTTCTGTTGAGAGAAAGGCAATTCTATAATAGACTAGTATGGAAAAATGAACCATTGATTCTCTCTGTGGTTACTGGGCTGATGTATCAATACATCCAGATTGCCTACTAATCGCGACTGTATGATGTCGCCATTCAATTGTGGGATAGTGAGAACTATGCCGAGTATGTAGCTAGCTCGCGAGAAGCGCTGAACTATGAATTGTCCGAAGATATTTTCGATCAGAAGTTGATCTTCGTCGAGCAATTCCAAGCGCGATTTCGTGCAGAATGCAATGGTGAGATCTTGTTGCATCATCGATGACATAATGCCCGCACTGCTTGCTCATCCCGAAGCAATGCGGGCACGGGTGTTGAGGTTTCATCTAAGCCTACTCTCTTTGGGGATAGGCTATTTATGTTTGGGGTCAGGTATAGTTGCTAATTATAGTTTGCCTTCCCGTAATTCGTCGGTGCGTCGATTTACCCGCTTCCGAAGCAGATTCAACACGGCTTTCTTAAACCGACTCTTCGTATTGTTGTATGCCGCGAAGAATTCATCTGGGTTATCGTAGTAGCCTAAATCCTCAGTAATCGAGAAGTTCTGAATATAGGTGCTGTCGCCACGCCAGCATAAGTTGATGTTCTTCACGTCTTTCACTGCTATACCGTATCCGATATGACCATCGTTGTAGCTGCACAGTCTATCTTTTACTTGATGAAGGTACATATCATCGATAATGACACCCTCAAGCGCCATCCATTTGCCTTGGAAATGAACTTCCGTCCAGGCATGAACGATATTGCGGGGGGCGAATGTATAGATGATGCCAGTCAATGCTCCCTTTTGCATTTTCTTATCGATATAGAAGCCGTGAATGCGGCAAGGGATTCCGACTCCACGCAGCAAGGCCATCAGCAGGATGCTCTTCGTATTGCACTGGCCATATCCATCTGCTAATACCTCCGAAGCGGGAATATCGTCTCCGCGGTTGTAACCGAACTTGATCTGGTTGCGCACATAATCGTATATATCACGAATCTTATCGTACTCTTTAGCTTCTTTCCAGGATCGCTCTATGATAAGCTTTTGAATCGATGGATGGTTATAATCAACTAATGCCGTTGCTTCTAAATAGGATGTCATGGTCATTCCTCCTTCTCCTTCAACTATAAAGGAGAGGAGGAATTCATACTTTCAAATATCTGCTATGTTGAACAATTGTACGGGCAGTCATGCCAAGTTTGTCTCGAACGGTCTTAGAGAAGTGGGAAGGGCTATTAAAGCCCGCTTCCATTGCTGCGTCTGTTATGGATTTTCCGCTAAAGACAGCATGGAATGCGTGTTCTAATTTATGATGAACGATATAGCTGGCGAGTGATATGCCGATCTTGTCTTTGAATAGATGAGATAGTCTGCTCTCGGACAGAAATAACTTCTTGCTGAGTGTTTTTACAGTCAATTGAGGGAGAGAAATGCTCTCTAGTGCTTGCATAATGTGATGAACTCGTCCGTCAAGAATAGGCGGCAGATTGTCATCCGTCATTTTCAATATGTGCTTGCACTTGTTCCAAATCTGGTCGTATTCCATTGCTTGCTGTAGCGAAAATAAATGCTGGATTGCAAGCTGCTGCAGTTCCTCGACTTGATAGCTTGTTAGGATATAAATTGGTGAGTGCTGTAAGTAGGTTCTCTTCAGATGCTCACCGAATGCAGATTCAGGGTTGATGAGCATATACCATTGCCACTGTCCATGGCCTTGCAGTTCATGAACGATGTTAGAATGCAAGATCAAGCCGGAAGCTTGATAGGCGACTCCGTCTACCGTTATCGCTACATCCTCTTCAAGGCCGATCGTAATCTGAATGTAGTTATGGCTGTGATTGTCCGCATCTACTTTTTTCGTGAGAAAAGATACATGGTCAGAGCCAAAATACACGATTAGGTCGTAGGGGCTCATGATTGCAGACATCTTGCTTACTCCTCCTTTGCGTGTCATCATCGTTTGACCAATGGAGCATTGGTTCGAATTATACCTAGCGGTACGGTTGAAGTAAAGGGAGGGACTCTCAGAAAGAATGGTATTTTTGTAGCGCTTCTTGCTTTGACAGGTTCTATTGAGGTGGATAATAATAGATATCTAGAGGTATTGTGGAAGCAATTGTGGAGCATGTTCTTAAGATTAATGACAGACGAACGGAGTGGAAGTCTATGGACAGTCGTGTTCAAATTAAAGAGATAGAGCAGTTGGATGGAGAAGTGCTTCAAGGGCTATCAACGTTGTTATTGGACGTCGTGAATGATGGTGCATCAATAGGATTCCTCCCTCCACTGGATCGCAAGATGGCTGACGATTATTGGGCAGCGGTATTGCAGCCGGAGGTGCACCTGTGGGTTGCGCTAGTTGATAATCAGGTGTGCGGTACAATCCAGCTTCATCTCGCTCAAAAGCCAAATGCTCTTCATCGTGCAGAAGTGGCGAAGTTGATGGTGCACCCTTCCCAGCGCAGAATGGGAATTGCCAAGGGGTTGTTGCGAGTTGTGGAAGATTGCGCGCACCATGAAGAACGAAGCCTGCTGGTGCTTGATACGAGAGAAGGAGATCCTTCCAACTTGTTGTACCAATCGAATGGGTATATGGAAGCTGGACGGATTCCGGAATTCGCCAAGTCTGCAGATGGAGGTTATCATGCAACCGTTATTTATTATAAGAAGTTCTAATGTTAACGTGGGACATGATATAGAGGGAGTGGGATACAATGGCTGAACGAGTTCGGGTAACTACAGGATCACCTTGGGAGCCATTGGTAGGCTATTGCCGAGCGATACGAGTGGGCAATCAGGTCGAGGTTGCGGGTACAACAGCGATGCAGGAAGGCCAAGTGGTCGGTGTAAATGATGCCTATGCGCAAACTACATATATTTTGCAAGTTATTTCTAACGCTCTGAACCAAGTTGGAGCAAGTTTGTCCGATGTTGTTCGAACAAGAATGTTCGTCACAGACATAACCAAATGGGAAGAGATTGGCAGAGCTCACGGTGAATTTTTCCGCGACATTTGCCCGGTAGCTACCATGGTAGAAGTGAAGGCCCTTATCGATCCCGCTTTGCTCGTTGAAATCGAAGTACAGGCGATTTTGACGGATAAGGTTGTATAGATGAGTGTACTAGATAGGTATCTGCTACTGTTGGAGTGATTCGATCGGCTATGTTCATCGCGCAGATAATTCGGACAAGACGAAGCGTTATTTTCGCGAAGCTCCTGGAGGGAAGCGTACGCATATCCATGTGAGAGAATTGGGGAGCTGGGCGGAGCAGTTCCCGCTCCTGTTCAGAGATTACTTGCGCTGCCATATTGATGAATGTGAGTTGTATGCTGCGGTCAAATATGAGCTGATGAAGAAGTACCAGAAGGACAGGCATGGATATGTTGATGCCAAAGAACCTATCATCTGGGACATTATGCGAAGAGCGAGCAGTTGGAGTCAGGAAGTTTGGTTGGAGGGCTGGAGAAACAGATGTGTAAAATCGAAGAATCGGAGCGAATGACATGCAAATCATTGATCTGATATCAAATCAAGCGGAACATATAGAGCCCTTCTATCCTTAGATTAGCCTGATATAGGCAATCATGGTTCCATGGAAGTCAGCGAGCATAATTGATCCTTTTTTGGATTCGGAACATATAGCTTCGACCGTATCAAGAATTCATCATCGCATTACCGCAACTCGAATTAGAATAAGGAAAAAATAGAGGGAGTATGGGGTGTACGTGTGAATCTACCATGGGCCATATTTTTTATTGTTTGGATGACAATTTTCTTTCTGACAGAATACTCTCTGTTATTGGGTGTATTATTTGGCAGTGTATCAAGCATCTATGTTATATACCGTTATTTTAGCGATAAGAAAGAACGCGAGGCAGAAAGGCAGAAAATGATTGCCGATGCGACAAGCTATGAAGAAGACTACGAAGATAACGAGGAAGAGGAATATGAGGACGATGGGGAAGAAGAAAGTGCGGATGGTGATGAAGAGGACGAATTGCTCGAAGATGCAGCCATTATCGTAGCGGAAGTTGGATACGCGTCAACGGCTCTTCTTCAATCAAAATTAAATATAGGAGCACAGAGAGCTCGGCTCATTCAGGAGCAGCTAGAGGTGGCGCAAATTGTTGGCCCGCCATCAGCAAGTGATAGACGGCAAGCGCTCTTAACCCCAGATGGAGTAACTGCACGTATCAAAGAGGTGTATTCCAATGAGGAGGACTTGACTGAAGAAGAACAGGCTGAAGCGGATCGAAATATAGAAGCCCTTTTGCAGGAGCTTCATGAGTTAACGGGTCTTGATGCGATGCATCAGAACATTCAGCGCCTCGTTCGACTAATCCAGAGGCTTAATAATCGCTATGATTTGGGACAAGACATTTATTATCCGAGAATTCATATGATATTCGCTACGGAACCGGGTACTTGGGAGATGAGGGCTGCTGATCTCATTTCTTCTCTCTTTCACGAACTGTTCTACTTGTCTGAACGAACGGTAACTGAGGTGAATTATAAACAATTAATTGATCCGTACCGCCGAAGACGCTCACAGTCTACGCTCGATATTGTTGAACAGGCACGCGGAGGCGTACTTGTAATACAAGATGCCTACAAGCTGCTTGAAGACGATCGAACCGGACAGGGGCGGGAAGCGCTAGATATGTTATTTTGTTGTTTGGAAAATGAGACTGAAGAAGATGATGAAATTCTCGTCATTTTAACGGGAGCGCCAGCGAAAATGCACCGCTTCTTGGAGGAACATATTGAAATAGGACTTTATTTCACAAGTGTGTATGCGCTCAACATTGAGGTTCCATCCGCTAGTCGGACGACTTCTCCATCATTAGAGAAGCGGAATGAGTCAACATCGCTGAGCGATACTGAGCAGTCATGCAATCACACAGCAGAAATGCATTCCAATATGAAGAGTAGCGAGATATCGAATGCTGATGAATCCCAGCTAACTGATAAATTTCAACAGCCAGATGAATCGCTGCAGGGACGAACATTATCAGCAAATCCAAACTACTCTAAGGCACAATCAGATCAAACGGGGGAAGCAAGGTTCGATTTACAAGGTAGTTTGAATGAATTCCTATCCAGTGGAGTACTTGGCGAATATGCAGAATCGCTACGCCAACTTGTCCATCGGTTGTCACAATATCAAGAAGGGAAGGCAAAAGGATTGTACGTCGATATGCCTCCTATGTGTCTTGCAGTTATGGGCGGTATCGAGCCTGCTAGAGTACAGGTAATTGAACTCTTGTCTCAGGTTTATAAGAAGTGCGGCATTCTATCATGGGGGCAAATCGTACCTGTATCAATAGACAATATGGAGAATCAGGATCCAAGTTCCATAAGCAGTAACGTAATATCGAATCTCCAACATGCGAAGAATGGTATGCTTGTGCTGCGGCTTCCTGCACAAGATAGAAATCGTACACATGCAGACAAGGTGCGTGCATTAACGGAGTCTCTGGTGAAAGCTACGGATCGCTATTCCTCCGAAACCGTAATCATCATCGAAGGGGATGCCAACGATGTTGCCGTCTTTTTGAAAAACAGCTCAGTACTACGGATGCGTTTCTCAGAAATCATTCAATTACCAAGTTTGTCGGAAATCGGCTCTTAACCATGTGATGCACCATATTGGATTAGCGTAAGATGAGGACTGGGTGTCATTCTATCTTCTGCAAATAGAACAGGGGGAATGTAGCACATGGGGATTGTTGTCGTTATCATTATTGCAGGTATTGGTTTATATATTTGGTACCATCTGATTCAATCTGCCATTGAACAGTCGAAGATGGCCCAACATATCAAAGAAATTCGAGATTTGTTGGTTGAACTGCATAAGGATAAGAATATACAGACCCAGACGCAAGTACAAGAAACCCCTGATTCTGTTCAGCCAAGACAAGATACTGAATGTTGTCCGGCCTGCGGCATACGGGTAAGTATGGATGATACCGTATGTCCTGAATGTGGGTTGACCCTGGCGAATACGGAGAATTAGGAGCGTGAAGATGAAAAGCTGGAGTCGTAAGTCAATGCTCGTCGATCTTGGTTTGATTGGGCTATGTGTTGTATTGTTTATCGTTTATGGAAGAACTTTCGAAGTCGCCTTCGCGTGTTCGCTTAGCTTCCTGTATATCCTGCTGCGTAAAATAGACTTTCAAAAGTATAAATGGTTGCGGAATCTATTCTTGATCTGTGTGTCCATAGGTTTAATGCTGTTCGTTGTAGTGGAATCGCTCATTATATCCGAGATGGGGACAGATGATCGTAATCAGGCACAAGTCGATTATGTAATTGTTCTAGGTTCAGGATTAAGAGGCACGAAGCTCTCAACAACGCTGCAAGATAGACTTGATGCTAGCTTGCCTTATATTCGAGCCAACCCTCAAGTTCCCGTAATTGTATCGGGAGGTCAGGGGCCAGGTGAAGATATACCTGAAGCAAGTGCAATGGAAGATTATTTAATACAGAATGGAATACCTAAGGAACGTATACTTGCTGAACGGAAGTCAACCTCAACGAAGGAGAATCTACTCTATTCACAGAGTCTGCTTCGAGAACAAGGTGCATTAGGCAACAAGTTAATGATTGTCACAAGTGATTTCCACATGTATCGCTCGAAGATGCTCGCCAGAAAGGTTGGGTTTGAGCCGTACGGAATATCAAGCAGTTCCCCTAATCATCTGAAACCAACGAATATGATTCGTGAATTTTTAGCGATGGTGAAGGCGGTTCTATTTTGAATAAGAAAGCGGTAAGGGAGATTCCTCATGCACAAGTGCTTGGGGATCTCCCTATTTGTGTATGCTAGGGAACGATGTTAAGATACGATAGCCATTTTCGTATAAGATTGTATACCAACTCTGCAACTACAATCCCTGCCACCACATCCATAAATACATGCTGCTTCACAAACAATGTCGATATTATGATTGCCCATGAGAGGATGAGGACAATGGCTCGTAAATAGGGGAAGCGATGCTGTGAATCTGGGTCGGATACAGCCTTAATCATAAGATAGGATGTAAAGACGTGAATGCTGGGGAAGCAGTTGAATGGCGCATCTGTTAGATAGACAAGCTGTACAAGATCTGTCAGCAATCCAGGCTCTCCTATTTCAGGACGTGGTACAGTCGTTTGATATACTGCATAGACCATATAACAGATGACCAGTCCGGCACAGAGGGAGAGCAGCGTTCGATAGTACACATTTCTTTGCTTCCTGAAGACCAGCACAAGTACGGTGAAAATATAGGGATACCAAATCACGTAGGGAATGATAAATGCAGGGATAAAGGGGATTTCCTGATCCAAATCAGTCGATAGGTCATGAACGATCGTATTCCCATGGTTTAATAACCCGTAACAGATATTAAGCACCGGGATTGCTAATAGCCACAGCAGGGGAATATATGCCGAGAGCTTTCGATTCATCTTCGCTCATCCTTTCTTTTACGAACTTGAACTCATCGTAAATCATAAAACTATAGACGAACCGCATAAAAAGCTGAAGAATGTATGAAGAACGGATGAGAACAATACAGCTTTTCTTTTTGTGATGAATAAGGGTTGTAAATACGGGGATATCGTAGTAAACTTTGGTTATTGTTTCAAGTGCAACAATATTGGCGGTCTCATTTTAGATGTCTATTTCATTTTCATACCCATATCGTTACATATGTAACAATAAATCGAGATTGGATTACGTAATGAGCAATAACAGAGATCTAATGAGGAGGAAAGCGAATGCAATCAAATTCTAAGCTAATTTTATACGTAGTATGTCTAAGCACGTTCTTCGCATCATTGATGCAAAACATCTATTCTCCGATTATTCCGTTGTTACGAGACACCTTTCATGTGTCGCTATCGATGGTGAACGCATCGGTCTCGATTTTCATTTTTATCATTGCGATCATGCAAATTGGATGTGGGGCACTCATTGATGTGAAGGGAGCAAGGTATATATTAATGCCTAGCATTGCTATATCGATTGCTGCTAGTATCGGCTGCGCAGTGACGAAGGATTTTACTTGGTTTCTCGTATTTCGTGCATTGCAAGCTGCAGGGACAGCATCGATTCCGTTAATTGCAGCTACCACCATTGGGAAGCTATACCAAGGAGCGGAGCGGGGCAGTGCAATGGGGACTTATCAGATGCTAATGTCAATTGCTCCCGCTGTTGCCCCCGTGCTTGGCGGATGGATAGGAGGGAAATATAATTATCCCGGCATCTTCTGGTTCCTCACTGGCGTGTCGCTATTATTGCTGCTTGGGAATGGATTATACTTTCCGAAGGACCAGAGGAATCGGTCAGCTTCCATAAATATTCGCAGGATGATCGTTCAATATGGTATTGTGTTACGAAGCCAAGTCGGGAGAGGAATTCTTATGATTAGCTTCTTGTATTTCTTCCTGTACTTCGCACTCATCGTATATTTGCCTACGCTTCTGACAGATCAATATCACATGAGCTTGACGATTGTCGGCTTGCTCTATCTACCTATGGCGGTCAGTATGATACTGGGAACTGTGGTATACAAATCAATTCAAGCTAAAATCGATCAACGTCGTTTACTGCTCTACAGTAATCTAATGGCAGCATGCAGCATTCTTATATTTGCTCTGACTGAATCGTACTCTTTAGTAGGGCTGTCAATTGGTTTGTTCTTGTACGGTACAGCAGGGGGGGTGATTGCGCCTCTCTATTCAACAATGATTAGCAGCGAGTTCGAAGAACAGAGAGCAAGTGCATTAGGCTTGTACAATCTGATCCGCTATGTTGGGATGTCGGCCGGGCCGCTTATTTGTGGTCTGATTATCGTGAACTTTGGTTCAAGCATGACATTTGCTGCCTTCGGCGTACTGTTTGTCGTGCTCTCGATATGGATGGTGAAACGGGTATCTACCCAACATGCTACCCAACCAGTTGCCAAAGAAATATAACGATTGCTTCCGTCTCTGTTGATTTGTATGTATAATTATGGGGTGTGAAACTGATTGTTACATTCTGTTCGCTTTATATGGACATCATGACCTGGCTTTGTTACGAGACCGGGTTATTTGTCTATTCTGAAACAGTGCCTTTCGAGAACGGGCATGAAGCCACTATTCGCTGGGGGATATGGCATATTGCTGATCATAGCAGACATCATTTTGCAAATATTGTGTTCATGAAGAAGCTCAACGAGCGGGAAGTTTTACATCGTGACCATACATGAGAGAACCCCGAACAAAAGAGAGGGAGGGAGATTGTTGCTGAAGCCGGGGCCAATTTATTTGGGGGCGACATTTGTTGGTATCGTATTGATATCCATGCATCACTTAGGACGTTCCTTCGGAGATGAGATCTTTCTCTTTCTTGGTCTATCGCCGTGGGTACAAATGGATGGTGGGAGTTGGCATCCGCCTGTTATTTTTGGTATCCTTTTATTAATTGTTGGAATTCGGGGTGCGTCTCGCTCTTATGTTCATCCAAAGCTAGCAAAACGGCTGATTATCGGGTGTATTTTGTTTGCGATGGCATCCCCTACGGTTAGCAAAGGTGTGATGTTCACCGTGAAATATTTCGCATCGGGGATATCTTCGTTAGACTACGCAAAGGAGGGCAGCAGCTGCTCGACTGTGCAATATTCTGAAGATGTGAAGCAGCTGACCACTATTTGCACATTTACCGTATATAATTACGGTGAAGAAACAAATGTCCGCATTCGTCCCATACGATTGATGAATGACGAAACTATTGAGTTTGATTTTCAAAGTGTAGAGCTGATCCCTCACCAGAAAAATAGTGTGACTGCGGAATACCGTGTCTATGCGAGAGATTCTACGGCTTTTTACAGTGGGAGATCGAACGAGATTGGAGCGGAATTGGAGTTGTTTGGTGAAACTAAAAGTGATAAATAAGAAAGGAACCGAACTATGTGGAAAACGTTGAAGCAGTGGATTCCAAGTGTAATTGTCGCAGTCGGTCTGTCATTATTCATTAAAGCATATGTCGCGGAAGCGATGAGTGTCCCGACTGGCTCGATGATCCCGACGATAGAGAAGAAGGATCACTTGATCGTTGAGAAAATGATGTGGTTAACCGATCTAAAGCATGGGGATATTGTTGTATTTTATCCGCCAGTTGCGGAAGACCGGTATGTAAAACGGCTTATCGGCTTGCCGGGAGATCGCATTGAAGTTAAGAATGGACAGCTGTATCGGAATGATGTTCCAGTCGAGGAGCCATACATTCAGGAGAAGATGAACTATTCCTATGGGCCGATTACGGTACCACAGGCTCATTATTTTTTCCTTGGAGATAACCGGAACAACAGCTTCGATTCCCATCTTTGGGATAAGCCGTTCGTGAGCACAGACGAAATAATCGGCAAGGTGCTGGCTGTTGTACCGACACATATTTTTAGCCAATAGGCGTCGCCATTTATCCATTCATACAAGTAGAAGCTGTAAGACCTCACCTGTGATTACCTGTTATTAATCAAGGGTGGGGTCTTTTTATGCAAGGTATGACCCTCGATATGTATTTGGAACCTCTGTTGCAGAACATCAATATTTCCCATAGCTATTCAAGCATAGATGGGAGGATTGAGATTGGCTTTGGTAGCGGGGAAAAGAAAACCCTCTGTATGCTGAGCCTATTAGCTCGCAACAGAGGGTGTGTACATGGTAAGTTAAATAAGTAATTCTAAGTCTCGATTCACTTATGCTTGATTTGCAGTATTGCGAATATGCTTCTTGCGGCCGATCTGAATGAGCGTCAAGAAGAATGCTGCCAATACACCGCTTCCAAGCAGCATCAGGAAGCAGCCGTTCCAGCCGGAGGATTCAACGATAAATCCAACGAGTGCGCTTGCAGTCAAGTTACCGAACAAGTAAGCGAACAAACCAGTCAAACCAACCGTTGTACCTACAGCGAACTTCGGTACGAAGTCGATTGCGCTAAGGCCAATCAAGAACTGTGGTACATAGATGAGACAGCCGATAATGGATACGGCGATCGTAATTACGAGCACGTCCGAAGACTGCCAATATACGAGCGTAGCCAACAAGACTCCGACCATGCTGATGATACAGAGCGGCATCCGGTTGCCTTTGAACAACTTGTCGCTAAGGATACCGACTACGAGCGAGCTTACAATGGCTGCCCATTCGAATACAGCAAATGCAACATGAGATTGCGATTGTGTGAAGCCTTTTTCTTCCGTCAAGTATAATGGTACCCAGTTCAAGACACCGAAGCGAATGAAGTAGACGAATACGTTCGACAAGCACAGGAACCAGATAAATTTGTTTTTAAGTACGTATTTAAACAAGATTTCTTTCAAGGACAGCTTGTCGCCGTCTGGATTGCGTTCTACATCATCATAATCGTTGCGATATTCGTCGATTGGCGGAAGGCCGATCGATTGTGGCGTATCCTTACCGGAGAACCATACGAATACGGCGATAACCATGGCCATAATCGAAGGAACGACGAAAATTGCGGATTGCCAGTAAGCATTGCCGAGAACCCCTAATGCAACACCGACGATTGGTGCAATAAGGCCTCCGCCGATATTATGGGATGTATTCCAGATTCCCATATAAGTACCGCGCTCTTTCTTCGAGAACCAGTTCGCCAGTGTGATACTGCAAGGAGGAGCACCCATGCCTTGGAACATCCCGTTCACGATAAGAAGCATGAAAATGAGACCGAACGTGGAAGAAGAGCCCATGATAAGGTTAATAATGGCAGACAAGAACAAACCAACAGCGATAAAGCGCTGTGTATGGGCTTTATCTGCCAAGTTCCCCATGAAGAACTTGCTTATCCCGTAAGTGACGGCGAGTGCCGAGCTCAACAAACCAATTTGAGAAGTGGTAAACCCGAGCTCACTCTTTAAATAAGGTGTGGATAACGTAAAGTTGCTACGTACTAAGTAGTAGCCTGCATAACCGATAGAAATACCGATCAATGTACGAATCCGGAAGATTCGGTACAATTTCGCGATCATGTGCTCCGGCAATCGTGGTATGGCGGGAGCTTTTTTCAACCAAGCAAACATTCTTCATTCTCCTTGACCTTTTGTGTCTGCACGCAAGTTGTTCCATTGATTCAAAATCTGTTCATGTCTGCGTAGTGAGCTGTGTACGGGAAGTACAGCTGAATTCGAAATATCCTGTTCGTTCTGATGAACGGTAGGAGTACCGAACGATACTTGTTCCAGAACAGCTGCTGCCTCTTGGGACAAGCTGTAATTAATGAACCAGTCCGCAGCGGTCTCATTAGGTGCATTCCGAATTTTAGAGATCCCGTTCACAGATAAGCTCGTATCCTTCGGAACACTGCTAACAAGATCGAATCCTGCATCGCGCAGCTTGCGCTGATCTCCGAGGAAATTGATACCGATTACATACTCGCCTGAACTAACGTATTGAGCTGGCATGTAACCGTTCACTGTGAGAAGCCCAACATTGCGGGTAAGACCCTTGAGAAAGGCCGTTGTTCTCTGCTCGCCCCATGCCTCGTATAAGGAGGAAAGGAATGTATATGCCGTTCCGGAGTAATTCGGATCGGGCATAACGATCTTCCCTTGGTAAGCAGGAAGAAGAAGATCTTCCCACTTCTTAGGCATCGTTAAGCCTAATGGCGCAAATTCCTTATTCCAACGGTCACGATTGACAGCAATAGACAATTGTTCAATCTCATATCCTGCCCAATACCCATCTTCATCCTTGAAGGAGCTAGGAATCGCAGCGAGATTCGAGCTGCGGATAGGGGAGGAGAGCTTCTCCTGTTTCATTGTCAAATGCGCGTCAATCGTTCCGCCGATGACGAGATCCGCTTGCGGTTTGGCAGATTCCTGTGTAACACGCCGCAATATTTCTTCTGTGGACAAACGAATGTACTCATACGTACAACCTGTTCGTTGACAGAATGAGGATAGCAATGCGCTACCGACTTCCTCACGAGCAGCGACGTATGCAACGATATGGCGCCCATTTAATTGGGGCACACCTTGCTCATCTACGGTGATCGTATTTTGATCTTTGGTACAGCCTGCCTGCGTGAATAGGCAGATAAATAATAGAAGGTAAAGGAATCGTGTCATTTTGATTGTGCCCCTATGTTCTTCCCATGAAGTAGTGACCCCAATTTTGTCCGCAAATAGATTGAATTGCCGTTGTCATCCCCCATGTATTCCATGACGACGTAATCGGCGTATACGACCATATGCAGCAGATTGTTGCGGTCATTCAGCATCTCATTATCCTGTTTGAAAGCGGTAATATAAGCGAGCGGCTTTTGCTTGCGCAGCAGCAGCAGCTGTTTCATCTCTACCGGATCCTTAATTTCAGATGCCTGACTTATCTGAGATACCAAGTAACCCTTTTCATCATCTTGCAGACTTTCCTGAATACCATCTATACGATAGGTAAGCTCTTTGGAAGAGCGGATAAATTCCGCATAATGTTCTGGCGTATAGAACAGACTTAACAGCTGCGTCTGCATAGCAGACAGCATTGGAGTCTCATGTCCTGGGCCGTAAGACCATTTGCCAAGGGTTAAGGTATTTTCGAGCGAGAAGGTCTGCTCACTTCCGTTCAAATAGCGAATTCGTCCGGAGAACATGGCATGTCCTTCATCTCTCGCAGTCATTATCTGCTTCGGTTCATACTGCTGCTTAATGCGATCCACATAGGATACAAATGCATGCAAACTTACCTCGTCATTGACCTGGAGAGTTCCCCATTTCCCATGAAAGATAGTTGCCTGCACGGGAAGGGAATCGCTTACTTTTTGCAGTACTTCATGCTTATCATAGATAAGGCCGACTTCTTGATAGACTTGTTCATTCAAGTAATAGCCGGCGATCATCAGCACCAGAATGACACCTCCAAATAGGAAGGCATTCCTTAACATCTTGTTCATCCTTCATTATTCTCCTTGGACAGAATAAACGACTATCATTTCATAATCGCCTCGTAATTGTTTCGTAAATGTATTATTTCGTGAAAATCGGCAGCGGATGTGAATCAAGTGCTGCTGGTGAACGAAAATCCAGCGTAACAATAGTTCCGATTCCCTCCTCGGAATGGATAGACATCGAGCCGCCTTGTCTTGTCATTAGCTGTTTGCAGATGAGCAGACCGAACCCGTTGCCTTCGCTGGAGCAACGAAGGGAGTCATCTGCTGATGCGATCCTGAATCTCTCAATTAGTGAGTGACTAAGTCCGATACCATCATCTTGGAATGTAATGGATACTGTCTGCTCACTGGTGCGCTGTTGAATGATGAGTTCAGACGCATCGCTATATTTGATTGCATTATCAAGCAGATTCAACAAGATTTGCTTTGTCTTATCCGGGTCGGCTACGACCATAGTGGAGATTAGCTGATTCGTAAGCTTAATCTGATATTTATCTAATCGTGGCTGAACAATATAGACAGCCTCATTTGCAATGGTTGCGATATCACATATGGTAGGTGACACTGAGAATGGGCTGTCGCTATATTTCGACTGAGACAGTAGTTCCTCTACTAGGGTAAGCATTCGTTCGCTTTCGACGGAAATATGGCGCAGGCTCGTCTCAACATCCTTACTGTCCTTCAACCGCGGAATTAAATTTGAGTACCCCATAATTGCAGTCAGCGGAGTCTTCAGCTCATGGGTGACCCGATCGAGGAAATCACGCTGCTTGTCCTTCTCCCGACTTAATTGCTGTACATGAAGCTCGATTGCATCGGCCATAGCATGGAAGGAATGGGCGAGTTGGCTGATCTCTTCATAGGCGCTTAATTCGATGCGTGTACTATAATTGCCGCTTGCCAGCTTCTTCGCCATATCTCGCAGCTGCTCGATAGGCTTGCTTAATGATTTCGCGAAGCGATTCGCAATAAGCACAGCAACGGCAAGAATGAGAAGGAATGTAATCGCAAAGGTCGCATTCATTCGATTCAGTAATTGAGCCTCTTCTTCCAAGGGTTGAAGAAAACGAATCAAGCCGATGACTTGATTATCCACATAGATAGGACTCGAGAACAGGAGCAGCGGCGAAGGAGAAGCTTTTTGAATCATATAGGACTTGGTCCCATGCAAAGCTTGCTCCGTATCTTGATTTACATAAGACAGCGATCCGCGTTCCGTATCCGAAAGGACATGCTGCTGTGCATTCATGATCTGTACCCGGACACCCATCCGTTTGGACAAATAAGAGGCAATGAGCGTTGCTCCTTTTTGAAGCGTTTCTTTTGGTTCGCCCTGCTGCTCGCGTTCCACATAATTGATCGTATAGATCTGGGCCTCGATGCTGAGCTTCTGCAAGGAATGAACGGCTGATTGATAAATATTATTCTGCAGTGAGATGTCGAGCACAATATAAAGAAACAACATAACGGGTATGAAAAGGGCGAGTAGTGCCAAATAGATTCGTTTCTGTAAAGTCATCGGTTGTCCACCTTGTAATCATCATAGCCAACTGTGTCAGCAATCAATTTTATAGCCAACTCCATAAATGGTTTTGATACGATCACCTTCATTGCCGAGCTTTTTGCGAAGGCGCTGAATCATAATATCAACGGCTCTCGTATTTTCTGGATAGTCGAGCTTCCACACTTTCATGAGAAGATCGTCACGTGTAAATATGCGCTGCTTGTTCGAAATGAGCAGCAGAAGCAAATCATATTCACGATAAGTTAATATTAGTTCCTTGTCATTTACGTGGATAGATCGCTTCTCTGAATCTACCCGGAACGGGCCACATTGAATAAGGCAGCCATTGCTGTCATTTACTTGAATTGGCTTATTCAATCTGCGTTCGATAACTTTAATTCGAAGCAGCAGCTCCGTGCTATGGAAGGGCTTGACAAGGTAATCATCTGCTCCTAATTGTAGTCCGAGCAACTTGTCATTAATTTGTCCTTTGGCAGTAAGCATGATAATCGGAATATCCGCGTTGCTAGCGCGGAACTCGCGAAGCAGCTGATAGCCGTCTGTATCAGGCAGCATCACATCGAGAATAATGAGGTCGATATGCTCTTTCTGCCACTGCTCATTGGCTTCGCGGCCGTTAGCGGCGGTATGTACTTGGTAACCTTCGATCTCCAAATTAAGTCGAATGAGATTCAAGATACTCTCTTCGTCATCGACAACTAGAATATTCATCGTGTTCTCCTCGTTGATTAGGAATAATAATGCTTATTTATAAAAAACAGCCTTGGAAAAGGCCACTGCAGAGATCCTGAATGAACCACACCCATAACTGTACACGATAAGCGATGCAAGCATGTGTGGTAATGTTTGCTAAATATACAAAATTAAATGGTTCATTAGCCCTATAAAAACCATCTTATCGCCTAGAAGATATTTAAAATTTGTCAGTAATATAGTATGATTGTCGCATAAATACGGTTGCTTTGAAATGATGGCAAGTGCCTATCAACAAAGGGAAAGAAGGTGTCTGAAAGTGGGGCATGTCCATCATATTCATGGGACATATGATTTGTTTCTCGTTATCGTTTCTTATTTAATTGCTGTAACTGCATCCTACTCTGCATTGGATCTTGCCGGGAGAATCAGTATGAGCAAAGGAAACAGAAGGTTAATCTGGCTAATATGCGGGGCAACATCAATGGGATTGGGCATCTGGTCCATGCATTTTGTGGGGATGTTATCCATGTCGCTGCCGGTGAAAGTTACATACGACATCGACTATGTAGTTATCTCCGTAATACTTGCGATTTTCGTCTCAAGTATCTCTCTCTTTACCGTAGCGAGGAAGAAGATCGGCATTGTCGAGCTTATCCTATCAGGCATATTGATGGCGCTTGGAATATCTGGCATGCATTATGTTGGCATGAATGCGATGATGATTGGGATTACCTATGATACAGCAATGGTGATTTTGTCGATTGCAATCGCGGTGACTGCTTCTGCGATCGCTCTGTGGCTTCTATTCTATTTCCGCAAGGATCAAGCAGGAAGCGGAACATGGTACAAGCTGGGAAGTGCGCTGATCATGGGCGCTGGCATTGCAGGCATGCATTATACAGGTATGATTGCAGCTCATTTCTACATTGATCCGAACATATATCGGAGATCCGCCTTATTGATCGATCCGGCAGTGCTCGCTTACATTATTGCCTGTGCGACATTCTTGTTACTGGGCATGACCTTATTCGGCGTATTTATTACCAGACGTCTGTCCCAGAAAGATTCTGTGATTCAAGAACATGCTGGTTGGTATCGGACATTGTATGAGAACAATGTGGATGGAATCATATCCGTAGATACGAACGGACAAATCATTAGCATAAATCCTGCGGTCATTCGGATGATTGGCGGGCATGCGGAAGAATACATAAACCAAAATATATCCAATATTGAAGCGATCGTTGCCGATGATTTAACTGAAAGAGCACGCAAGTTGTACGATATTGCGATTGAAAACAAAACACATAGCTATGATACGGCAGTTATTGCGAAGGATGGGCGTCGGTTAGAGCTGAAGGTAATTATCGTACCGGTGGAGATCGAAGGTGAACTGGCAGGCAATCATGTTATCGCTCGGGACATAACGGAAGAGAAGATAGCGAAGGAACAGATCCAGCATCTGGCCTATCATGATGATCTGACCGGATTGCCGAATCGTCGCATGTTCAACGAGATTCTGACACAGCTCATCAAGGATTGTGAACGGGAGGGTGGATACTTCGGCGTAATGGCACTGGATATTGATAGGTTCAAGTTAATTAATGACTCGCTTGGACATACATACGGCGATATATTCCTGAAGGCTGTAAGCGATCGAATTATCTCCAGCGTAGAAGGGTATGAAGCAACGATTTCACGGCTCGGAGGCGATGAATTCATTGTACTCTGCCGTACGAATCCGGATGGAACTGATTGTGAGAAATTGGCCACGCGCATCGTCGAGGAGATGCGGCAGCCATTCCGTCTGAAGGATAATGATTTCTACATTTCAACAAGTGTCGGCACGGCTATTTATCCGAAGGACAGCACAGATCCGGTTGAGTTGATTAAGAAGGCCGATGCAG
Source organism: Paenibacillus sp. MER 180 (assembly GCF_023713665.1). Taxonomy (NCBI): domain Bacteria; kingdom Bacillati; phylum Bacillota; class Bacilli; order Caryophanales; family Paenibacillaceae; genus Paenibacillus; species Paenibacillus sp. MER 180. The sequence goes on along the minus strand of NZ_JAMAVT010000005.1, from coordinate 357,136 downwards.
CTATGTACGAGGTGAAGAAACACGGCAAGAACGGGCATCAATTCTACACTTCTGATCTCGATGTTGGCCTGTTAGGCAAGATCGAGCTGGAAGGCGACTTGCGCAAGGCAGTACAGAAGGGAGAGCTAGTCCTGCATTATCAGCCTCAAATCAGTACGGAAGAGAACAAAATGATCGGCGTCGAAGCGCTCGTGAGATGGAACCATCCGACGCGAGGCCTGTTAATGCCAGGGGCCTTCATTCCATTAGCCGAAGAGACAGGAATGATTAGTGAAATCGGCAATTGGGTCATTCGGGAGGCATGCCGTCAGATGAAGGAATGGCATGATGCGGGAGGTCCGCTTATTCCTGTATCTGTCAACCTGTCAACACAGCAGTTCCACCATTCGAATCTCACCGAGCAAGTGAAGCTGGTACTGCACGAAACAGGTCTGCCCTCGCAATATTTGGAACTCGAAATCACGGAGAGCATGATGATGGATGCGGGGATATCCACGACCATTCTGCATGAACTCAATAAGCTTGGCATTCGCATTAGCTTGGATGACTTCGGTACAGGATATAGTTCTCTCAGCTACTTGAAGACGTTCCCGATACATAAGCTGAAGATTGATAGATCCTTCATTACGGATATATCCAGCAGCGAGAATGATAAAGCGATCGTTGCGACCATTATTTCCATGGCGAAGCATTTGAAGCTGAATGTTATTGCAGAAGGAATTGAGACGAAGGAGCAGCTGGATATTCTGACTGAGAAGGAATGTCGTGAAATTCAAGGCTATTACTTCAGTAAGCCACTGCCTGCAGCAGATGTAGAGCATTCATTTTTCGTGCCAATGCGTGAAGGGATCGCAACACATACGTACAAATTTGAATAAATAATTGTACAAAAATATAGTTATGAAGACATATGGAATATATGTCCTCATAGTCTGCAAGGATTATGACGTTTAAACTTTATAGAATTTTTTGATTAATTTCTCTTGCGTTTATGTGACTCATTTTTTTCACATCGTGGTTCTTTATTGGAGATTAATTAACAGCTCTGTATACAAATGGAGGAAGTGCTGTGAAGAAAGTCATAAATATGTAGTTTATCCTGATCCATTATGATGAGGGACGCATGCTTAGTTCAGCTGTGTGTCTATAGGTACGATGAACCTTTGCAGGTCGGATCGTTATCGGTAAGATGTGGACGAGATGATACATGAGCAATCATTCATATTATCTCATTCATATTCTAAAAATAAACGTGATGACACGGAAGGAGTTTTAATGGATGAATAGTAAACGTGAATGGAAATCAAATGTTAAAACGCTTATCATCTCATGCGGTTTTATACTGCTAGGAGCGGCGGCGACGGGTACATACGCAGGTACTGTTTCAGCACATGGTTATATGGAAGGGCCGACGAGCCGAGCTTTGTTGTGTAAACAAGGGGAGAACAAAAATTGCGGTTCGATTCAATATGAGCCGCAAAGTGTAGAAGCAAAAGGAAACTTCCCAGTAGGCGGTCCGAAGGACGGTGAAATAACAGGAGGTGGAATATTCCCAGAGCTGTTCGAGCAATCCGCAGACCGTTGGGCGAAAGTTACCATGCATGGCGGCAAAAATACGATGGCGTGGCATTTGACGGCTCCGCACAGCACGAAGGAATGGAAGTACTATATTACGAAAAAAGACTGGAATCCAAACGAGCCGTTGAAACGCTCGGACTTGGAATTGTTCGCAACGTTCCAAGATGGCGGTAAAAAGCCACAGACCAAAGTATCTCATGAGGTAACCATTCCAACAGACCGCAGTGGTTATCATATTATATTGGGTGTCTGGGAAATTGCGGACACAGGCAATGCATTCTATCAGGTCGTGGATGTGAACTTGGTGAACAATGGCGAGGTTCAGCCTCCAACGGTTCCATCTAATCTCGAATCGAAAATCCAAACGGCTGCAAGTATTGAGCTTGGCTGGGCAGCATCAAATGCTTCAAACGGCATTAAGCAGTATGAAATTTACCGTGATGGCAAACTTGTTGGCACATCCGTGACTCCATCCTATGTAGATAAAGGGTTAACTGCTTCCACTTCGTATGAGTATACCGTAGTCGCAGTTGACGGGGCCAACAATCGCTCAGCGGCAAGCAGCCCGCTTACTGTGACAACGAAGGCGGCTGTTGTGGATACAGAAGCTCCATCCGTTCCGACGAACGTAAGAGCGCCTCATACGATGACTTCAGGTGTTCATCTCGTATGGGATGCATCCAAGGACAATGTTGGGGTGGCCCAATACGAAGTTTTCCGCAATGGTACGTTTGTCGGTACAGCAGTAGAGCCATCCTTCATGGATCAAGGGCTGAAGTCTGGCACGACGTATACTTACACTGTAGTGGCTGTAGATGAAGCGGGCAACCGATCTGCGGCGAGCAATGCGGTTCAAGTGACTACGAAGTCGGATGAGCAGACATCGACGACCTGGGACAGCACGAAAGTATATGTAAGCGGCGATCGCGTCACTTATCAAGGTCTGGATTATGAAGCAAAATGGTGGACGCAAGGCGATAAGCCAGGCTCTTCTGATGTATGGAAGCTGCTGAGCGATGTGGCACAAGAGTGGAATTCTTCAACCGCCTATGATGGACAAGCTAAGGTGACATATGAAGGCGCCACGTACCAAGCGAAGTGGTGGACAAAAGGCGAGACGCCAGGAAAAACAGATGTGTGGAAGCTTGTAAAATAAAAGCATAGTTGAATACAACCCGAAAAAGCCGTTCTCGAACGAAAGAAGCCGGAGAATTTACACTCCATCCGCTCTCGTTATGGGACGGCTTTTTGCATGGATGTCGCTTCTGTTTACATTCCGTTTAAATTCATTGATTATGATGGACTCAACTTCACAAGTGGATAATATATAAGGAGCTGGGGATCAATGGATAGAGAAATAGAAGGACCGAAAGGGTCATTCGGAAATTGGCGGCAATTTTTACGCGTCATAAATGAGACAAAGCCATCGAAATTGATGCTATTTATTGCATTGCTGATGAGTATTGGTTCAACTGCAGTCTCACTGGTAATACCGATGTTTACGAAGGGGATGGTAGACAACTTCTCCCTGTCGAAGCTGGATTCGATGCAGATTGTGGCGCTGGCCGCAGCTTTCATTATTCAGACGGTTGCTTCCGGTTTATCGATATACATGCTGAATCTTATCGGCCAACGGGTTGTTGCAGGTTTGCGGGATCGATTGTGGAGGAAGCTCCTGATATTGCCCGTATCGTATTATGATGAGAACAAGACTGGTGAGACGGTAAGTCGAATTACGAATGATACCGGGATTGTGAAAGGGTTCATTACCGAGCATTTATCAAGCTTCTTCACGGGAATCGTTTCCGTGATCGGTTCATTTATCGTATTGCTGTACTTGGACTGGCAGATGACGGTCATTATGCTGGTTGTCATTCCACTCGCAGCACTGGTTTTACTCCCGCTTGGGAAACAAATGTTCAAAATATCAAAAGGCTTGCAGGATGAGACAGCGTCCTTCACTGCTGTATTAAGCCAAGTCCTGTCCGAGATTCGTCTCGTGAAAGCATCGAATGCAGAGTCCAGAGAATATGAGAACGGACGCAAGGGCATCAATAACTTGCTTCGTTTCGGCATTAAAGAGGGTGTCGTTCAGGCGTTGATCGCTCCGATCATGTCCTTTGTATTAATGGTCTTGCTTGTTGTTATCATCGGATATGGTGGAATGCGGGTATCCTCAGGCGTGTTGTCTGCGGGTGAGTTGGTTGCCTTCATTTTGTATCTGATCCAGATCGTGATGCCGATGAGTCAGCTATCGATGTTCTTTACGCAGCTGCAGAAGGCAATTGGAGCAACGGATCATATGATCTCCATCTTCGATGCAGCAGAGGAAGATCATGTACATGGCAAGCAGGTGGAACAAGCCGATCAACCGATACAAGTGGAGAATGTCCACTTTGCTTATGCTCACGGTGAGCCTATACTAGAGGATGTAAGCTTCACGATTCCTGCTGGAAAAGTGACGGCAATCGTAGGTCCAAGCGGCGGTGGGAAGACCACACTGTTCTCGCTGTTCGAACGCTTCTATTTGCCAACCTCAGGTGCAATTAAGCTTGGAGAGGTGGATATTAACGAGTTCTCTCTCCAGTCTTGGCGGACTCAGATCGGTTATGTGTCGCAGGAAAGTCCGCTTATCGATGGAACGATTCGCGAGAACATCTGCTATGGTATGAATCGTGAAGTGACGAACGAAGAACTGGAACGTGCCGCACAAATGGCATATGCAGACGGCTTCATCCAGGAGCTTGCCGATGGGTATGAGACCCCTGTAGGTGAGAGGGGACTTAAGCTGTCTGGCGGACAGCGGCAGCGCATCGCAATTGCACGGGCACTGCTGCGCAACCCGCGTATCTTGATGCTGGATGAGGCGACATCCGCGCTGGACAGCAAATCGGAAATTGTTGTACAGAAGGCATTGAACAATCTGATGCAAGGCCGTACCACGCTCGTGATTGCACATCGATTGTCTACCGTTGTAGATGCGGATCAAATCCTGTTTGTTGAGAAGGGCCAGCTAACAGGCTGCGGCACCCATGCGACATTGTTCGAGACGCACGAAATGTACCGTGAATTCGCTGCACAGCAGCTCCGCATTCTGGATGAATCGGAGGAGGCTTGCTAGTAGGAAGAAAGGGGCGGTAATGAGTAGATGGCAACCATACTCGTCGTTGACGATGATCCACATATTCGCAAGCTAGTCACCGTATTTTTGCAGAAGGAGGGCTTCAAGACCATTGAAGCCCCTGATGGAGTTGAAGCTCTTACCCAAATGGAGAGCAATAAGGCTGACTTGGTTGTGCTCGATATTATGATGCCGAACATGGATGGGTGGGAATTGTGCCGTGAATTAAGGGCGCTGTATGATATCCCGCTCCTTATGCTAACCGCTAAGGGCGAGACATCACAGAAGGTCAAAGGGTTCAACCTTGGAACAGACGATTATCTAGTGAAGCCTTTCGATCCGATGGAGCTTGTCGTTCGCGTCAGAGCGCTGCTCAAGCGGTACCAGATCGCTACATCAAAAATCGCTCAGTTCGGACGTATCGTCATGAACCAGCATACATTCGAAGTAACCACTAGCGATGCGACGTTTTCATTGCCTTTGAAGGAATTCGAACTATTATTCAAGCTGGGCGGATATCCAGGTAAAACCTTTTCCAGGGAACAATTGATAGAGGATATATGGGGGTATGACTACGAGGGTAATGAGCGGACAGTTGACGTGCATATTAATCGCTTGCGGGAGAGGTTCCCTGAGACTGAACATGGGTTCAAGATCAAGACGATTCGCGGGCTTGGCTATAGGCTAGAGGTGCTCGAATGACGCTTCGTGAACGGTATACAGCCTTTAAGGCGACGAAGACTGGCCGAGTTGTAAAATTCATAACAGGAATCGCAACCATATTACTTATCATTCTGGCATCCTGGTCACTATCGTATTTGGTCAATCCTTATGTGATGAATTGGTTCGGATGGAACCCTGACAGTTATTGGGCTTTTCTCGTATTGTGTGTGATGGGTCTGTTGTTTTTCATCATGGTAATTGCAATCATGTTTCCATTTGTCCGCACCAAGCATATCAAGTTCTATCAAACCATTCTGGATGCGCTGAAGAAAATTTCCCAAGGAGATTTTAATATTAGTATTCCGATGAATGAGGACTTCCGAGATGAATATGGATCCCTCGTGGAGGGAATTCATCAAATGGCAGACAGCTTAGGAGAAATGGAACAGATGCGGCAGGAGTTCATATCGAATGTCTCGCACGAGATTCAGTCACCATTGACCTCGATTCGCGGATTCGCACGTGCCTTACAGAGTGAGGAACTGAGCGAAGAAGAGCGTCTAAATTATCTTCAAATCATTGAAATGGAGACGATGAGACTATCCAAGCTTAGCGAGAATTTGCTCAAATTAACGTCACTGGAATCGGAGCACCATCCGATGGAAATGAAGCGCTATCGATTGGATCAGCAGCTTCGTAATATCGCGTTGATCAGCGAACCCCAATGGCTGGAGAAGCGTATCGAATTAGATTTGAATGTAGATAAAATGGAGATTACAGCGGATGAAGAGATGCTGAGTCAAGTATGGATGAACCTTGTGCATAATGCGATTAAGTTCACGCCTGAAGGTGGGGCTATTCATATCGAGGCGCGCATGTCTAATGGAACGGTTGAAGTGTGCATTAGCGATAGTGGGATTGGGATTGATGAGGAGCATATTCCGCATTTATTTGAGCGGTTCTTCAAGGCAGATGTGTCTCGCAATCGTACCATCGCTGGTAATGGGCTGGGGCTGTCGATTGTGCAGAAGATCGTCCAGCTTCACTCCGGAGATATCCAAGTGTCAAGTAGGAAGGGAGAAGGGTCATCCTTCTGTGTGAAGCTTCCCTTAGACCCAAATGCGGCAGAATCATCTATCTTAGAAGCAGGAAGCGCCGGTTTACGCAAGTAGCGTGAGCGGCGCTTTTTTTAGTAGATTTAGTTTTTCTTTCTTGGAATGGATAAGGTGCTCCATTCCTCGGACTTCAATTGCTTGGCAGCGTACACAATTTGGCCGACATGATAGGCGTAATGAGACATCTGGCGCTCGATGGCCTCCATGACAGTGTGTGGCTGCTGTCGGATCGTCACCGTCTTGGTAAGATCGTCGACGGTTAGCGATTGAAGGGTGTCCAGAAACACCTTCCATCCCTGGTTCCACACATCAAGGAGCATCTCACGACTCGTAATGCTGTCCTCGAATTCTCCATCTCGATTGCGATCGTCCTTCTCGCCGTCTGTATTGAGGAAGTCGGTCCAGCGTGAGATCATATTGCCGCTCATATGCTTTACGATGACCGCGATGCTGTTCGAGTCCACATTGTAAGACCAGTTCCACTCTCCGTCCTCTAATTGTTCAAACGCTCGTTCACCCATCTTCTTCAATTCTACGAATCTCTTATTGACGACATGCAAATAATGCTGGGCGATCTGGCTTTCCGCTTGCAACACCATACGAATCCTCCTCCTCGAATGAACATCGTTACTATACGGCTACGGATCAACACGATATAATGAGTGGCATAGCAATTTCCTCTTGCTGGAAATGATACTTCGTATTATGCAATGAATATGAACTGTGGGCAATGGCAATGAGCAAATTTTGTATAACAGAAGAGACGAAAGCGAAGCTTATCGTACAGTTGTACGAAAATGGGAATCATTCGTGATAGTGGATCAATGAAGGGTTTGAATGAGACGAAAATGATGTGGTGGAGGATATGTAGATGGATCGACGAATAAAGCGACGCCTGTGCGCCTTATTGATTTGTTGTATCGTGTGCTGTATAGCCGGCATCGTATTTCTGATCCAATTGAAGGGGAGTAAGGACTCTAATTTCATGCCAGCGGCCATGTTCGCAGTAATGTTGTCGCTCTTTTTTGCAGTTGGTAATACGGCAGTGCTTATCGGCCTGCTTGCGCAGCGTCGAGCTATGAGGAGAATACAATAGTATGTAGGCAGCAGCTTGGAGATTTTTCACCAAGCTGCTTTTTTGCATGTTGCACGAGTTGCAGCTATTCATTTATAGACATTCGACCGGCAAATCAGAGAATGTTATGATATTCACAACACAATAGAAGCGATGCAATTACCCAGCGGCAGAAACAACGGCAGTGAAAAGAAGGTGTGTGAACGTGTACTTTGATCGAGAGACGATTTGGAATAGATTGCATGCCCAATTGAAATCAAATGGGCACATTATTGGCGTAGCAGCCGGTGCAGGGATTTCGGCTAAATATGCAGTAAAGGGCGGCGCCGATTTCATTTTGGCCTTGAATTCGGGGCGCTTCAGACAGATGGGCTTAAGCTCTCTAGGGGGACTGCTCCCATTTGGGAACTGCAATGAGCTCGTCATGGAATTTGGCTCGAAGGAAATTGTACCGCTCGTCAGAGAGGTACCGGTGATGTTCGGGTTATGCGCAACAGATCCGACGATTCAGTTGGAGGCCTACATTCAAGAAATTCGGAATAAAGGCTTCTCAGGAATCAACAATTACCCTACCGTTGGACTGATTGGCGGACAATTCGGCGAGGCGCTGGAAGAAGCGGGTATCAGCTTCGAGTCGGAAGTGGAAGCGATCCGTATCGCAAGCGGGATGGGCATGTTCACGATTGCGTTCGTGTTCAACCAGGAACATGCGCACCAGATGGCAGCAGCCGGTGCAGATGTGATCTGTGCTCACTTAGGATTTACGAAGGGCGGCGTTTTAGGTGCGTCGAAGGTGCTTTCTTTGAAGGCAGCCGCAGACTTGGCAGCGCAGATTTTCCAAGCGAGCGATAAAATCAATCCGAATGTGATCAAGATGATCTATGGCGGTCCAGTCAATACGCCGGCTGATGTGAAATATATGTATGACAATACGAGCGCAGTCGGATACTTGGGCGGCTCATCATTTGAGCGAATTCCTTCAGAGGCGGCGATTACGAAGACTGCGATTGATTTCAAGGAAGTTGGGTTAACGGAGCAAGACAAGCTGCTTCACAAAATGCTCGAAGGCGTGACGAAGCATTACGATTATGTGCAGTTCGTGAAGGAATACGTTGAGGCGAACTACATGCATGATATTTCGTTTGCGGAGCTGGCTCAGGTTGCACATCTGTCGAGAACCCATCTGAGTTATTTATTCAAGCAAGAGGTGGGATGTACATTTCCAGAATACTTGACTAGATTCCGAATCAATAAGTCGATCGAGTTGATGAAGCAGCGTCATTTAGATTTGTCGGAGCTATCCGGCTTGGTTGGCTATAATGATTATGCGCACTTCAGCAAAATGTTCAAAAAGACAACGGGATTGTCTCCAAGAGAATATCAACGACAATACAAAAACACATGAACATCGTACAAATATACATGAATCAGTATCGGTATCGCTCTATACTTGAATTGTAAGCTGGCTTAGGTAGTTCATATAGATCAGTACTTCATATACTTCCACTTCATAAGGAGGTTGTTATATTGAAAACAGTGGCGATAGTCGGTACGTTCGATTCCAAAGGAGAAGAGTTTTTGTATGTAAAGGAAATTCTAGAAGGGCTTGGATTGAATACGCTTACGATTCATAGTGGAGTATTTGATCCGATGTTCGTTCCCGATGTATCGAACGAGGAAGTGGCTAGAGAGGTGCAGGCGGATATTTATGAAATTGCCTCCAGGAAGGATCGCGCCTTAGCAACCGAAATGTTGGCCCAAGGAATGGAGAAGCTGATTCCAAGGTTGTATTCGGAAGGGAAGTTCGATGGCATCCTCTCCTTCGGCGGTTCCGGTGGTACTTCTATTGTAACACCAGGAATGAGAGCGCTGCCAATTGGGGTGCCGAAGATCATGGTATCGACGGTTGCTTCTGGCAACGTAGCGCAATACGTAGGCACAAGCGATATTATGATGTATCCATCGATCGTCGATGTGTCGGGCTTGAACTCGATCTCGATACGCATTTTTACGAATGCCGCACTTGCGATTGCTGGCATGGTGAAGGAAGAAGTAGCGGTGACGGTAGAGAAGAAGCCGCTAATTGCAGCCACGATGTTCGGTGTGACAACCCCTTGCGTCAATCATGCGAGAGAGTACTTGGAGAAGCATGGATATGAGGTTGTTGTCTTCCATGCGACAGGTGCAGGCGGGAAGACGATGGAACGCTTGATTGAATCCCACTATTTCGATGGTGTTCTGGATTTGACAACAACAGAATGGTGCGACGAACTGGTCGGCGGTGTGCTGAATGCTGGGCCGCATCGGCTGGAGGCCGCAGTACGAGCTCAAGTGCCTCAGGTCGTATCGACGGGGGCGCTGGATATGGTGAACTTCGGGCCATTCGATTCCGTGCCGGAGCAGTTCCAAAATCGTAATTTCTATAAGCATAATCCGACCGTAACGCTGATGCGAACCACGGTTGAAGAGAATATAGAGCTCGGTAAGATCATTGCCGATAAGCTGAATCAAGCAACTTCACCGACAGTGCTGATGCTGCCGTTGAAGGGGGTATCCGCACTGGATGTAGAAGGACAGCCATTCTACGGGATGGAAGAGGATAAGGCTTTATTCGATACACTTCGTACGCGGATCAATAAGGAAGCTGTAGAGCTTATTGAAATGAATGCAGACATCAATGACGAACAGTTCGCAATCGCAGCAGCTCAGAAGCTCATTGAGCTGATGAAGCACAGCAGCAGCGAAACTTACATCAAGGAGGAAATACAATGAAACAATCACGCCAAGATATCATCAATAAATTGAAGCAACAAGTTGCCAATGGTGAAATGATACTCGGAGCTGGGGCAGGTACGGGGATTTCCGCTAAGAGTGGAGAAGCGGGCGGCGTTGACTTAATCATCATTTATAACTCAGGCAGATATAGAATGGCGGGACGCGGCTCACTTGCAGGACTGCTCCCTTATGGCGATGCTAACCAAATCGTAGTCGACATGGGCGCTGAGGTGCTGCCTGTCGTGAAGAATACGCCGGTACTTGCGGGTGTGTGCGGGACGGATCCGTTTCGCATCATGGAAGTGTTCCTGAAGCAATTGAAGGAACAGGGCTTCGCGGGTGTGCAGAACTTCCCGACAGTTGGACTGATTGACGGGGTATTTAGAGCGAACTTAGAGGAAACAGGCATGGGCTATGACCTAGAGGTAGATATGATTCGCCAAGCACATGAGCTCGGCATGCTGACGACGCCATACGTATTCGATGAAGAACAGGCGATTAAGATGGCGAAGGCAGGGGCTGACATTCTGGTTGCGCATATGGGCCTGACGACGAAGGGTACCATCGGAGCGAAGACAGCATTGACGCTTGATGATTGCGCGAAGAGAGTGCAGGCAATTGCCGACGCAGGTCGATCGGTTAATCCAGATATACTCGTTATCTGCCACGGAGGCCCGATCGCTGATCCGGAGGATGCGCAATATATCTTCGAACATACAACAGGCATCGATGGATTCTTCGGGGCATCGAGTATCGAGCGCTTTGCTGCAGAAGTTGGAATCAGACAGCAAGCCGAAGCATTCAAGAATGTGAAGTTGAAGCAGCAATAGAACATTAGCATAGCGGGGGAGTGAGGCTCTCACATCGTTCGTTGTGGTTTGCAGGTCTCATTTTCGCATGAAGATGTTTGAATTTGAATATACAGCACATGTGCATCATTTTGCATATGCAAAGGGGCTTGCTGCGCTTATGCGGCAAGCCCCTTCGTTATGTGTTTTTGTCTATCTTAGACTTTGCGGCTTCCCAATACGCGGAGTGCAATGACCGCTAGAATAGCGCCAACGAATGGCGCTGTTACGAACACCCACAGTTGGGACCATGCTTCGCCGCCGAGCAGTACAGCAGGCCCGAAGCTGCGGGCAGGGTTAACGGATGTTCCTGTCAATCCAATACCAAGAATGTGAACGAACGCAAGTGTAAGACCGATCACGATTCCGGCTACACTTCCCTTGCTTTCATCCGAAGTTACACCAAGAATGGCGTAAATGAACACGAACGTAAATACGATTTCGACAACGAATGCCATGATTGGAGTAATGCCGATGCCGTAACCAGCCCCGAATCCGTTCTGGCCAAGGTTCGTTACCGCAGTGCCCGTGGAATCAATGATTGCATACAGCAATCCAGCGCCTGCCACAGCCCCGATTGTTTGAGCGACAACATACCCGATGAAGTCTGTAACAGACATTTTTTTATTGAACAGCATAGCAAGTGAGACAGCTGGGTTGACGTGACATCCGCTGATTGGCCCGATTACATAGGCCAGCGCAATGATCGACAAGCCGAAGGCAAAGGCGATGCCGAGATTTCCGAGCTGTGCTCCTGCAGTTGCTGCGCTTCCGCAACCGAACAGAACGAGTACAAATGTACCGATAAGTTCGGAAAGATATTTTTTGATTGGTGAGTGCATGTAGTTCCTCCTTGTAATACTTACGAATTGTCAATGACAAATACCATATACACCTTTGAAAACCATAAAGAAACATCCAATATTTTCTGAAAAGTCATTAAAAATGTCCTTTCTCTGTTAAGACTATGCGTCATTCCAGCAAAAATATGTTGAATCCGATTCAGAAAAAGGGCATTTGTCTTACCTTTGAAGATATAACGCGAATAAAAGAGGAAAACGTAGGCTGATGGAGAAATTTATATCAGATCGAGGGGTGGGTAAGAATTCCAATTGGTAGGTAGCGAAATAGGAGAAAAGTTCCTTGAAAATGAAAGCGTCAAAACTTCAATTTCACTCAAGCAATATTATGAAACATGCACAACTACAAAAGGAGATTCAGTTAGAATTGCATTTCCATATACAACGAAGAAAACCCGCTACTATCGACTGTAAGATGATGAAGCGGGTTTTCATTTACCCATGGCACTTCATGTTGAAAAATTCATCTGAACAATCATGGGTTCACTTTATACAAAATAAAGGACATGACCGAAGGAGGTGATCCCTTTTAGCTAAATCCGTATCTAACCCAAAAGTTTGATCCGAAAGGAGAGATCAGGATGAAAAAAATGATGTTTGGGCTTTGCTTGATGCTGCTCATATTGACGTCTTTCAACTTTGGTAGCATGGACGCTAAGGCGGCAGAGGGGGCACGGATTGCTCTTAGTAACCCTTCAAGTAGCGTACATGTTGGTGACACGTTCAAGTTGCAAGTGAGCGGTGAAAATTTCAATGATCTATTTGGTGTCGAGGTTTCGCTATCGTACGACCTCAAGGCTTTGCAGGTGCTGGAGGTAAAGGCCGGTGACGGGTATGATACGTTTGGCGCTTACAAGGATGATGCCAATGAAGGGAAGCTTTATATCCCCGTGATGAGAAAACAGCTGCAAGGAATTCCGCAGGCATCTGTTCGCCTAGCAGAAATTACGTTTAAGGCGCTGCAGGGAAAACAGGCCGCTGTCGAGATTCAGCATGTGAAAGCCGTAAGCAGCGAAAGAGTTGTTAATGAGCAAGGATACAAAGATTTGAAAGTGCTTACATCTAGTGTAGGTGAAGCAATAACATTTACAATTTCGAAGAAGGATGACCGAGATCCGTCTCCGGGATCGGGGTCAGGTTCAGGATCGGGCACCACGAGCGGACAGACGGGTTCAAGCAAGGAGCCGGTTTGGAATATGGATGCCATATTGAAGGAAAAGGATCCGGTACATGCTGCGGAAATGCTGCAAACCTTACTGAACGGGTTGAAATCGGAACCGGCTTCGGCGGACAAGGAGGTAACGCAGAAAGCTGCGTTATCTATCCTGGAAAAACTATCTTCCATTTCTATGAATAAAGAGGGCTTGGATACCTATGTGATTACTCCAGAGGATCTAATCAAGCGAAAAACACTTTTGGAGGACATGAAATTATCTCTGTCTCAATGGAAGATGAATACTGCGGAAATCAATAAAATCGAGCTTAATGCATTGTTGGAATATACGCTGGGCGGACGTGATGTCAATAAACTGGGCGTTTATCGTTATAACACGGCTACGGCTGCTTGGGATTATATCAGGGAAGCCCTCCATCAAGAGCAGGCTAGTAAATTCGGGCTGGTTGTAAAGCAGGCCGGGACATACCGAGTGATTGAATATACCAAGTCGTATGAAGATATTTCCGGCATTTATCCGGAAGCTCGATATGCAATTGAGGCTCTGACTGCGAAGCATATCGTGCAAGGGATATCGGAGACGTTATTTTCGCCTAGCAAAGCAGTGACCCGCGCTGAGTTTTCTTCCATGATCGTGAAAGCGCTCTCCTTGGATCGGCTTATAACGGATCGTAAAGAAGAAGCTGCATATTCGGATGTTAGGAAAGGCGATTGGTATTACGAAGACGTGAAAATAATGCATCAGCTTCAAATAACCAAAGGTTATGACGATGGCACATTCAAGCCGAATGAACCGGTGACCCGTGAGCAGATGGTCGTCATGATGATGAATGCATTACAAATCCTCGGTCAGGTTCAGGGCGGCAATGCGCAGGCTTCAGGCAATGCGTTTGCTGATCAAAATGCAATTAGTTCTTGGGCCCAATCGTCGGTAAATAAGGCAAAAGAAATGAAGATCGTTTCAGGTACGGGGCAGAACCTATTTATGCCGAAGCAGTCTTCAAATCGTGCCGATACGGCCGTGTTGATTTGGAAAATGCATCAGCATGCGAAATAATGGAGGGGAGTCGGTTATGTTGAACTCCGGATTGAAAAATGCTTGGAAAATGGGGAGAATTGCCGCGTTGGCTTTTCTAATCACCTTGCAGCCGTTAATGCTTGTTCCCGGAACCGCCGAGGCTTCTGGGGTAAGTAAAGATGCGATATTTGCCGGACAGGGCGGTGATCCAGTCGATCAGCCGATTGGCGAACCCGCTGATGGTGGGCTGACTGATGGATCTGGTATGGATAACGGTGAGCCTGGCGATGGTTCAGTTGATGTGCCGTCCGATGGCAAAGATGGTGATCCGGCGGACGGTATGGTTGAACAACCGCAGGAAGATCCGGTGGATGACTCCTTGATCCCGGAAGGAGAAGAAAAGGGTCCGCTGCTTGAGCCTGTAGGGGCGGGCGAACTGGCTTCTCAAGAAATTCATGAAGTGAAACCACTCTTCAATAACGGGTTTGAAGAGACGTTGAATGCGGATGGAACCATCCCGGGCTGGAGCATGTTTTTTGCTCCGAATGAGGGAACTTCCTATGAAATAACGCAGGATATGCGGTATTACGGCACTTCCAGCCTGAAGCTGGTAGATAAATCGAATACACTGCCGATTTATGTGCAGAGCGATCCGCGCCATGTAACGCCGGGCTATACGTATAACGGGTCGGCCATGATGTATATTGCCCCGAATGCAGGAAATGCGGCCGGAGCGAGCCTTGTGCTTCGTTTCTATGATGCAGCCGGGAAACAGGTCAATACGGATAAGGATGGCGAGAACATCGTTCATTTAAGAACCGTCGGGTCGTGGATGCGGGTTACGGTAACGGGTACTGCTCCTTCCAATGCTGTAAATGCGAGATTAGCAGCTTCTATTTCTAACTACTTTACTGCGGAGTCAGGTGCTTTTTATGATGACTTCACTTTAACCTCACCGCAAGAAGAGAAAGCGCCAGGCACCTTGCATCTGCAAATGCCAACAGGCATTTCAGGCAGCCAGCAGCTTGAAGCCAAGATTATCCTGAGCCGAGGTCAGGACGTGCAGAAGGCATTTGGCAGCTTGCGTTATGATCCGACAGTGCTGGAGGTTGTGTATGCAGCCGTCGCAAGTGATTTTCATACAGGTGGGGAAGCAAAGCTGGATTGGAGTCATGAAGCGGGGGTTCTGAAATTCGAGGTATCCAAAACAGCGGGTTCTAGCGTCAGCAATGATAAACAGATCATAAATGTCAACTTTAAAGTTTTGGGTGAACCAGATCGTGTTGATGTTACGCTGCTTTCGGGCTCCGGCATACAGGATTCAGAAGGTATCCAGAACAACAAGATTTATATCGGTACATCCGATGAACGGGCTAGCACCCAGATCCGCAGAGCATCTCTGGATGTGAACGGCGACGGGAAGATTGATCTGTTTGATGTGATGGCTGTAGCCAAAATGGTGGGTCAAATGGCGGCGGGGGACAACTGGAAATATGATATCAACAATGACGGCAGAATTGATCATGCGGATGTCGAGGCGCTGACCAACGCGATCCTGTCGAAGCTGCTGAATTTGGATGAAGGAGGACATGCTCTATGATACCACGCGGTATGAGAAACCGTTCAATTACTATGGCGCTTATCTTGGCACTGGGGCTGAGTACGCTATTGCCGATGGGGGCGCAGGCAGCCTCGGAGAAGGAGAGTAAATTGTCGAAATTAAAGTTTGGAACGCCCATAAATCTCGGTTATCCGATCCGTACCGTATCGATCAACGACGGCGTGATGGGAAAAGAAAATGGAAGGGATGTGCTGTACACAACAGCATCAACCACTCCTGCCGTATTTAACGTGATAGATGTCAAAAATAACGCGCTAATCCGTACTTTTGAGCTTGAAGGAGTCGCCCAATCGTGGAGACATGTCATTGCTCCCGACGGTACCGTTTATATTGGCACCAATACCGCATCAGGTACGGGAGAGCTGTGGAGCTACTCGCCGGCTACCAAGTCCGTTCAGAAGCTGAAGGTCATCGGGGGCGAGAAATCAGTATGGTCCATGACGACCGATCCAGAAGGAAATGTCTATATCGGCACCTATGATCATGGCAAGCTGTTCCGATATAATCCGAAGACCAAAGAATTAAAGGATTACGGGAGTTTACTTGCTAACCACAACTATATACGCTCCATGGCTTACGTTGATGGTTACATTTATGCCGGCATGGCGCTTCCATTCGAAGTCGTGAAAGTGAACGTGAAGACGGGAGCTTCGGAAGTCATCTCCGACGCAGTACCGGGCATTCTTGGTGTAGAACATGAAAAACTGGAATTTGCCTATGATATGGCCGTAGTGGATAAATATCTGTTTGTCAAAGCAAGTGGAGAAGCAGGTTTGATGATGGTCTACTACAATCTGCAGGAACAGAAGTGGGAAGATAAATATATAGGTGTTGATCCAGTAAACGGTAAGGGAGTGATGAGCTATAACCAGATCCCTGTCGCGGACGGCAAGGCTTATGTGCCAGCCCACGGAGGCATCTTGGAGGTTGATTTGTCGACGCTTGCGACGAGAAATACGGGAATTAGCTTTGCTACTTCCTTACGTGGGGCGGCATGGATCGATATGGGGGATCCTGAGCTAACCCCTGACCGCACGATCGTGACGATCCAGGCCAACGGCAAATTATCGGCGCTGGACGTGAAGAAAGGACTGCGCAAAGATTTGCCTGGCGTTGCCGCCAAAGGCGGACCGATTCCGATTCATAATATGGAGCGGGGAACGGATGGACGCCTGTATATGACCGCTTATCCCGGCGGGGTCGGAGGTGCGTTTGATCCGGTAACCCGTGAATCATCCAACTTCTTGATCGGACAAGCGGAAGGGATCGTATCTGCCGGAAATAAGGTATATTACGGGATATATCCTGGCGGGTACATTTATGAGACGGATATTTCCAATGGCAAAATGAGCGAGCCCAAGCAGCTGTTCCAGGTTGGATCAGGTCAAGATAGACCCTATAAGATGGAGTATGCGGACGGAAAGTTGCTGATCGGTACGATTCCGGACTATGGGCAATTGGGCGGAGCATTAACGATTTACGATTTGGCAAGCGGGGAAAAGCAGGTGTATCGCAATATCATCCAGGATCACAGCATTGTAGGTCTTGCCTATAAGAACGGTAAAATTTATGGTTCAACCACCAAATCTGGAGGATTAAACACAACGATGCCTGCGAATAACCCGGAAGTGTTTGTTTGGGATATCGCGAAAAAGGAAATGACGATGCATACACAGCTTACATCGTTGACTGGGCTTGGCAATCATCGGATGATCAGCGGCCTTACTATTGGTCCGGACGGTTTGCTGTGGGGCGGCGTTGACGGCATACTTTTTGCATTGAATCCGGACGATCTTTCGGTCGTCAAGCAAAAAAACATATATCCCGATGTGAAGGATTACGGAATGTGGCGTCCGTATTATTCCCGCTTGGGTGAGGATGGTCTTCTGTATATCAGCCTGGCGAACCGGATGACGGTTGTGGATCCGGCCACGATGGAGTATCGCTCGTTAACTCCAAGCAACTTTGAGATGAGCTTCATGACACTTGCTAAGGACGCGGACGGACATGAACAAATCTATTACACGGATAAAACGAAATTAATGATGATCCCGATTTCCGAATCTGACAGCGTAAAGACGGTTGTGAGAAACGGCTGTTTCGGGGAACCGCTAAATGCGGATGGAACCATCCCAGGCTGGAGCAGCGCGGAAGCAGGAACGGAAGTTGAGTATAGCCTTTCGAAGGAACAGAGCTTTTGTGGAGAACAAGGGCAAAGCTTGAAGATTATTGACAAGTCACAAAGCAATAAAGGAATCGGCAGCTATCTTAGCGATCCGATTCCAGTCGTCCGCGGCGGCGAATATACGGCTTCGGCGAAACTCTATATCGAGCAGGGACTGATTGAAGGCTTGAGAACGGATGACTCCGGCATCGTTTTATATTTCTATGATAAATCCGGTGCCCGGATCAGTACGGTAGCAGGCACGATAATTAAAGGCATGCCACAAAAAGAATGGATCGACATTTCAGCGACCGGCACTGCTCCAGAACAAGCGGTATTCGCACGAATATCCCTATATTCTTCAGCGTGGAACATGATGGTCGGATATTATGACCAAGTGACCTTTGAAGGACAGTCTCCGGGCGGGCTGCAATTGAAAGCTGTGGGCGAAGTGTCCGTCGGAGATACGTTTGATGTGATCTTGCAGGCCAAGGACGTTACCGACCTGTATGCGGTGCAGGCAGCATTGGCATTTGACCCCGCCCTGTTCGAAGTGGTGGATGTTCGGATGGCAGACGGGTTCGGTTCCACATCTACCGCTTATCTGGGTTGGAACCAAGACGGCGCGAAGGGCAAAGCCAACATCATTGCTACTCAGTTAGGAGATCGAGCACTAGGCGGCAACGTGGATATTGCGCATATAACCATAAAGGCGAAGCAATTTGGCGATCCGGCGGAAGTGGTGCTTACCAAACAGTCGTTCTTTACCGACAAAAATGGAGATGTGACCAAACTGTCTTATATGCTCTCGGAAGATGAGAAGCTTGGCATCCGATTCGCTTACGATGTAGAAGATTTCAACAAAGACCATAGAGTAGACGCTCAGGATATCGCGCTCATTGCCAAGCAATTGGGCAAGAAGCTTGACGACAGCAACCGAATGATGGACTTGAACGGAGATGGAATCATTGATATCAGCGATATTGCACTGGTCGTATTGAAATCGCTAGAGTCCGTGAACTAGGGTTCTGCCATCTGAGCAGCCCTTTATAAACAAGGCGCCCCTTCTTTCGGTTGAATGCCGGAAAAGGGGCGCTGTCTCATCTATGAGTACATCAATGAGATGTTTATAGTACGTTGTTACGACTAGTTTTGGGCGGGCGATAGATAAAAAGACCAAACGAACGAAATCATACGCTTGGCCCTTTTATTTTAATAGACTTGATTCAAACTAACCATCCCAAGACTACCGTAAGAACCTTGAAATTCCCCTTTAAGGACATAAGTTCCTGCACTAAGGTATCCAACTGAAATCTCGACAGGACTTGGGGAAGTGGGGCCAATATTCACGGTAAACTTTCCAGTCTAATACTCTATTTTTTCCACAGATTAGCAACATAATGAATACACTGTTACATACGAATCAAATTATATTTGACAATATTAGTAGATCAATTTGGAATGAAGTGGGATATGGATTTATAATTATGAAGGGGCAATCATTAACAGGATACTGATCTGACGCGGTTGTCACTAATATCTGCCCTGTAGAGTGTGATCTTTCAGGAAGCTGGTTCGAAAAAATGCTTTTGAAGTTTTGACAGGATGAGGTGCGAATATGGAACAGGTCATTATTGATTCATATAACCCTGAATGGATAAGAAGGTATGAAGAAGAACGAGACAAGATTATGGAAGCCGTCGCGGACATAGGTTTGGCGGTTGAGCATATCGGAAGCACGTCGGTGCCGGGGCTCAGTGCCAAGCCAGTCATTGATATGATGCTTGGTGTACGGGAATTAGAAGATATGAAGGCGAAGCACATCGAACGATTGCTGGAGATTGGTTATGAATATGTGCATAAGCCAGATTTCCCTGAACGATTGTTTTTTCGCAGGGGACAGTGGAGAGCGGGCACAGAGCATCTGCATGTCTATCTGTATAATGGGGGGAATTGGAAGGACAATATTCGATTCCGCAATTATTTACAGATGCACCGGGATGCAAGGGAGCAGTATATGCAGCTTAAGCATGCTTTAGCTGCACAATTTCCGCATGATCGCGTTCAATACACAGCGGGGAAGGCTGATTTCATACAAGGCATCATCAATATGGCGCGTAGGGAAAATGTGAATCTGGATTAAGGTAGGGTAAAGTTTTATTTATATTGTTCTTTCACAAGCAATCTTCCACTTTAAGCGGTATATTGAAGGTATATCGATGGACGGTAAATAGATGTGATTCTATTTGGCTTAACGAAGGAAGAATTTGTGCAGAATGAGCGGGAGTGTAATAGAAAGGAAAAATCAAAAAACAGGAATTGTTGCGTAGGGAAGAAAAGGTTATTCCTTTGTAAAATATCGTATAAAACCAATAGGAAGAAGGAAATGAAGTGACCATTCGTTTAGCTGAAAAGTTGGAGTTACCACACATCATGAAGCTCTTCTCACAGTGTACAGCACATATGATTGCTCAAGGAATCGATCAATGGGATGAACATTATCCCAACGTGGAAGTGGTAGAACAAAGTATAGCCAGTGGGTCAATGTATGCCTATTTTAAGGATGATTTGATTTGTGGAGCCATTACCTTGCACAGCAGTCAGCCTACCGAGTATGAGACGATTCAATGGCAGTCTGGTCAGGATGCGGAGTGTCTTGTTGTTTATCGCCTTGGGGTTGATCCAGAATGGCAGGGGCAAGGGATAGCAACGAAATTAATGGGCTTTGCAGAGTGGTATGCAGGCAACCATTCTCTATCTAGCATTCGATTAGATTGCTATTCCAAAAATGAAAGGGCTTTATCATTCTATCAACATTTACACTATGAAATAAGAGGAACGGTTATTTTTCCACATTCGGATGTCCCGTTTTACTGCTTAGAGAAGAGAATTCGTTAACATCCCTATCAATAAAAACGAAAAGAGTGGGATACATACATATGATAATTGAACTTGAGCGCGAGCAATTTTATACATGTACGGATTTAGTAAATTGCACTACGATGCTGGAGCCGAATGCAATCGTTGCAGGCAACAACCCCGGCAGAATATTTGTCGATCATCCAGACTCGCCAAGGTCCGCAATGGTGTGGCAGGGCAATTTAGATGGTTTTTTATTTGTTGGTGACGCTACTAATGCATCCTTCAATAGGGACATAAGAGTCTATATGGATGAAGTGTTACGTGAAGAAGCGCTGGGATTAGGATTGGAGTGGGCAGAATGCATCGGCACTCATCCAAGTTGGAATCAAGCGATTGAGCACATATTTGCCGATCGAGAGTTGTCCTCATGGACATCTTATGTATATTCGCTAATGTTGCCCGATTACAAGCAAGAAGCAATCCAATTGCCTGACCGTGATTATACGGTTGTCCAAGTTACAGAGGAACTGCTGCAAAATAAAAGTATTCGGAATCATTCTTTTCTTGAATCCAGAGTACTAGACTTTTGGGAATCGACGGAGCGGTTTCTACAAGAAGGTGGTGGTTTTTGTGTGATGCACAATGAGACCGTCGCAAGCTTGTGCATGACCGGATTCCGATACCGTCATATTCATGCGCTAGGAATTGACACGATAGAGCAATATCGTGGACGCAAGCTTGCGAAGATTGCAGTTCGTGCGTATGCGGAGCATTTGTTTTCCCAAGGACAATCGATGTGCTGGGACTGTACAGCGTCGAATAAGCCGTCGAGTGCAATTGCAGAGCGAATAGGGTTCCAGAGAGAAATGAGCTACAAGGGATATCAATATAAGCTGTAGTAGGGAACGTACTTTCTATTATGTAAACCAGGAGGCTGATGATGAATGACGCAATTATCACATCGAATGCAGCGTGAGATTACGAAGCAAGTACAGATAAATTATCTATTATATTTGCCTGACAAGTATGGAAAGGATCCTGAGGCGAAATGGCCATTATTGCTCTTCCTGCATGGGGCTGGCGAGAGAGGACACGACATCGAATTAGTGAAGCGGCATGGACCGCCGAAGTTGGCTGAGAAGGGAGAAAAACTCCCTTTTGTTATCGTCTCTCCACAATGCCCGGAAGAATCATTATGGGAAATAGAACGCGATGCAATTATCGCTTTGCTGGATGACGTATGCGAAACCTATCGTATTGATGAAAGCAAGATCTATGTAACTGGTCTGAGTATGGGGGGAGTTGGAACATGGAACTTGGCCGCAAATTACCCCAATAAATTCGCAGCGATAGCGCCGATCTGTGGCGGGGGAAACCCAAAACAGGCAGTACAGCTCACGCATACACCAATCTGGGCATTCCATGGTGAGAAAGATGCTATCATACCTGCTGAAAAATCGAGCGAGATGGTGGATGCGGCGAACGCAGCAGGCGGCAATGCCAAGCTAACCATATATCCGAATGCCAATCATGATGCATGGACGGAAACCTATCAAAATCCAGAGCTATATCAATGGCTGCTAAGCCACTCCAAGCCTGCTTCATCAAGCGAAGCGAAATGAGAAATAAGTTAAATCGATGAACGAGCATCCATGATCTTTTCCAGCTGCCAATCCGGTTTATTCCAATAGATTATCTTCAGTAGGAGGAACGAAGACATGTCAAAGGAAGTAAATCTGCAAGACCTTGAACAGCGCCTAACGGAGGTAGAGAAGCAGCTTGAGAGAAATCAGAGGTTTATTCGAGGGTTCAAGTATGTAATCATTGCAGTTATCGTTATTTTCCTTGTTACATTCGGAATCGGAGTCATTCAGTTTATTGGTGCAGGCTCTGCATAGATGAATGAATCATTTATTCACACAGTAGATCGTTAGAACAAGAATGATAGATATAGAAAATTACACGACAGAGAAGGTTGTTGAATCGAACATGGAATCATTATCTACATGGATTATCGAAGCAGATATATCAAGTATGCAGGCGGCAATGAATGGGGGAGAACTGACCGCGGAAGAGCTGGTTAACGTCTATTTGGAACGTATCCGTAAGGTTGATTCGGAGCTTCGTTCCATTTTAGAAGTAAATCCGGATGCGATTGCAATTGCATGTGAACTGGATAAAGAACGGCAAGAACGGGGATGTCGTGGGATGCTTCATGGCATCCCCATTGTATTGAAGGATAATATCGATACACAGGACAAGCTGCACACAAGTGCAGGTTCGATCGCACTGGCGGAATGGATCGCACCAGAAGATTCTTACGTAGCAGCACGTCTGCGTGAGGCGGGCGCGATCATTCTAGGGAAGGCAAATATGACCGAATGGGCAAATTTTATGTCAAGCACAATGTGGGCGGGCTATAGTTCTCGAGGTGGGCTAACGCTTAATCCATACGGGCCAGGCGAATTATTTGTTGGCGGGTCGAGTTCGGGTTCGGCTGTTGCGGTAGCGGCAAATTTAACAGCTGCTGCAATTGGAACGGAGACGTCAGGTTCGATTATTTCTCCATCCAGTCAAAATAGTATTGTTGGCATAAAGCCGACATTAGGTCTCGTCAGCCGAAGCGGAATTATCCCGATTACAGTGAGTCAGGATACGGCTGGACCGATGGGGCGAACCGTAAGAGATGCAGCCATAGTGCTGGGTGCGATAACGGGGGTCGACGAGACAGATGCATGTACGCAGACGAGTAAGTCTCGATCATATCGCGACTATACACCATTTTTAGATGAGAGCTTCATCGGGCAGGCGCGAATAGGGATTCCAAGATTTTATTATCAGGACTTGGATGAAGCGAGGCTAGCGATTATGGAGTCTGCCATCGAGGTGCTGAGAAGCAAGGGTGCAACCATCATTGATCCGGTGGAGCTGTCTTGTGAGCATGTAAACTGGGATTCCAATGTACTTCGATATGAATTCAAGAAAGCGCTGAATGACTATCTAGCTCGATTGGACATTACGATGCCTGTCCATTCTCTTGCAGAGGTTATTGCGTACAATGAAGCGCACGCAGACATTGCCTTGAAATACGGTCAAAATGTGCTCCTATTGGCGGAAGAGACAAGTGGTACGCTAACGGAGCCAGAATACCATGCTAGCCTCAATCGCAATCAGGAGATGGCTCGCAAAGGCATCGACGAAGTCTTGAGTGAGCATCAACTGGATGCACTGTTCTTCCTAGGCAATGAGCATGGCGCTGATCTGGCTGCTCGAGCCGGGTATCCATCCATCACCATCCCGGCGGGATATGCCGAGTCTGGGATTATAGCACCTGGGGGCTATACGACGAAAGGGCCGCAAGGAGTTACCTTTGTCGGAAGGGCTTATGCGGAACCGACTTTGCTTAGACTGGCCTATGGTTATGAACAGGCGACGAAGCATCGGGTTGCTCCTCAGTTAGAAAAATAATGGGGATATCCCTTAGTTAGAGGACAGGGTGCTGTATATTTATTCATCGTGAGTGATACACATTGTATCTATTGCATCTATTATGAGCAAAATAGCTGGAATATTGATCCTGCTCTGCAGTCTCGAAACTGTGTGAATAGTATTACGATACCTACTAGAGTTAGAGGTGGATTGGAAATGGAAAGCGGCATCGCATCCGAAGAGCTAATCAATGAAATTGAACAATCCGAAATCAATTATATGTGGGATCGCATGCTTGCGATTCAGCAGAAACCGGGCAATCCCGAGGCTGTAAAACTGGAGCGAATTGGGGAAGCTGCGTGCTACTTTAGTGCTGGAATGCCTTGGCCGACTTTCAACACGATAAAAGGATGCAGAGGAGCGGATATAGACCGAATCGAAGATATGATGAAGTTCTTCACGGATCGTGGAGGGAAGCCGCAATTCGAAATTGTGCCCGGGATGGTGGACGCTCCATTT
The DNA here is from genome assembly GCF_023713665.1 of Paenibacillus sp. MER 180. Taxonomy (NCBI): domain Bacteria; kingdom Bacillati; phylum Bacillota; class Bacilli; order Caryophanales; family Paenibacillaceae; genus Paenibacillus; species Paenibacillus sp. MER 180. The sequence goes on along the minus strand of NZ_JAMAVT010000005.1, from coordinate 332,314 downwards.
CTGAAGCGGTTGTCGGAGCGCGGCATGTATCCCTCTGGTCATCATACATCCATGTATTACGGGATAGAGCCGAAGGCGTTTGAAGAAAAGTGGGTGGATGATCAGCGCATTCGCGTAGCTGAGCTGCAAGAAGACGATTTCGAAATGTATGCCACGATTCATTGCAAGGGAACTGGATTACCGGACAGCGGAATCCCGCATGTCGCGATGAATAATCGAATTTTATATCATCGTCCGGGCTGGAAGTTCTATGTCGCTTATGTTGATCAGCAGCCTGCCGCTGCAGGGGTCATGCATATGCACAACAGTATTGCCTCCTTGACATTTGCGGCGACCTTACCGGAATATCGCAGGCTCGGATTGCAGAGCCGGCTGTTGAAACATAGAATCGCAGAAGCAGCAAAGCTTGGCTGCCGGTTGGCCGTTAGCCAGTGCGCATTTCTATCACCAAGCCATCGTAATATGGAGCGGGAAGGAATGAAGATGGGTTACGTACGAACAACATGGACGAGCAAATAGAAAGTAACTCAAATAAGGTGGAATTCGAGATGGAAGTCATGAGCGGGGAACTATTTACGATTGACACATTAACGAAAGATTTTGAGGCTTTGGGCGTGCTGCCGGGGATGAACCTTATTCTGCACTCCTCTATGAAATCATTAGGCAGCTGGGTCGCGGGCGGCGCATCAGCTGTCATACTGGCGCTCGAAGAGCAGCTAAGTGAGCAGGGAACTCTGGTCATGCCAACGCATACCGTGGATTTATCAGATCCATCGACATGGCAATGCCCTCCTGTTCCGGAATCGTGGTGGGAACCGATTCGGGAGCAAATGCCAGCATTTGATATTGCATTTACACCGTGCATGGAAATGGGGGTCATTCCAGAGCTTTTCCGTAAGCAGAGCGGGGTTGTGCGAAGCTATCATCCTCAGGTTTCCTTTGCTACGTGGGGAGCGAACAAGGATCGGATCATTGCGAATCACAGTCTCGACTACAGTCTGGGTGAACAGTCTCCGATAGCGAAACTGTACGAGCTAAACGGTTGGGTCTTGCTGCTGGGCGTTGGGCATGGCAATAATACGTCTATCCATTTGGCTGAGTATCGTGCTGAATATGTGAGCAAGCAGATGATGGTGTTGAAATCTCCGATGATCGTAGACGGTGTGAAATCATGGGTAGCCTATCAAGATATAGACTTCGATACCGATGACTTTGAGAAGCTGGGGGCTGACTTTGCCCGTGATACTGGTTATGTGCGCAGCGGGAAAATAGCAAATGCAGATGCATTGCTTATGCCTGTCCGAGAGCTTGTTGATTATGCTGTTCAGTGGATGGAGAGAAATCGACGCTGAACGCACACAGCACCTCTTTGTACCTATCGATGTTGGTAATGACGCAAGATGAATCTAGCTATAGAACGATATAGAACATCTGCAATTGCGATACCGCAAGCAATACCCGCTGCTCCGAATGCAACTTGCACAATTCCGGAGCCTGAGAAGGAGTCGCTGCCGGCAATTAGTCTGCGAAGCGCCTCATAGAATGTAATGCCGGGCACGATCGGCACTATTCCAGGTACGATATATACCGTAACTGGCAAGCGGAACTTGCTGGCTGCAGCCCGCGCAGCGAAAGCCAGTAAAAACGCAGACGTGAAGCTAGATAGAAAAACAACGAATCCTCGGGAAATGAGCTGGATATAAGTGATCCAGCCGATCGTGCCTATCAGTCCTCCCGCAATAACCGAACGCTTCGGCACATTGCATAGAAGCCCGAACGATACAGCAGCAAAGAAGCTACATATCATATAATGGCGATATCTCTCATCGTCAAGCCCCTTCTTTCTTTGTCTGATTTACCGAAGAAATAGATAAGATGCACTTGCAATGCCGGCGCCGAGCGCGCTAGCGGTAAACAACGCTTCGATTGCCACGATCATGCCGGAAATATAATGTCTGGCCATCATATCGCGAATCGCGTTCGTGATAGCGATGCCCGGTACGAGCGGAGCAACCGCCCCCATCATGATGAGATCAAGATGCACCCCTCTATAAGTAAAAGCTATATAGCCTGCCATACCGCCAAGCAAGGCCGCCCCATATTCAGGCAGGAAGGGCGCATGCAATGCTCGTGTCAGCCAGGTATGTATGAAATAGGAAACGAGGCCTGCGAATATGGCTGCTGGCACATCCACGAATGATCCTCCAAATAGGAGCATGATGCTCCCACTCAAGCAGGCTGTGCATATGAACTTGTGCCACAGCTTCAGCTTGCACACATCCCTTTCAATTGCGAATAGACGATGCCGCATGTCTTGAAGACTAATGCGGCCAGCAGCAAAGTCCCGAGATATCTGATTGATGCCGCATATTTTATTCAAGTCATACTGCCGCTTATCGATTCTCTGAAATTGAGAACCGCCCGAATTCAGCTTCACGAAAATGCCATTGACGGTTACGTAGGTGTAATCGCTAGTTGGACGGGAATCTCCGATGGCGTGGCGAATCATCCGCTCCATCGTATCCTCAACCCGACTTGTTTCCGCTCCGTTCTCCAGAAGCAACTTTCCTGCAAAGAGCACTGTCTCCAAGAGGTAATCCTTATCACGCGCCAACGTGCCGATATTCATGAATGGGGAGCCACCTTTCTTTATAGACTGCTACTGAATGAAAAGAGCAGTTGCAAAACTATTTGTGGACAATTATAATCCATAATAGATAAAAAAAGTAGATGAATAAATCGAAATTTTTATTACATCATGCGGAAGGGTGGTATCAGGATGTTGAAGCAGGAGTTGGAAACGCGTATTGCCAAATTGAAAGCAAAGATGGAAGCGAAGGGCTATGATGCATATGTCGTATCGTCACAGGAGGATATTTGGTACTACACGAATATTACGTATAGTCCCGAAGAACGTCCATTTTTTATCGTCATTTCACTTGATAGCAAGCCAACCTTGGTCGTGCCTAAATTAGAAGAGGCACATGTCCAAAAAGGGATATTGGACACAGATACTGTGTCTTATTGGGATTATCCATCACCTGCCGGTGAGAATTGGTTTGAACGGCTAAGCAGTGTATTACATAAATTCCAGCACATCGGTGTAGAGGCGAACATTCTGGCTGAGCATTATGTCCGCATTCAAGGGAGTCATGTAGAGCTATGTCACTTCGTCGCAGCCGACCGGCAGATCAAGAGCGATTACGAAATGGAGCGCATTCGCTTTTGTGCAAATATAGCGGATCGTACGATGCTCGACATTTTCAAGAAGGCGTCGAGAGAAACGATGGTACTCGAAATGTCCGCCCTGACTCAAATTCCGCAGGTAGAGCTGATTAAGACCAAGCAGTTGGATCCCTTGAACACGAACCTGTTAGCCGTCGTCTGGCCAGCTCCTGAGAGTGCCATGCCGCATGGGGTGCCGGATATATACAAAAAGGTTGGGGATGGCCCGAATGTGGCGATGACCTATTACCGAATTAATGGGTATGCCTCGGAATGCGAGCGCACCTTCTTCTTAGGGAATCCGACGAAAGAAGAAACCGAATTGTTCCAATATATGATGAATGCCCGCAAAGCGGCGCTGAGCGTATTGAAGCCGGGCGTTAACGCGAAGGAAGTTGATTTGGCGGCGCGGAATTACTTGGCGCAATATGGACTTATCGGCAATTTGCTGCATCGAACGGGGCATGGGATTGGGTTAAGCAATCATGAAGCGCCATTTGTGGCGGAAGGCAGCGATGAGGTGCTTACAGAAAATATGGTGATTTCGATTGAACCAGGGATCTATGTGGAAGGCGTTGGGGGCTTCCGGCATTCCGATACGGTTCTCATAACGAAGGATGGTTATGAATTGCTGACGCGGGCTCCGATCGAATTGGATGAACTTATATTCTAACATTGATAATTTCGGATAGAGGAATGCGAAGCATGGGTACTCAGCAGGTATCCATGCTCTTTTTTATTTGTGTCGGATTGGAAAATATCTATAATGGAAGTAGAGACGCACATGGCTGGTGCAATTATATTTCGGAAACAGCAAGTAGAAGGAGATAAGGATGCAAATAAAAAGTGGGGTAGAGCAGGCGATTTGCATTTTGGTGATGCTGGCTACTCAGCATCATGGAGATGCAGTCACGAGCGATACGATCAGCGATCGACTGGATGTGTCGCCGTCTTTTTTGAAAAAGATTATGAGAATGCTGGTCGTGCAAAAACTGATTACATCGACCTCGGGAAAGAACGGTGGCTTTCAACTCGCGAAGGATGCGGATGACATTCGGCTGCTCGATGTGTTTGAGGCGATAGAGGGCACCAAGCCATTTTTGAAAACGACGGATTTGGTTCATCAGATCTTTTCGGATCAGCGTGCTGTTGCGATCGGTGAGACAATAATGACCCAAGCCTTCACCAATGCGGAACAGCGTTATCGAGAGGAATTAGGCCATTATTCGCTGGGCGTACTGCTTAGAGAAACGTTCCAAGTAGAAGACTTGCAGCAATTCGATTGGAATGCATATCGTAGGGCATAGCGTGGTTATCGGATAATACTCGATTTTGTAACTTCTAATATCGAAATTCGTATGTATAATAATGGAACAGCATTTACTCGTGATAAGCCCGATCCAGGATCATCCGTATCTCAGATCGGGTTGTGTTGTATTTGCAGAAATGATTTCGAACGAGTAACGGCTCGCGAATAGGAGTGATAGCGATGAGCAAGAAGACGACATTATATATTGTCCGCCACGGCCAAACCGAATGGAATGTGGAGCGGCGCATGCAGGGGCATATGGACTCCCCGTTGACGGCGCTTGGGGTTAGGCAGGCACAATGGTTGGGTGAAGCGATGAAGGATACAGCGATTGATTGCATCTATGCCAGCAGCAGCGGCAGAACGGATATGACGGCACGGCTCATTCGCGGGGAGCGTGATATCCCGATTATTAGTACGGATGCGTTGAAGGAAATTCATATGGGAGACTGGGAAGGACAGCTTGCAGATGAATTGCAGCGAGCCTATCCAGATCAGTTCGAGGCATTTTGGTATGAGCCGACCGAATATAAGGGCGTGAACGGAGAGACATTCGAAGAGCTTCGTCATCGAGTGCTGCCGTATGTACAGTCCATGATTGCGAACAACAAAGGCAAGTCGATTCTGATCGTGACACATACGGTTGTCGTGAAGACGCTGATGGCTTACTTTGAGCACAGACTTCCAGATCAACTCTGGGAGCCGCCACACATTCAGCCAACTAGTCTCAGTCAGGTAGAGATTACTGCTGGTGAACCACAAGCTGTAATTGTTCAGCATGGAGATACAAGTCACTATCAGGCTTCTTTCCAAGAGTAAGGTCGAAATGAAGGCAAATAAGTGAAGCGGAGGACGTGCTGCTTATGACTGTTTTCCTCGCTGTTGTTATTATTATTGCAGGAGCTGTCAGCTTCTTCTTTCCTAAGTTCGGATGGGAGATGAAGCATGGGTGGACCGTAGATGGAGAAACTGGGCCCAGTGATGACTACATCATGCTTACCAAGATAAGCGGGTTTATCATCATGGCCGTAGGCCTAGTATTATTTATCTACAGGATGATTGTCTGAGTGGCGCTATTGAAGCTGGAAATGAGGGCGGAGATATGGTGGATGATATACGGTCGGATGAGTTTCTGTTGATATCCAAACATCGACTGGTTTCCCACTATCAAGTAAAGCTGTTGTCATGTCTTCAATGCATTTCACCTGAAATGCTGTGGGATCAGGAGTCAGAGGGTGAAAATTGTATTGGCAGCATTGTGCTGCATATCATCGCGCACGTCGACCGCAATACGAAGCGGCTCTCGAACCCTGATACCCGCTTCGATCAGGGCATCGAAACGCATTTTCCGAATGAGCCTATGAGCAAGCTGGAGTTGATTGCCCGGGTGACCGAATCCTTTGAGGCTTTAGGTGCAGCGATCGATCAATCTCATTCCAAGAATCATTCTATGTATGACCTCTATCATCTCGTTGAACATACAGCCTATCATTCTGGGCAAGTCATAGACCGTGTACAACGGAGAATAGGCACGCGGTTTCAATTTGTGCAGCAAGGGCTGAATGAAAAGGCGCTGCGGCAAAGGATCGAAACCGAACTGGAAGTTCGAAAAGCAAAGAACACGGCTACATAACTATTTTTCTTTTCCAAATATACTGAAGAGGGTGACGTAAAATGAGCAATTCACGCAAAGGGATAGCAGGAAAAAGAATATGCTTACGTCCATTTACTGGTGACGACATAGATTGGTACTATGAGGCATTACTCCAACAGGAGTCTAACCGATTGACGGGTACGAAAAAGTTGTTCTCCAGAGAAGTACTGCGAAACTATTTGGATACAATTGCATCTGACCGTGAACGGGCACAGTTCGTTATCGCGCTGCAGGAGGATGATCGGCCGATTGGAGAAATTGCGATTATGGATATGGATCCATCGAATCGGAGCGGTCATATTCGTATCGCGATATTCGCTGAAGAGGACTGCGGGCAAGGGTACGGTTCGGAAGCAATGATTCTTATGTTGGATTACGGCTTCGGTATGCTGAACCTCAATCGAATTGAATTAGTTGTATTTTCATACAATGCAAGGGCAGTCCGAGCCTACGAGAAGATTGGGTTTGTACAAGAGGGGATTCAGAGAGAAGCACTTTACTACAATCATGAATACCACGACTCTATTTTGATGAGTATACTAGCGCGAGAATTTCGGGAGAGACATGGCGTTTCAGCAGGAGCGTCATCATCTGTCTGAAGTATCGTGATATAATTTACGAGAACAGTTATTTTGGCTATCTTGGGAGATGATAAGTTGGATACGAAGTGGGAATATCGTACGATCAAATATAAGACAGGAGGATTTCTGGGCGGCAAGGTCGATGAAGATGGCTTCGAGCAAATGCTGAATGAAGCCGGCTACGAAGGATGGGAGTTAGTGTCCTGCTTCGACACGAGCACCACCAATGGTCAATCCAGAGATATCATTGCTGTATTCAAGCGAAAAGTCTATTTGTAAGGTACATATTGAAAGTTGGCCCAGTCCTGGATTCTCATAAAACCGCGACTGGGCTTAGGGGCATCTCGCAACTATATTCTCATCGTACAGAACAATGCGCCTGCCTTGCATCTCTATCAGAAGCTTCAGTACAAAGAGGCATATCGCTATTGGTACCGTTGGCGTGGAACGCACTGATTGCAAGGGGGAGCTCTATGAAATGGTTAGCTAAACGAGAGTTCAACATTCCTCATACTGGCATCAATAAGATTGAGAAGGTTCAGATCGGTGGAATCGAACAATACATATTGGTTCAATCGATAAGAGAAGGTCTTCCTATCCTGCTTATGCTCCATGGCGGTCCTGGTCTGCCGTTGCCAGGTGTATCTTGTCGTGGAAGGGATTACGTTATCGCTACTACGACCAAACAACTTATGGAACATTATACACTCGTTATGTGGGATCAGCGTGGTTCAGGCAAAACCTACTCCAGCGGTACGCCTCGGGCATCATTTCATGTGCAGCAATTTGTAGACGATGCACAGGAACTCATTCATTATGTAAGGAACACCTATCGTTGTGAAAAGGTCACGATTGTTGGCTATTCTTGGGGATCGATCATTGGGCTGCGGCTGGCAGCCGAAATTCCGGAGAAAATTCATGCGTATATCGGTATTTCACAGATAATAAATTGGGCTGAAAACGACAAGCTCTGTTTGGAGTGGACACTGCAGCAGGCGGATGCAAGAGGTATGAAAAAAGCGCGAGACGAACTGCTTCGATGTGGTGAACCCCCATATGTGGATAGTGTGGAGCAGTGGGGTACGCTTCGCAAATGGATGGGCAGATTCAACTCCATGGTGTATGAGGATGAGGATACGAAATCCCCAGGAATGAAGGCCGCTATAAGCATGTTGCTCCGCTCACCAGATTATACGTTGCGAGATGTGATAAACACGATCAATGGATTCCGAACGACCTATACGCAGCGCATGGTCGAGGATTTTGCCGAAGTTCAACTGGAACACAAATTAACAAGGCTTGATATACCAGTTACATTTATACACGGCAGACATGATGTTCATGTGCATGGGCAGTTTGTAGAAACGTTTTGCGCGAAGTTGGAGGCCCCTGCTGGCAAACGGTTGATCTGGATGGATAAATCCGCTCATATGTTCCATCTTGATGATGCTCGTCGTATTGAACAGGAACTGATCGAAATCGCAATAAGGGCGTAGGTTCGTTATTGTATCCTAATGAAGCATTAAGGGGAGGCAGAGATGATAATAGAAACAGAACGGCTGCAATTGCGGCAGATGAACCAGGCAGATTATCCAGATTTATGCGAGATTCTGCAGGATGAAGAGGTCATGTATGCCTATGATCGCAAGTTTGAGGATGCTGATGTACAAGCATGGTTGGATCGGCAGAACGCGCGCTATCAAGAGTATGGCTTTGGATTATGGGATCATAATAAATCTCAGTTGAAGATGAGGTGTTTGGTTGAACAAGTGCTCTTACCGTATACAGTCTGAACGGCTTGTGATTAGACCGCTTGAGGGAAAAGACTACTTCGCATGGCTAGCTGGATATGAAAATAGGCTGCCTTCACAGCACAAATATGATGAAGGCACCGTTGAGATGAGCAGATACACCGAAGAATGGTTTCAACTCGAGATAGACAATCATCGAAGATTGGCTGTCGAAGATAAACTATATTTTTTCGGCATCTTTCGAAAAGAAGACAACGCCCATGTAGGGGCCATCGACTTTTCTACGCTATTGCGGGATGATTTTCAATGGGCCAGATTAGGTTATATGATTCATAATCAATACTGGAGAAGGGGGTATGGAAAAGAGGCTGTAGCTGCAGCAATTACTTTTGCGTTTGAAAAACTTAATTATCATCGCATTGAGGCGCATATTAACCTTGATAATACTCCTTCAATCAAATGTGCAGAAGGGGTTGGAATGAAGTTTGAGTGTATTCGAAAAGGATTTATATATGAAAATGACGCGTGGACAGATCATCTCATCTACTACATAAATGCAAAGTAGACCAGAACAGCCAGCTTATCTTAACGAAGGAAGCATGGCTTTTTTTGTATGTACATCGGTTCCTGTTTTTAGGATAATGATTATGCCTAATTTTGGGGTTAATATTCATATTCAGCATTCTGCCTAACAACACAGCGTTCATAAAGGAGATATGAAAGAAATGGAATATATATCGGAATTGCGGAAAGTTGTAGGTACGAAGCCATTGCTTTTAGTAGGTGCCTGTGTACTCGTATTTAATGAAGCAGGCCACTTATTGCTTCAAAAGCGGGCGGATACTCTGGATTGGGGAACGATAGGCGGCGCAATGGAATTAGGGGAATCGATGGAGGAAGCGGCGCATCGCGAGCTTTATGAGGAAACGGGACTTCGTGCAGGAGGAATGAAATTTGTTACACTGTTGTCTGGATCGGATATGTACTTCCAATACCCGCACGGTGATGAAGTCTATAATGTAATTGCTGTGTATGAAGCTTTGGATGTAACGGGAACACCTGTCGTGAATGATCATGAGGGTTTGGAAGTGAAGTATTTCGCTCTTGATGAACCGATTCCAGAGTTGAATCCATTCAATGAGAAGTATTTGCGCAAGGCGGGATATATTCAGAAGTGGTAATTGAAGATGACAATCGGAAGCAAGGAGGTTGAGCATGATGCGTCATTCTAAAGTAGCATGGGGGATAGCGCTTATCTTGCTTATTACAAACTTGATCACGATAGGATGCCTTATGACAGAGAAAGAGAAAGAGAAAGAAAATGAGACAGTTGTGCAGCCTGCGTTGGATGTGTTCGAGTTAAGAGGGCAGTCAGAGCACTGGAAGCTTCGTCATTATCAGGTGATGCGAACATCGAATTCGATACGAAGAGGATCTGCATCATTGACTTACTTGGGTGACACCAAGGAAATTAAGGATTCCTCATCGTTCTATATTGAATATTACGAGAAGCATGGGGAACGCGAAGAGGGAGTTCTTACGAGTGGAATGCTAGCTACGAACGGCAGTGTGCAACTATTATCGGAATTGGATCACTTGGGCTCCACTCAAAGCGAGCCTACTGAGTTCGAGCGGAGCATGACGAAGGATGACTTCGCTGGCAGTTATGTCAAATTGCGTTGGTCAGATAGTTATGGTGAGGAGCATGTTGAAATAATTGAGCTTGAAGTGAAAGATCATACCACATTCTCATAAGTGAGTGATAGTTGTTGTTAATAATGTGCTGATGTACGAGTCAGGAGGTGTCGGTGTGAAGGCTGTTATCTTCGATTTGGATGGTACGTTATTGGATCGAGAGAGCTCATTGCTATCTTTTCTTGAGGATCAATATGTGAGATTCAGAGGCTTGCAGAAGATCGATAAGCAGGCCTTCGTGAATCGATTTGTCGAGTTGGATTGCCGGGGTTATGTATGGAAGGATGCAGTTTACCGGCAGATGATTCAGGAATGTGGGTTGGACATGTCGTGGGAGGAATTACTTGAGGATTACATCACGAATTTCCACCGACACTGCATAGGCTTTCCGAATTTGCTGGAGGTACTGGATCTCATCAAGCAGCAAGGCTTGAAGCTTGGGTTGCTATCGAATGGATATGGTCAATTTCAGTATGCGAATGTGCAGGGTCTTGGCATTGAAGCCTATTTTGACTGTATCTTGATTTCCGAGTGGGAAGGGCTACGCAAGCCAGATCCAGCTATCTTCCATCGTGCATTGTATAAACTGTCTGTTCGAGCAGAAGAAGCGATTTACGTCGGCGATCATCCGGACAATGACGTGAGGGCAAGCCGTGCAATTGGAATGACTGCAATCTGGAAGGAAGATAAGTATTATGAGATACCTGCAGAGGCGGATGCGATGATTCGAGATCTGTTGGATCTCAAAATATATTTGTAGATTTATATTCATACGAGGACAACTAGATCATATGAAGGAGATCAGCGATGCTATACCATTTTAGTGAAGATTCAACCATTTCCACATTTATACCGCGTCCAGCAAAACAATCGCATATTCCGCCGGCAGTATGGGCAATAAATGAGGAGAATGCGGTTCACTATTATTTGCCCCGAGATTGTCCAAGGGTCATTTATGCAAAATCGGACATGATGAGTACGGAAGATGAAGCGAGATTCTTTGGTCACACAGTGGCAAACAAAATAATAGTGGTTGAGAATGACTGGCTCGAGCAGATAAGCAATACAACGATCTATAAATATACGTTTGAAGATTCCACTTTTCAGTTACTAGATGCGAATGCTGGGTACTATATTTCGCAACAAACGGTGAAGCCCATTCTGATTGAGCCGATGACCGATCTCATTCAGCACATCGTACAAGCCGGTGTAGAATTGCGATTTACTCCGAACCTGCACCCTATTTGCGACGCAGTGCTCGCATCTACGATTGATGCTTTTTCGATTATTCGATTTCATCATGCCAAGCCATTAGCAGCTGAATAAAGTGCAGGATGTGGCACTGAGACATCAGTCATTTCAAGTAGGGAGAACTCGATCATCAACCTCTTTGACGGGATGTCTCAGAGGAAGAGGGTTATTTACTAACGGGCGTACTGCTATCCTTTATCGCATGCCACTGTCGCTAATTAGCTTTATATTTGATACGATAACTGAAGTCATTATGAAACATCAGGAGAGACATCATATGCTAATCTACAATATCTGTTATATTCAACGCGGGAACGAGGTTCTGCTGCTTAATCGGGAGAAACCGAGCTGGATGGGGTGCTGGAATGGCATCGGCGGCAAGCTGAAAGCAGAGGAGTCTCCTCGTGAATCGATGGAACGTGAATTGAAAGAAGAAACGGGAATAACGCCCACGGATTTGACATTCAAGGGTATCGTCAGTTGGATGGTGGACGGGACGAGGTTTGGCGGTATGTATTTGTACGCAGCAAGGTTAGAAGAGAGCTATACATACAATACGCCGATTAAGACAGACGAGGGCATCTTGGATTGGAAACGAGTAGATTGGATTATGGATGTTCATAATCAAGGAGTCGCCTCTAATATGCCCCAAGTTCTTCAGGGCATGAGAAGCGATATGTACTGCTACGATTATCACTGCATATTTGAAAAAGGGGAGCTGCTGGACATGATCGCAATTCAGATTGATCCAGCATTGGAATGGGACGAGATACAGCGAGGGGGGTATTTGGAGAAATATGCTGTTATGATCCATTCCACATAAACAATAATTGAAATGTGATCGTTAATACCTAACTGCTAAACGCTGGGGCGTTACGAGATTATAAAGCCAAAAGGCACTGCATTTAGGGTGTCATTGGCTATATTTTTTATCTTAAGAATCGGTCTTACGAACTTGTTCCATTCAGTCGAGTTTTTTTAAAAGATGCCGTTTATGATGCTTGGTATGTGTATGACAGCAGTCGAGAATATTAGTAGAAGGGGATAAATGCTAAAGGAGATGAACTTGCGTGAACGCATCGAATATCAATCCGTTTCTGATGTTCTTCGGCAATGCGGAAGAGGCAATCAAGCACTATACTTCCGTATTTCAACCTTCTGAGGTGATAAGCCTTGTACGACATGGAGATGCAATGCCTAATCTGGACGAAGGCGATAAGGATAAGGTGCTGCACGCCGTGTTCTCGTTGAAAGGACAGGTGTTCATGTGCATTGATAACTTGGACAAGCAGCATCGCCATGAGTTCACGCCGGCTATATCCTTATTCGTGACATGCGATTCGGAAGAAGAAATCGATCGAGTATTTCGGGAGCTGTCTGAGGAAGGACAGGTGCTGATGCCGCTTGAAGCCTCGTCTTGGAGCGCCAAATTTGCTTGGGTACAGGACAAGTTCGGTGTATCGTGGCAATTGAATCTGGCGAATACATAATTTGCATTTGCATGAGAAAGAGGAGCGGTCTCTTGAGTGGTCAGTAATTGACCTTAAGGAGAGCCGCTCCTTTTCGCTTCGTAGGGGCTCTTGGTTCAGGCTATCCTTTGTTGAACTGAATAGTGCTCACTATCTCTATGAGCTGACGCAGCCCATGCTCGATGCGATCCTCAGGCACATTCGTCACATTGATTTTCAACAAATTGCTTGCCGGGAACGAAGCTAAGTAATGCTTGTCGATCGATTCGAGATGAATCGATTTCTTTTGTGCATCCGAAATAAGCCGCTGCACAGGCAGTCTGTCATGCAGTTCCAGATGGGTATGCACCGTTAGATGGGATGAAGCGCTTGGGATTGCGAAATGTTCATGCTGCTGAAGGGAGATATCACGCAATACTGCCTGCATGAGCTGCGACCTTCTGGCATACGAGGTGCGTATTTTCTCGCGATGATGCTCGAACATGCCGCTCTTTAAGTAGATTTCGAGCGCTCCCTGCGATAGCATGGAACTGTCAATATCCTGTGTTCGTTTATACCGATTGAACGTCTGGATTAGTACATCTGGAATCACAGCCACCCCAATGCGGAGCCCTGGAAAAATAATCTTCGAGTAGCTCTTCAAGTAAATGACATGCCCAGATTGATCGTACGCATATAGTGGATCGGACTTCGGATTGTGTTCCAAATCGGCCAAATAATCATCCTCGACGATATAGACGTCGTATTTGCGTGCGAGGGCAGCGATTCGCTTCCTTTCTTCGGTACGGTAGGAAGATCCAAGCGGATTATGGAATCTTGGTATCGTATAAAAAAACTTAATGTCCTCCGTACGGAATATTCGTTCTAGTTCGTCCATATCGATGCCTTGCTCCGTTCGGCGAATGCCCATTACAGGAAGTTGATGCGTTTGCAGATGTTCGACCAGCAGATGATAACAAGGCTGTTCAATAAGAATCATCCTATTCTGGTTCGGAAAAGGCATGGTACAAAGTATGGAGAGGGCTTGCTGCACCCCTGATACAATGAAGATGTTGGACAGCTGTGTAAACACCTGATAATTGGCGAGATGCCGCTGCATGAGTGCAAGTAGAGATGGCAGCCCTTGAGAGGTCCCATAGATGAATAGATCATTTTTGTAGGTGTCGATCGCTTTATTGATGCAGTGCTGGAAATCCAAGTATGGGAATACGCCAGGGTCAGGCGCGGCGGAGACAAAATCGATGATCTCCTGCTTCTTGTAATCTGCTTGATTTCGTGTCCGAACAACGTAATAGCCGCTCTTCGCTACCGAATAGATGAGATGTCTTTCTTCCAAATCATGCAGTGCCCGAATGATCGTGCTCTTATTGACTCCATATTGAATGGCAAGCTCGCGAATGGAAGGAAGTTTATCCCCGTCGTTCAAGGTGTGCTTCTCCAGATTGCGCTCCAAATTCTGAATGACCTGCTCGAATTTATACATCGTTCTCCATTCACCTCGAATCTGTACCGGTACAGATGCTAATTTTCTTGATTGTAGCATAGCACTGCAGCAATTAACATGGTTGTAGGGCCTTCAGTAACCAATTGCTTGCAAGCAAGGAAGAGAGGAATCGGTCATGAATCATTCAGCTGTAAAAAAAGCGTATATCGCCGCCATCCTAAATACACTGATTATTGGATTTTCCTTTGTTTTTGTAAAAATAGCGCTGCAAAGCGTAAACTCGCTAGACATGCTTGCCTATCGATTTACGGCATCCTTTGCGGCTATCATGATCTTGATTCTGTTCGGAAGAGTAAAGCTGAACCTGCGATGGAAGGATGTTGCGACGATTGTCCCGCTGGCGGTTCTTTATCCCGGATTGTTTTTTGCCTTTCAAACCTTCGGGCTCGTCACCGTATCTGCTTCGGAGGCTGGGATTATTCAGGCGGCTGTACCGATATTCACGATGATATTCGCATCGTATTGGCTCAAGGAACATTCCACATGGCAGCAGAAAATTGCTCTGCTTTTATCGGTTTCAGGACTAATTTATATCTTTGCGATGAAAGGCGTTAACGTTGGAAATACAAGTTTATCAGGTATCTTGCTCGTCTTCCTGTCTGTTCTCTCCTTAGCGGGATACAACGTTGCGGCACGCAAGAGAACACGCAAATATGGAGTGATGGATGTAACCTTTATTATGACCTGCTTCGGATTCGTGCTCTTTAATGCGATGGCGATTTTCCAGCATATTGCCCAAGGAACGACATGGAAAGTGATGCAGCCGCTGTTCGATCCGATGTTCGTAGTCTCCATTCTCTACTTGGGCGTGTTGTCTTCTCTGATGACCGCATACTTGACGAACTATGCATTATCGAAGCTAGAGGCAGTGAAGGTAAGCGTATTTACGCAATTAGGGACGGTTGTGACGATGGGAGCAGGTGTCATGATCTTGAACGAAAGCTTGCAATACTATCATATCGTTGGAGCTGGGCTCATCATAATCGGCGTGTTGGGCGTCAATATCCCGCTTCGTCAACGTCAACGTACAAGCAACATGAAGAAGCAGGCGTGAGATAGGGAATTTGTGAAGTGTGTAAGAAAAGCCAAAAGCACCGAACCTCGGTGCTTTTTTTTACCTGCTATAGATAGGTGCTATCTGATGGTGAAGTTGACTCCGTATATTGGCAAATTAGCTTTTGCGGCGACACGCTGTGAAGAGAAGTTGTCACAGAACGTGCTGTATAACGGGATGGCTCCGATCCTGCGAACCGCTTGAGCCCAGCTTGCAACTACGTGAGCTGCGTACCCTCTACCACGAAAGTCGTGAAGCGTTTCTAGCCCAGCCTCATGGGCATGACAAGAAATACGAACACTCCGGCATAGCGATACAATCTGCTCATGGTGAACGATTGCGACGCAAGGCTGTGCATACTCGATTTCTGAGACCAGCCACTCGAAACCGCTGTAATCCCATTTTGTTATATTTTCTTTCGTGATCGTTACTGGCTTCTCCGAACTCGCATCCGCCAAGCTGGTATCAGGTACATAGTAACAAGGCCCCATTGTGAATTGTTCAGCATGCAGGAGGCTCATATAGGATTCATAGTGCTTCGGTATTGCATGAATATCACGAATTGCGGGTTCAACCTTAATTAATGACTCCAGTTGTTCGACTACCGAGCTTGGAACATCATGGCGTAATCTCCATATCGTCTTGCCATCCATGGTTCGTCCTAAGAAAAAGCGGGGAGCTGGACGCTCACCAGGCCACGGCTCGTTAATCGATCGAAGCCGCATCTTGTCATCATGCGTAAAGAGGGCTTCAGCGTGCATGTTCATAAGCTTATTAGAAGATAGCAGACTTGCTTCTGGATTTTCTTTTTCCGTTTGAATGAGTAGCACCCCCAAGTTGTTATTTATTTCATCATACCCTAATTATTCCTCTACGTGTACCTCTGCTTCCTGTTGCATCGTGATTCTAAGGAAAAGTCTTGCATAATGCTAATGCAGTACGCAGCCATCGAAGTGTTGCACCCTAGTGTGATGTTTTCAAAGAGTGGATATGGCAGTCTGTATACAGGTGGTACGAAGTAAAGAATAGCTTGTAATGAAAATTACCTTGATGGATTAGGTCTTGATTGTTATGATAGCAAAAAAATGGTAGGAAATAGCTAATAATTTCAAGAGAGGACGGTGCTGATGATGCCATATTTACATGGAAACCGCATCACATTACGCGAATATCGCAGAGAAGATTTGGAATGGATTCGGAAATGGGCAAATGATGAGGAGATAACGAATACACTGAGTGATATTTTTTTGTATCCGCATGCGGAACAAGATACGGAAGCCTTCCTAGAAATGATGATTGACAGTTCGTCTAAATCGAAAGGCTTCGTCATCGCTGATCGGCAATCGTTGGATTATATCGGTCAAATCGATTTGCATCAAATTGACTGGAAAAATCGCTCCGCCTTACTTGGCATCGTGATCGGTCGCAAAGATATGCTTGGTGCCGGTTATGGCAGAGAAGCGATTCGGCTGATGCAGAAGTTTGTATTCCACTCCTTGAATTTGAACCGGCTGGAGCTGGAGGTGTATGCATTAAATGAGCGGGCGCACCGTTGTTATATCAGCTGTGGCTTCAAGGAGGAAGGGAGACTCCGCCAGAAGATGTTCAAGGACGGAAAGTACACGGATGTTATCGTGATGAGCGTGTTGAAGGACGAATATGAGCAGATACAGCATGATGGGAACTGACCTAAAACAGCTGAAAGGTGATGCATATGGCAATGATCCCACCATGGGAGCCTGAGCAGCAGCGCTATGCGTTATCGGAACGGGTATACCTGCTGAAGGCTGATAAGATCGAATGGGGCATATACAGCTCTGTTTATTATAATGCAGAATATAACGGTTTTTTCAAGGATCAAGGATATGAGTATGAAGGATGGCGTGATCCCTTCTGGATTTATGAAGGCGAAGCTCTCATTGGTGGGGTAGTGATAGCGCCCAATGTCATGTTTACACTCTTCTTCATCCCGCCATTCAGAGATGAACGGCGCATCGTGCTATTATTGAAGGAAGCGCTAATCAACTGGTCTGATCTAAGCAAGGATATTATTATATTCGAGGTACTGCCAGATCAGGTTGAGCTGCTAGGTAGGGCTGGCTTCTGGCCATCAGCATTCAGATGCCGCTGGATGCAGCGGCCAACCGAAGCTTTTGTAATCACGTGGGAAGATTGCTTTGTTGTGGAGACTACAGAAATGATCCAGCAGGATGGCATCAATCAACTGCGGAACGAGAATGACATTGCGAGGCTCTTATATCGAAGTTTTGCCGGTGCAGGTTCGATAGATGCCATTCGCAGACAGCAGACGGATATGCAATTCTATCAAGAGGATATCCGCGAATATGTGTCTTACACGAATGACTTGGTAAGGAACGCCTCGACGATCGTTGTCGATAGTCATACGAATGAAGTGGTAGGCGCATGTCTCGTGTCCATGCAAGGAAGTTACCCAGCTATTTATAATATTGCCGTGCATCCTTCCTATTCGGGGCAGGGGATTGCTACAAGAATGCTTCAAACGGCATTATCTAATTTGAAAGGGCACTATCCTGTTCTAAGACTGTATGTGATGCAGGGGAATACAGCGGAATCGGTATACTACAATCTTGGTTTTATGCCTGGGCCAATAGAGGTTCAGCGCATGTATATTCCAGCACAAACTGATCGATTAGATAGCAATCGTACATAACTGTCAGCAACTCCTAACAGGGTAGGCGAATCGCTAGATTCGCCTCCTGTGCATTTTTGCATGATCACACATTTCCGGGATGAACGATGAATACTAACAAAGGTGGCGAGAAATAGACATGAAGGTGCAGGGATTGAACCATCTATGCTTCTCTGTTTCTGATTTGGAGCGCTCGATTGCATTTTATGAGCATATTCTTGAGGCGAAATTAGTCGTGAAGGGGCGCAAGCTGGCATACTTCGATTTACATGGATTATGGATTGCGTTAAATGAAGAGCAAGACGTACCACGCGATGAGATTCACCCTACCTATACCCACATTGCTTTTACCGTAAGCGAACATGATATTGATGAGATAAAGACGAAGCTTGTCCAATACGGTGCCCGAATACTGCCTGGAAGAGAGCGCGATGAGCGGGATAAGCGGTCGATCTATTTCACAGACCCAGACGGACACCGATTTGAATTCCACTCCGGTCAATTGGCGGATCGCTTGGATTATTACAAGGACACGATGCCGCATATGACTTTTTTGGAATGAATGAATCCATATTCAACTAATACTATTTAGAGAGATTATTTCGGTTGCTCGCTAAAAGAGAAGGATGTCGCCTATATTGAGAATGTCATAAAGGAAATAAGCGCTGCATCAAGACTAGTCAGAAGAGGTAATGATCATTATCTGATTAGATAGGGAGTGTTTTTTTACCCATGCGAACGCTGAAGAGCTTTATGAAGATGGTGCTTGAATTGATGTTGGGGTTATATTATGGCATATTTCGCCGAGGAGAGCACTACGACAAGGAGACGGAACATCTACGTGGTGTCCGCTGGTGTATTTATTGCTAGTTTGCTTATCGTATTGGTTATCATCGCGATGTTTGTGTATCCGAGCAGTTTGTAACATACAAGGGAGCGTACAGCATTGGTGAATATACAACCTGAGATTGAAACTATTCTGAATCGATATATCAAGTTAATTGACGAATATAAGCAGGATTGGCTAGAGGGTTTGTATGTCTATGGCTCAATTGCGTTAGGGGATTATTCGTTATCATTAAGCGATATTGACTTCATTGCGATCACTCGTGAACGACTGAATGCAGATGAGATCAGACAAATGGCTATTATTCATGCGAAAGTAAGGCGGTTTGCTCCAAAGCCTAATATGAACGGGATCTACTTGACTTGGGAGGATATAAGCAAGTTGCCTCATGAAATTGCGTCGTTTCCCTATTATTGTGATGGGAAGATGAACCGAGCAGGTTATTTCGAGCTCAATCCTGTGACCTGGTATGAAATGAAGCATCACGGCCTAGCAATTGTTGGGCCGCCTGTGGCTGAATTGGATATTCCCTTAGATATGAACTTGTTCTTGTCTGACATGCATGAGAATTTGAACACCTATTGGGCGAATTGGATACAAAGGTCAACACCGTTCTTGTCTATTCATTCCTTCCTGCTGCTCAATCGTGCTCAAATTGCGTGGGGGTACTTGGTGTAACCAGACAGTGGTATACGTTCCGTGAAAGAGCGATTGTGAGTAAGGCTGGAGCGGGGGAATATGCATTGAGCATAGTTCCTGCGCGGTGGCATAAGATTCTGCAAGAATCGATCAACGAAAGACGAGGCATCGGGGAGTCTCTCTATGCTTCGAAGTGGGAGAGGAAGCGGGATGCCTTGGCGTATATGACTTATTTGATGAATGAGTGCAACCATTTGTTCGATAATGAGCCTAGCAGTGTAATTTGATTGGTAACGCAATTATAATATCGATGTATTTCTGAAGATTCGGGGTCACGGAGGAGTGTACTCGAGTCTTTTTTATTTTTCTCTATGATAATCATTATCAATGCTATATAATGACATAGATTGTTGATTATGATTATACTGACATAGAGAAATGAGGGAATCGATTGCTGCGAAGGTTTTTCTCCTATTACCGTCCTTACATGGGGCTGTTCTTCTTAGACTTTACCTGTGCGGTATTCGTCGCATTACTTGAGCTCGGGTTCCCGCTGGCAGTGAACCAGGTTGTGGACAAGCTGCTGCCAACGGGGAACTGGACGTGGATCGTATGGGCTTGCATTGGCCTGCTCGTGATCTATTTGATTAATATGGTGCTGCATTTTGTCGTCACGTACTGGGGGCATATGCTCGGCATTAACATTGAGACAGATATGCGCAAGAAAATGTTCGAGCACCTGCAGAAGCTGTCATTTCGTTTTTTCGATAACAATAAGACAGGGCAGCTGATGTCCCGCATGTCAAATGACCTCCTTGAAATCGGAGAGGTAGCCCACCATGGGCCGGAAGATTTATTCATTGCGGTGATGACACTGCTCGGCGCATTTGGTCTTATGCTAGGGTTGAACTGGAAGCTGGCCGTGTTGACGTTCGTCGTTGTTCCGTTACTATGTTCCATCACGATCTATTTCAATAAGAAGATGATGGGGACATTTCGGAGAATGATGACAGACCTTGCTGATTTCAATGCTCGCGTAGAAGACGGCATTGGCGGCATCCGCGTTGTTCAAGCCTTTGCTAACGAGACACATGAGAAGGAGTTGTTCGCAGAGAACAACGGCCGCTTCCGCAAGACGAAGCTGTTATCTTATCGCATCATGGCGTGGAATACGTCAATCAGTTATATTTTGATGCGTATTGTAACCGTATTTGTACTGCTGTGCGGTACATGGTTTGTCATTCAGAAGGAATTATCTTACGGAGAGTTTTTGGCGTTTATTTTGCTGACGAACGTATTCCTCGGCCCGATCCAGAAGATTAATACCGTGATCGAGAGTTATCCGAAAGGAATCGCTGGATTCAAGCGCTATGTAGAGATTATCGACACCGAGCCTGACGTGAAGGATAAGCCGGATGCAGTGGATGTGGGCATGCTGCGCGGCAATATTCGGTTCCAAGATGTTACGTTCGGTTACGAACAGGATCGTCCTGTTCTGCGCGGCATTAACGTTGCCATCAACGCCGGCGAGACGGTTGCCTTCGTAGGGCCGTCGGGCTCTGGCAAGACGACGCTCTGCAGTTTACTGCCGAGATTCTACGACGTGCTTGAAGGCAGTATTACGGTAGATGGCGTCGATATTCGCGATTTGAAGCTGCAATCGCTGCGCAAGCAGATTGGCATCGTGCAGCAGGACGTCTTCTTGTTCGCTGGAACCATTCGTGAGAATATCTCATATGGGCGTCTTGGAGCCTCCGATAAGGATATTTGGGAAGCAGCACGGCGCGCGCGGTTGGATGACTTCATTCGTGATCAGCCGGACGGCATGAACACAGTAATTGGCGAGCGTGGGGTGAAGCTGTCGGGAGGTCAGAAGCAGCGCCTCGCCATTGCGCGTATGTTCTTGAAGAATCCGCCAATCCTTATCTTGGACGAAGCAACATCTGCACTTGATACGGAGACGGAAGCAGCTATCCAGCAGTCTCTAGCGGAATTGTCGGAGGGACGGACAACACTAGTAATCGCTCATCGCTTGGCAACGATTAAGAATGCCGATCGTATCGTAGTTGTAACCGATAAGGGAATTGTAGAACAGGGTGGTCATGACGAACTGCTTGCCGTAGGCGGCGTGTATAGCCGACTGCACAAGGCGCAATTCAGAGAATAGCATCTAATTTTATGTGCTGACCATACTTGTATATTTGTATGATAAAATGAATTGGATTTTGAAGCCTGATTCACGCATGATTGCGTTTCGAATCAGGCTTTTTGTTTTGTTCGATTAGGGTACTTGAGCACTTCCAGCAGGTGGTTGTGTGAGGATAATTTGCAATGATCATAATAGTACCTTGACTGTCATAGTACTTTGATCTATATTGTTATTGAGGAGGTGATCCTTGCATGAATGCGAAGCTGTCTTCCGATTTGCTGCGCGGCCATACGGATACAATTATTTTGAAGCTGCTGATGAGCGGAGATAAATACGGTTATGAAATATGCAAGCTGGTGCACGGTGGATCAGACGGGCAATACGAGCTGAAGGAAGCCACAATGTATTCCAGTCTGAAGCGGCTGGAATCAGAAGGAAACATTACTTCCTATTGGGGCGACGAGACGCATGGCGGTAGACGGAAGTATTACCGCATTACGGACAAAGGGCGCGTCACGTATGCAGACAATAAGCAGAATTGGGAATATGCGAAGAAAATATTAGATATTTTGATATAAGAAAGGTGGAATATGCGATGAATGAGCGACTAAGACGATACTTGGACAGCGTCTTTTCCCCATATGAAGATTTGAAGCAGATCCAGGAACTGAAGGAAGAACTGCTGTATGATTTACAGGAGAAGCTGAGCGATTTGAAGAAGGAGGGCTATGATGACGAGGCAGCCTATCTTCTAACGATTGAATCGATTGGTGAGATTTCTGAACTCATTGAGAGCATTAATTCGCAAACGGTACAGCTGCAGCAGAAGGTGGGGATGGACTTTTCGAAAAGCAATTTGGAAAACTCTGATTTCAAATCGACTTCTGTGCATGATGGACAGTTCAATTACAGCAATTTGAAAGGATCGGATTTCAGCTATTCGGATTTAACGAACAGTTCTTTCAAGTGCAGCAGCTTGGATCAGGTCAACTTTACAGGGGCAAATTTGTCAGGTGCGCAAATAGTGAAGTCAAGCGCGAGAAAAGCGATTTTCACAGATTGTATTTTCGAGAATACCACGTTCAAGTCCTCAGATTTCTCTGGCGTCAGCTTTGACAACTTAACATTCAATGGGGTTGTGTTTGATTACGCTGGATTGCGAAAGACAACATTCCGCAATGCGGTATTCAACAATGTGTCCTTTAAGACAGATGTGAAGAAGACGATTTTCGACGGGGCGACGATGGATAAGCTGACTTATGCGCTGCTGAAGAGCTATAAGGCTGATTTGTCCAATGTAACGGTGCGCTAAGAGGCTTGGTGCGTGCTACGTAAAAAATAAAGAATTCATAATGTGAACTTACCTGCGGGCCATTAGGCAGCGGGTAAGTTTTTGTTATAGCCCGAAGTCTCGTAATGGAAGGAAGGAGGGGCATTCTTGAAAAAATGGCTTACCACTGACTATTTGCTCTATGGCAGTGCAGATCAAGTCGACGTGTATCATTTGCTTCAAGAGCATCGGATTATGGAGATTCTAGAGCCGTACACACCAGTACTTATCGGTACGCTGCCCATCTCCATCCATATTCCTGGAAGTGATTTGGACATTGCTTGCGAGGTACATGATTTCACTGCATTTGAGCGGCTTGTACGCGAGCATTTTGGCCATTACGATGAATTTGATCTCGTACGTCGAACGGCTGATGGGATAGAGCGAATAAAGGTAAATTTTCGCTGTGGGATATGGCCTGTTGAAATCTTCGGTCAGCCTATCGCAACGGTAGCACAGAATGGATTTCGGCATATGGCAATTGAAGATTGTCTGCTTCGCAAATATGGCGAATCGTTCCGCAAGAAAATGATCAGATTGAAACAGCGGGGTGTGAAGACCGAGCCTGCCTTCGCACTGCTTCTTCAGCTTGATGGCGATCCCTATGAACAATTACTTCGAATCGATTGTGATTAACTTCATAGACAATCATGCTGCTGATTGCTAGAAATGATACATATGTAACATTTGGCAAAGATTAATAGGGGGGGCAAGTCACAGCATGAGTGGAAAATCAGTTGCACCAGTCAGTCAAGATTATATCATCGAGCAGGTCAAAGAGAAGTATAGCTGTACCGTCTTGAAATGCGAAGGACGTCCTGTGCTTGAATTCAAATCCGAACAGGAACTTCATGAAATTACGGATTATGTGCAGCACAACTTCGAAATGGAATTAATGGATGTATTTTTTACGGCCATTAAGAGTTTGCAGCCAGAAGAGTAGGAAGCTCATATGGGGAGGATTATCTACCAACCCTCCCAAGTTGTATAAGGCTAAGAAATGCGATTTTACAGCATGTTACAGTGGAGTGGACCGCGAAAAGACACCAATTGATGCCAAAATGAATTTTTTTGTGATAAATGACCGGGTAGCAATGTGTTTTGGTGTACAATAAGATATATTACGTCATTACGCAGCTATTGAGGTGTAGAAATATGATTATTTTGAAAAGTCAGCAAGAAATCGATGCAATGCGCGAATCGGGGAGACTGCTTGCGCAGGTGCATCAAGAGCTCGCAGGTATGATTAAGCCTGGCGTGACCACACATGAGATCGATCAGTTCGTGGAGCGCTATTTGCATAAGCATGGTGCAACGCCTGAACAGAAGGGATATCACGGCTTTCCGTTTGCGACATGCGCATCTGTGAATGATGTGATCTGTCACGGGTTCCCGAACAAAGAGCCATTGAAGGATGGCGACATCGTAACCATTGATATGGTCGTAAATTTGAATGGCGCTCTGTCTGATTCAGCGTGGAGCTACCGTGTCGGTGAAGTATCGGAGCAGGCAGACAAATTGCTCACCGTTACGGAGAAATGCATGTATCTCGGCATCGAGCAGGCGGTTCCAGGCAATCGACTCGGAGATGTCGGACATGCGATTCAATCCTATGCAGAAGCGAATGGATTCTCGGTAGTAAGAGACTTCATCGGCCATGGTATAGGCAAGGATATGCATGAGGAGCCGCAAGTACCGCACTATGGTTCTCCAAATCGCGGCATTCGCTTGAAGGAAGGCATGGTCATTACGATCGAACCGATGCTGAATACGGGCCGCTACCATGTGAAGCTTGACAGCGACGGTTGGACTGCACGTACAGCTGACGGCGGTTTGTCGGCGCAATATGAGCATACGATTGCGATTACGAAGGATGGCCCAGTCATTCTGACAACCTTATAAGTGGAAACAGCTGCGAGCAGTTGTTACACGCGTCATGTATGTGAGCATGTGCAAGCGCCCTCTGGTGGAGATCATCCCATTTAGAGGGCGCTTTCTCTTTTTGTATCCCGGTTAATTTATATGTTGAAGGATTTGTCAGAGTGATTATAGAATGGATATATCTGTCTATCGCGAAAAGGGGGATCAATCATGATACATATACAGACAGTTGCACGAACTCAACTTGATGAGTTGGCGGAGTTATATACGGAGCTCGATGACAGTGAGACGAACATTGAAAGGCTAAGAGAACGATTTACTGCGCTGCAATCGAACCCGGACTATACATTCATAGGTGCAGTAGATGATTCCGGCAAGCTTGTCGGCTCCGTAATGGGGATTCGCTGCTATGACTTAACAGGTCAATGTCGCTCGTTCATGGTGCTGGAAAATATGATCGTCAGCAAAAGCTATCATCGAAAAGGCATTGGACAACTCCTCGTAGATGCGATTGAGAAAATTGCCGTA
Source organism: Paenibacillus sp. MER 180 (assembly GCF_023713665.1). Lineage (NCBI taxonomy): Bacteria > Bacillati > Bacillota > Bacilli > Caryophanales > Paenibacillaceae > Paenibacillus > Paenibacillus sp. MER 180. The sequence goes on along the minus strand of NZ_JAMAVT010000005.1, from coordinate 306,776 downwards.
GAAAGCGACTGTCATAGTGTCGTTCTTTTATCAAGTGCGTGGAGAACGGATGCGCATCAATTTTATGAGAAGCTTGGATTTACGAAGGATGCGGCATATGGCTTTATTAAGCTATTGAACTAAGCAATGACGCAAGAGAAGGAAGAGATCTTGCAACGACTTCGCAATTAAAGGGGGATGTCGATGAAATCGTATCGGACGAACAGCAGCGATGGCGTAGGCATACATGTTCTGGATACGTTGGATGAAGCAGATCTGTCTATTACCCCATTGCTTATTTGCCCGGGATTGTCCGAGACCGCGGAGGAATTTGAAGCACTTATGGAATTCTTGCTTCCGCGAAGATGTGTGGCATTGTCGTTCCGTGGACGAGGACATAGTGACACACCGCTCACTGGATATGGCTTGGAGGAGCATGTGGCCGATATCGAGAAGGTTGTACAGACCGCTGGATTGATTCAATATCACATGTACAGCCACTCAAGAGGAGTATCCTATGCGTTGGGGTATGCGAGAGCAGAAAAGCCGCATATACGCAGTCTGCTGCTTGATGATTATCCGCCTGAGCATCGGGCCATGAGCGAAGCGTGGGCCGAAGAATACTTACATGAATACATCATTCCGCATGAACGCTTACCGCACATTCGGCAGGAAGCGATTATCGGAATTCATCGTGATTCTGAATATGCTGCTCTTGAAATCATGCTTCCACAGCCTGTTCTAGTTATGCATGGTATGCTGGATGATTCAATGATTACGGAAGAAGATCTGAATCGTTACAAGTTGATGTGCGCGGATCTGACGGTGCGGCCCTTCGCTCACTCTGGGCATGGAATTAGAATGACGGAAGAACAAGGATTGTATGAGACGATTCGAGACTTTTTGAATCAGTGTGACAAGTGAGCAAGGGCAGGGCTCGGGAACTTTTACAACTTTTATAATCGGATCTGAGGTCGAGCTAAAAAGGTGAAAATTAAAGATAATACAGGGAGAAGGAGTGCATTGTTCCTTCTCTTTTTTATATTGGGAATAAGTCTTCAATTGTTGGGAAGGTGGCTAATAAAGTTCACCGATTAGGCATAATTGAGGTGTTGATCTGCATAACAAATAAATGGTACAATATGGCATATATTATAAATCTCTGGTGGTGTACGGATGTCAAACTTTTGGAATGCGGTCATCTCCGGCTCCAAGCAGAAGAAGATTATGCTTGGTGTTTTTGTATGCCTATTCGTCGTCACGCTCCTCGAACTTGAACTCATTGATATGATGACCATTCATTATCATTCAACGGGCAGAACATCAGGCAATGGCAACAGAGGATTGATTGCAATCCTCCTATTTCTTCCGTTCTACCTCTTGTTGCTGTCCCTCATTGGTACTGCATCAGGATTCGTTTATATGAATCGGTTGAGTAATAAGAAGTCCAACAGCGGTTTTCTCATTTTCCTCATTGGAATATCGATTGGATTAGGACTGGTACAGCGCTTTGTGTTTATGAGAGAGGGCGTACCTGATGATGTTTCGGACAATTCCTTATTGGATTATTTGCTCACTCCGTATATGAATTCTGCTTTCTTCAATCTATTCACGTATTTATTAGGGATTATTTTCACGATTGTGTTCAGTTACTTCATTGCACTTCTCATTCATTCCCTCCGTAACAAGCAGGAAGTAGCGGAACATGGTTCTCAATAGAAGAATAACTTGTCTTTGTTGCCCTATGATGCGCTCTACAGGCAAGCAAAGGTGAAGAAGCACACCTCAGACTTCCACAACAAACAACTCGTTCTTTCTTTACGCAAGAAATGATATTTTGCCCACAACATGTGATTTTTCCATTTTTATATGTGCATGGACAGTGCTCCAGCTATTCTTGTTCTTCCTAGTTTATCGGGTGTCTTCGATGGATTGGTTCATAACATAGTCGTGCAGGTAGTAGTTATTCCTCGTTTTGTGAGTTGGAGGTATGAATTTCAGGATGAGGATCATATGGATGACTGTATTGTGTTTTTGTGTCATGTTGTCCACAATCGGCTGCTCGTCAACAGAATGGCAACAGTACACGAAGTTGGCCGAAGCATTTAAGCAAGCACAATACGATGTACCCGATTATACGCAAATTACAGGACATGTGGATCAGCTCCTCGGGAGATACGAGAGGATTAAGCCTTTCCTGACCCGAGAGACATATAACAAACTGTATCGAAACCGAACTCTGGCCATTGCGTTAGGTACAGCCAAGAAACAGCAATGCAATATCGAAGTGACTTCATTTCAGCTAGAAGAACAATCTGAGACTGAGGCTGAACCTAAGACGGTGAAGTCAATGTCATTTACGTATTCCATGACCATGCAGCTGCGTGATGCACAGGGAGAGCTGATTGAAGTGATCGAAGTGCCGGCAGGTCAGATGGATTTTGCAATCCAGGATGGGGGATTGTTCATATTGAGTGATCGGGATGGGGAGCCATTAATGAGCAAGTACAACTAGGAGGTTGATTGTCATGATTATTAAAATGCAAACGGACGTATATCGTTCGATTGCACATGACTCGCTGGGCTGGAAGATGATTGAGCCTATTATTGAGCGAATCAAGGGCAAGGACCCTATTGAGAAGTCACAGGTGTATGCTAAGTTGACCGAGGGTCAAAAGGCGCTGTTTATGTTTTTTGTGTTTCATAAGCATACGGAATCTATCGATGAGTTTTATTGGTTTGCCTCTTATTTTGTAGGTGATCTACGGGCATGGCAGGCCTTGAAGAAGGGCATGCGGCAATTTGAGGATGAAGGCATGCTGCGCTTGTATGACCAAGTAGAAGCGTTAGTGGAGTCATACAATCGCAAGCCAGACCGATCTTGGCGCGAAGCGATCGTTGCTGATTTGGAACAAAATGAGGAACTCTACGGCAAGGTATCTCACCTTTATGAAGCGTACAAGAAGCAAGCACCAGCGACGCTTGAACACATCCATCATTATATTCAGCATAACGTAGAAGAATTTGTTGAGCTTGTAACGTAATTATCAAAAATTATTAGGCGCATATGCACACTCCCTTACTTTTAAATAGTTATTTTTTACAACATTTCCGTTATAATAATCTATGGAGTATCTAATAGAGAGGGTGCATATGAGATGAAATTTAGTGATTACACATATGTCCGACCTGATGCGAAGTTAATTGAGCAGCAAGTTAAACAATTGATCAGTTCCTTTGAAGCTGCGGAAAGCTTCGAACAGCAAGATCGCATCATGTCAGACATCAACAAGCTTCGCAGTGAATTTGATACGCAAGCGCAACTGGTATCCATTCGCCATTCGATCGATACAAATGATGAATTCTACAAAGCAGAACAAGAGTACATGGATGAAGTAGGTCCCGTTATCCAAGAATACATAACTGACTATTACCGGGCGCTAGTGAATTCGAAGTATAGAGCGGAACTCGAGGCGAAGTGGGGCGTTCAACTGTTCCAGTTGGCTGAGAAAATGCTCAAGACATTCAGCCCTGAGATCATTGAAGACTTGCAGCTGGAGAACAAGCTGTCGACAGAATATTCCCAATTGATTGCTTCTGCGAAAGTTCTATTCGAAGGGGAAGAGCGCACGCTGGCACAGCTGACACCGTTCGAGTTGTCCACAGATCGCGATATGCGCAAGCGTGCTTCTGAAGCGAAGTTCGGCTTTATGTCCGAGAACGAGGCGAAGTTCGACCGCATTTATGATGATCTGGTTAAGGTGCGTACGAAGATTGCGAAGAAACTGGGCTACGAGAATTATGTTCAGCTTGGATACGACCGTATGTGCCGTACCGATTACAATGCGGAAATGGTAGCGAACTTCAGAGCCCAGGTGTTGGAACATATCGTGCCAGCAGCTACGAAGCTGAAGGAGCGTCAAGGCAACCGGATCGGCGTTGATCATATGTACTACTATGATGAGTCGTTTAACTTCAAGACAGGGAATGCGACGCCGAAGGGCGATCCAGATTGGATTGTACAGAACGGAGCCAAGATGTATGAAGAATTGTCGCCAGAGATGAATGTGTTCTTTACGTTTATGCGTGAGAACGAGCTGATGGATCTTGTCAGTAAGAGAGGCAAGCAAAGCGGCGGGTACTGTACATTCTTGAGCGAATATGGTGCACCGTTTATTTTCTCTAACTTCAATGGTACATCCGGCGATATCGATGTTTTGACACATGAGGCGGGCCATGCGTTCCAAGTGTACGAAAGCCGTCACTTCGAAGTGCCAGAATACAACTGGCCAACGTATGAAGCTGCCGAAATTCATTCGATGAGCATGGAGTTCTTCACATGGCCATGGATGGAACTGTTCTTCCAGGAAGACACGGAGAAGTATAAGTTTGCTCATTTGGCTGGCGCGCTGTTGTTCATCCCATACGGAGTAACGGTGGATGAATTCCAGCACTTTGTATACAGCAATCCGGAAGCAACACCTGCGGAGCGCAAGGCTGCTTGGCGCGACATCGAGAAGAAGTACTTGCCGCACAGAGACTATGAAGGCAATGATTACTTGGAGCGGGGCGGATTCTGGCAGAAGCAAGGACATATCTATCAGTCGCCATTCTACTATATCGATTACACATTGGCACAATTGTGTGCATTCCAATTCTGGAAGCGCATGAATGAAGATTGGAAGTCCGCTTGGGTAGACTATCTGAAGCTGTGCCGTGCAGGTGGAAGTCAATCCTTCACAGGTTTGGTACAAGTAGCGGGACTGATCTCACCATTCGAAGATGGATGTATTGCTTCGGTGATCGGGGACATTGAGAACTGGTTGAATGGTGTCGATGATGCAGCATTGTAAGCAATCAGCATTAAATCGTAACTGATAAGAACAATTAGACCACAAGCACGAGTCGTGCTTGTGGTCTTTGCATAAGGTCGAATTTTAGCTGTCCTCCCTTTATTGCAAATTGATGTACTGGTAATATTAGGGGAGAGGGGTTCGTAGATAGTATTTTTACTTCTTCCATGTACGGCTATGAAAGGGCGGGTAGAATAAAGCTAAAGTGTTTCGGAACTTCATGTGGGTGCAGCCGGCTTCTATTTTCTACAATATTCCCCACCAAAATAATCTATGGATTATCTAATAGAGAGGATGCATAAGAAGATGAAGTTTAGTGAATACGCATATGTCCGACCGGATGCGAAACAAATTGAACAGCAAATGAAACGACTGATCAGTTCCTTTGAAGCTGCAGAAAGCTTCGAGCAGCAGGATGACATCATGTCTGACATTAACAAGCTTCGCAATGAATTCGATACACAGGTGCAATTGGTATCTATTCGCCATTCGATCGATACGAATGATGAATTCTACAAAGCCGAGCAGGAATACATGGACGAGGTAGTTCCAGTAATCCAAGAATACATAACAGACTACTATCGGGCGCTTGTGAATTCGAAGTTCAGATCAGAACTTGAACTGAAATGGGGCATTCAGCTGTTCCAGTTGGCTGAGAAAATGCTCAAGACGTTTAGCCCTGAAATTATTGAAGACTTGCAGCTGGAAAACAAGCTGTCAACCGAACATTCTCAATTGATCGCTTCAGCCAAAATCCCATTCGAAGGGGAAGAGCGTACACTGGCACAATTGACACCATTCGAGCTGTCTACAGATCGTGACATGCGTAAGCGTGCATCTGAGGCGAGGTTCGGATTCATGGCGGAAAACGAAGCGAAGTTTGATCGCATTTATGATGATCTGGTGAAAGTACGTACGAAAATTGCAAAGAAGCTGGGCTACGAGAATTTTGTTCAGCTTGGCTATGACCGGATGTGCCGTACGGATTATGATGCGAACATGGTCGCGAATTTCAGAGCACAGGTGCTGGAACATATCGTGCCAGCTGCAATAAAGCTGATAGAGCGTCAACGCAAGCGGATCGGCGTTGATCAAATGTACTACTATGACGAATCCTTCAAATTCAAGACAGGCAATGCAGCACCGAAGGGCGATCCAGAATGGATCGTTGAGAACGGAGCGAAGATGTATCAAGAAATGTCTCCGGAGATGAACGAGTTCTTCACTTTAATGTGTGAGAACGAGCTGATGGATCTTGTTAGCAAGAAGGGTAAGCAAAGCGGCGGTTATTGCACATTCTTAAGTGAGTTTGGCGTGCCGTTTATCTTCTCCAACTTCAATGGTACATCCGACGATATCGACGTATTGACGCACGAAGCGGGCCATGCGTTCCAAGTGTACGAGAGTCGTCATTTCGAGGTTCCGGAATATAACTGGCCAACTTATGAAGCGGGAGAAATTCATTCGATGAGCATGGAATTCTTCACATGGCCTTGGATGGAGCTGTTCTTCCAAGAAGATACAGAGAAGTATAAGTTCGCTCATTTGGCGGGCGGATTGCAGTTCATTCCACACGGTGTATCTGGGGATGAGTTCCAGCATTTCGTATACAGCAATCCTGAAGCAACACCTGCAGAGCGCAAGGCTGCTTGGCGCGACATCGAGAAGAAGTACTTGCCGCACAGAGACTATGAAGGCAATGATTACTTGGAGCGTGGCGGATTCTGGCAGAAGCAAGGACATATCTATCAATCGCCATTCTACTATATCGATTACACCTTGGCGCAATTGTGCGCATTCCAATTCTGGAAGCGTATGAATGAAGATTTTACATCCGCTTGGGCAGATTACTTGAAGTTGTGCCGTGCAGGTGGAAGTCAATCCTTCACAGGTTTGGTACAAGTAGCGGGACTGATCTCACCATTCGAAGATGGCTGTATTGCTTCAGTGATCGGGGACATTGAGAACTGGTTGAACAAGGTTGACGATACTGCCTTGTAAGCCTTCAATTGAAGTAGTAATGAAGGCCACAAGCGAAATAGTACTTATGGTCTTTGCATTCGGAGCAGATGGAGTAACAGTGGAAGAGGATTGGGAATTACAGGGTTCGTAATCGTGTGCGGTCGTGTATAATATAGCTGTGAAAGTTATTGAGCGATAACTGGATTGGGAAGGAGGGATAGCATGAAGATGAAGTGGCTAGGCATCGCGTGTGGGAGTTGTCTGCTCCTAACACTTATTTTAATAAGTGTAGCTAGCCTAACCACAGCTGGCAAATGGCTAGGCCTCTCAGCTGCAATCCTGGTTGGAATAGGCGCCTTATTATTTGGCGTGTTTGCCGATCCGAATCAGGCACGATATATCCATCATACGAGCAGTAAGGACGAGCGGCAGAAACGTGAACGATGGGGAACCTTGTTTCTAATCATGTCCACCCCATTTATTGTGCTATCTCTGATTTTATTAGCAATTAGCCAATAGCTTGGGTACGAACTTTCGGTATCAGAAATCATGGATTAACTAGTCAACAGGAGATTCAATCATGCACTTTGTATTGTTACTTGTAGCAGGGCTTTTTGCCATTTTTTTAGTGTCTAGCATCATTCGGCATGATTATCGCAATATCGTATTTCAATCTATTGTTCTCTCGGTAATGCTTCTGCTGTATATCGTATTCCGCAAGGATCAGAAGCGGAGTAATGAATTCGTGATTTGGTTGTACTTGAATCGTGAGCAGCTTCGACAAGAAGGAACCAACTATGAACAATGTCTAATTGATCACGAATCCGAATTCGTGCAATATGAGGTCTGTCTATCCTTCGGGATATTCAGCTATCGAACGAAAACAGGCTATTATGTGAAGGGTTATCATCTGACACCGCTTCTGAATATGGCATTCAGTCTGTATACCTTCGTATTTGGCTGGTGGGCGCTCCCATCTGGGCCTATCAATACGGTGCGTGCACTAGGTTTTAATCTGTTAGCCAAGCCGAAGAAGCTGGAAGAGGTACTGACCGAGATTGAGGTAGAAGTGAACGATGCGCTGCGTAAGGAAGAACAGAAGAGAATGAAAAATCAGTCTCGCATGTCGAAGGAAGAACGTGTGTTTGACAACCAACAATAACGACAACAATTCTGTGCATGTTGCTGTGGCATCTGCATGGTAGAAGGAGCGGAAACGAATGATTAAAGCAGTTATTTTTGATTTTGATGGCTTGATTGTCGATACAGAAACAGCATGGTATGAGTCGTATAAACAAGTAAGTGCTGCGTACGGAGTAGACTTGAAAATAGAAGTATGGGGACAGTGTGTCGGTGCTTCCTTCGAGCATTTTGATCCTTTGGATTATATAGTAGAACATGCTAATCGTCCAATAGATCGAGACGAATTCAAGCGGGATGCGGATGCGCAGTTCGCGATTATCATGGAAGGGAAGGGCTTGAGACCTGGAGTTGAGATGTATCTAACCGAAGCGAAGCGTACTGGATTACGTATCGGACTTGCATCTAGCTCGAACCGTGTGTGGGTTGAATCCTATTTGAATAAGTTCAATATTCGCTCCTACTTTGAAGTTGTGAACACGTCGGATGATGTGGAACGCATCAAGCCTGCTCCGGATTTATATGAGAAGACGCTGCGTGAACTTGAAGTTAGCGGCACGGAAGCGGTTGCGTTCGAAGATTCGATGCACGGCATGATCGCAGCCAAAGCAGCGGGAGCTTACTGTGTGGTCGTACCGAACAATGTTACCTCGCATATGGAATTCACAGGCAGTGATGGACGATTAAGCTCGATGGCGGAGAAGGAATTGAATGCAGTACTCGCAAGCGTCGCAGTGAGCTCTCAAGCTGAATCTGTGTAATAAAAATGGTGAATTGGAGGATATAGATTTGTCATTTGTATGGGAGAACATAGTTGGAGGAATTCTGTTCCTGCTTGTTCTAGTCGCAGTGATGATCGGAGTGGTGCTTCTAATTGTTCGCTCAAAGCAGCGCACCTCTCAATTGCATGTCAGAATCGAGAAGTTGGAACGTCAGGTGAATGAACTACAAGGTCATCCCGCCAATAAACAACGATACTAACAATCGGAACTCTATAATCTGTTCTACATGAAAGTTGGGGGATAGAAATGACTGCATCGAATGAAATTACATATGGTATGTATACGATGTGTATGGTACAGGATGGAGATCAAGTACTCTTGATGAATCGTCCTGACAGTAAGGGCTTTCCGGGGTATTTGGCTCCGGGAGGCAAGGTCGAATTCCCAGAAAGTCTGACAGAGGGCGCAATTCGAGAAGTCTATGAGGAGACAGGTCTGCGAGTGAGTGAACTGATCTATAAGGGCTTGGACGAATATGTCGTTCCTTCTACGAATTATCGGTATATGGTATTCAATTATTTGGCTACCTCCTATGAGGGAGAATTGCTGAAGAATCCTCCTGAGGGGGAACTGGAATGGGTGCCAATTGAGGAAGCGTTGGAATTGCCAATGCAGTCCTGGTTCAGACGTAAGTTTTCTTTGTTTTTCAAGGAAGGGACATTTGAGATATCCGTAGTATGGAATGAAGAGGAGAAGCAAGCGATAGAAGAGAAGATTGTCTTGCTTGTATGAGGAAGAGGACAACCGATCGAGTAGGAATGTGAACCCGTATTATGTAGCCTTCGCAGAAAACGCCGGGAATGCCTGGCGTTTTTTGTGTATTTGTATCGAAATCATGTCATGCATGCCCTCTGCATGATCCGACATTCTTGTTGAAGAGGGAACGCAGCACTCATTGTATCTTAATGAGAATTATAAAGATTGCACATTAGTAATTGGTGTGGTTAAATATGGTATTAAAGATGGAGTTGCAGGTTATTATCGCGATTTTTAGGAGGATCGATATCGTGTCCTTGCTTACAATTCTTGCGGAACTGGGGCTGCGCATACTTCTTAGAACAACAGCGCCTCTAAGCTGTTCAGAAGAAGAAATGAGGGAATACAAGCGGGCATATCAAGAAGCGCTTGATGGGGATGGCATCATACGGATTGCTCCTTCTTATTCAAAAGAACGGTTTGTACGTTACATCGCTGCTGCGGAGAACGTGCTGCTACACGGGTCGAATCATCCAGAAATCGATGAGCTGCTTACGAAGCAGCAAACGTTGTACAACGGGATCATGACCGAGGCGGTTTTTGCAACTAGTGATGGAATTTGGGCCACGTTCTATGCCGTGCTCGACCGAGCGAAGCTGAAGATCAATTTTCGCAATGGATGTGTAATTAGCTTACGGAATAAGAGATTTTATTTTTTCTCTTTAACTAGAGAAACGTTTGAAGACACCAACCACCCTTGGAGGAGTGGGACGATTTATTTGCTGTCCAAGGATACGTTCAACGGCCCCGAACAGAAAGCTGCCGCGTTCGATGAATGGACCAGTTGCACTTCAGTAAAGCCGCTCGCTCGCATTCATGTCGAGCCGTCAGACTTTATATTCTTAGATCATGTAGCCGCGCATAAGAGCACAGAATCTGCCGCATGGACCTGGTTGTTATACAAATGGAGATCGCGCGCTCGTAAGCGAATGCAATCGACGCCCCAAGTATAAATATAGTGTTTGGAGGAGAAAGAAAATGAACAAGAAAGAAATATTGCTCGATCAATTTCTCGTCTGCACCTTAGAAAAAGGCTGGTTCGCTCCGTTATTCACATCGTTGGAAGGCTTGTCCGCAACACAGGCGCTATGGAAGCCGAATGATCAGGTTCACTCAATATGGGAGATTGCCGAACATTTGCTCTTTTGGCAAGAACGCTACTTGCTTCGCTTTCAGCAAAAACTAGTCCCTGATCTGACAATGGAAAATGAAGAAACCTTTAGATTGGGTAAGTCTGATAGAACCGAGGAGGATTGGTCAGAGCTGCTGCAACGTATCGCTTCTGTTCTTGATCAGTGGAAGCAGGAATTGACTTCGTCCAGCGAGAGCAAGATGGAAGAGCCTGTACGTCCTGGTTCCGATGAACCTTGGGAATCGACGCTCATCAATATGAATGCTCATATTGCCTATCACGCCGGACAGATTGTTTATTTGCGCAAGCTGCAAGGAGTATGGGACTCCCAATTAGGGGCTTAATCATACATCATGGTTTGAGATAAAAGGAGGCTTAAGATGCAGCAAGAAATCGTTGATTATTACACAAGATTTGATGAGTGGGGAAGATTAGAGCGGGAGAGCTTAGAATTTCGCATCAATTGGCATTACATGAAACGGTATCTTCCATCAAAAGGGGAGGTTCTGGATAATGGTGCCGGACCTGGGCGGTACGCGATGGAATTGGCTCGCTCTGGTTATCAGGTCACCTTAACTGATCTAACACCTGCCTCTGTTGATTTTGCAGAGAATAAGGCTGCTGAGCTTAATCTTACTGCACAATTTCGCGGATTCTATGCCGCAGACGCTAGGAATTTACATATGCTACCGAATGAACAGTATGATGCAGCTCTCATGTTAGGTCCATTGTATCATTTGCAGGAGGAAGAGGAGCGGGCAGCCGCCGCAGAAGAATTATACCGTGTAACGAAACCGGGTGGTATCGTCTTTGTTGCATTCAGACCACGCCTTGTACACACCCTTCTCTCTCTTAAATTTCCACAGAATTGGAAGCCGCTCGACAATGTAGAGGCTTTACAAGATTTTTTACATACCGGAATATTCAATCATGCAGATAAAGGCAGATTTACGGGCGCATATTTTTACAAGGTGGAAGAGATTATGCCATTCATGCGTGAACATGGATTTGAAGGAATCCAGTTGATCAGCTCCTCTGGGCTAGGAGGAAATTTGACACCGGAGCAGTGGCAATATTGGTCGAGCCGTGGCGAACAAGAGCTCGAGGGACTCTATCAGTTGCTATATGATACTGCTGCCGATCCTTCGCTGCTAGGAACAGGAACCCATTTGTTATACATCGGCAAAAAAGTCCGATAACGAACATTCTACAATTTGCTCGACAATTCGATGACTCAGTATCGAGGCGAACGCCGCGATGCTGGGTCTTTTTTGGTATATAGACATGACGAAATGACCACATTTTTCTGGAGATGCAACAATTTGCAACAAATTTTGCATTAATACAAAACTATTGTAAGAGGGAAACAAATATGATAGATTACAAGATGTCCCAAAAAAGAGGAAGTTGAACCGACATGCTAGATTGAGAGATAACGAGGAGGAACTGATTTTGCAGGTGAAATCATGGTTGAAAAGTTGGATTGCATCATTACTCGTATGTATTCTAGTCCTTACATCGCCGGCGTTTACGTATGCCGCAGTTGGTACATCAGTTGATTCATCCGCGTCTACTGTACTGTCTAATGCAGCGATGGCGTACGATGAGAAAGTTATGGATTCGAAGCCATCGGACGGTGGTCACCAAGTTATCGATCCCAAGCTGTTGCAAGCTTTTCAGTCTGACGGGGTTGAGACGTACATCATCAAGTTAAAGGAACAGCCGGATATGAAAGCCATCTCACAGCATGCGCTGCAATGGTCTCAGCAGAAGGGAGAATCATCAGCGAAGCAGACACGCACGGTGCGCAACTTCATTGTGAACTCGCTAATGAGCACAGCAGACCAGTCGCAATCAGGCATTATTCAGCAGCTCCGTCAAATGGAGTCCGCTGGGGATGTGCGTGAATTCCATCCGTATTACATTGTGAATGCGATTGCGGTAACCAGTACGAAGGCGGCCATGGAGAAGCTCGCAGCCCGTGATGAAATCGAGAAGATTCTGCCTAACCATACATATACGCTTCAATCTGAAATCGTGTCGAAGTCGAAGCTAACGGGAGCACAATCTGCTGCTGGCAATCAAGAAGTTCCGTGGAACTTGCGCAATATTAACGCAGCTCAGGCGTGGGAGCTTGGCTTCGATGGAACAGGCGTTGTGGTTGCCAACATGGACTCCGGTGTAGATGGAACCCATCCGGCACTGCAGCATAAATGGAGAGGTCTGAATCAAAATGGTGACATTGTGAACCCAGAGCTAAGCTGGTTCGACGCTACAATCGAGAGGAAGAAGCTGCCTACGGATGGAAGCGGTCATGGTACGCACGTTATGGGCACAATGGTAGGCTCTGAGAAGGATGGCAGCAACAAGATTGGGGTAGCCCCCAATGCGAAGTGGATAGCGGCTCGTGTGTTCGATTCGAATGGACAAACGACAGATGCGGATCTCATTAAGGCGGGGGAGTGGATTCTTGCACCTACGGACAAGCACGGAGTGAAGCATCCCGAACTTGCGCCCGATGTCGTGAATAATTCATGGGGGAACGTACCTGCTGGCAAGAATGAGTTCTTCCAAGCTATCGTGAAGGCATGGATCGCAGCCGATATCTTCCCGGCATTCTCAGCAGGGAATACGCAGCCTCCGGAGAACAATGGTGGACCAGGCTCTATTGCAGCACCGGGCAATTACCCTGAATCATTCGCCACAGGTGCGGTTGACATGAACAACAAGCTGGCAGATTTCTCGCTGCAAGGGCCGACGCCATATGGACAAATGAAGCCGGAAGTATCTGCTCCAGGTGTACATATTCGTTCAGCAGTACCAGGCGGACAATATGCGCTCATGAACGGAACCTCGATGGCAAGTCCGCATACAGCAGGCGTGGCTGCACTGATTAAGCAGGCAAATCGCAGCTTAAAGGTAAAGGATATAGCGGAAATAGTAACGACCACTACGGACGCATTAACCGACGATGAATTCCCGCAATCGCCGAATAATGGCTATGGTTCAGGCCTTATTAATGCCCTCAATGCCGTGTCAACCCAGAACAAAGGGCTGGGCAAGGCTGTTGGTCAGGTGACGATCGATGGGTTGAATGTGGGAACTCCGACGATTGAACATGAGCCTATTGCATTGACGTTCAATATATTGGACAAGGACATATTTGCACGTGTGAAGGACGATGTCAGTGTGACGGATGTGAACCTATATGTCCGTGAGAAGGGCACTACCGGCTGGAGTAAGCACGCGCTGCTTCGAACTTCCGGAAGTCATATGAATGGTTTATATGAGGGAGCTATCCCTGTTCAAGAGCTGTCGTTGAATGGTATTGAATATTATATAGAAGCAGTAAATTTCGCAGGCAGCTCGTCCAAGACAGACATCTATCCCATAACGGTATCGAAGGGCGTCAAGGTTGGCTATACGCAAGATTTCGAAACCTCGATTGAAGGATTTGGATTTGGAGATGCCTCAGGAGTATGGCAATGGGGCGTTCCAACAAGCGGCCCGAAAAAAGCATTCTCCGGCACTAAAGTAATGGCAACCGTTCTGGATGGCAATTATCCGAATGGAACAAACAGTTATGTTGAAATGCCAGTGATTGACTTGACGGATACGAAACACGCTGTTTTATCCTTTGCTCATTGGTATAAGCTCGGCGATTGGTGGAGTGCTTCCTTCGATCGGGCAGAAGTGTTTATCGGCAGTAAGAAATCAAACTTCACGTTCGAACGGGTAAAAACTTTTACGATGCGCAACACCACGTGGACAACCGAATATATTGACTTGTCTCCCTATGCAGGCGATCAAATCTACGTAGTATTCAATTTACGAGGAGACTTTGGCAGTGACGAGGGCTGGTACATCGATGATATTAAAATCCAAGCCCCTGATTCGACAATTCCGCTTCCTCCTAAAATAAAGACTAGGAGCAACGCACCAGGCAAAGTCATTCTTGATTTTGACAAGGCGCCTTCGGGGACATTGAAGGAATATGTCATTTATCGTACGAAGGATCTTAGTGGGACTTGGGATGAGATTGGCACAAGCACTGGCTATAACTTTGCCGATCTGCCTACCCCTCAGAAGGGGACGTATTATTACAAGGTAAAGGCGCGAACCGTTAGTCATACGATGAGTTCAGACTCGGATATTGTATCTTGGACATTTACGGGTGGCAGTGAAATCTTCAGTGATGATTTCGAAGGCGTTAATAAAGGCTGGACTGTTGAGGGGAAAGGAAACGAATGGGAGCATGGGGTTCCGCATCCGACTCGTGGGCCGCAGAAAGCAGTCTCTGGCCAGAAGGTATGGGGAACGAACTTGAATGGCCCTTATGGCGGCGATGTGAATGAGAGCCTTGTATCGCCTGAAATCGATTTGACTCAGGTGAAGCATGCGACGTTGTATTTCCAACAATGGTACGATATTGATGATGGAGATAAGGCAACAGTCGAGATAAGCAAGGATCAGGGAGCTACATGGAAGCCGCTCGCTGAGTATCCGAAGCAGGGTTATGATACGAATCATCCACGCAGGTTCTGGTATTTGGAAGAGCTTGGACTTGATACATACATGGGAGAGAAGATCAAATTGCGCTTCCGATTCGAGAGCAAGCGGCCGTCGTTCCAACTCGGCTGGTACATTGATGATGTGGAAGTTCGGGAAACTCCTCCGGTGATGACAAGACCGAAGACATCTTCCACTCATACGGCTGCCGGACAAGCAGGGAAAGCAAATGATGATACGCAGGGAGCAAGGAATGCACTCTTTACCTTAGAAATGTTGAAATCAGCGAAGCGTGATCATGCCGCGAAGCTGGATGAGCAAATGCAGACCGTGATGCAGCAGTCAAATACGGGCCGGATGCCGATAATGGCGGACATCAGCGTCGTGCAATCGCAGCGGGCAACACGCTCTGATGCAGGAACCGGAGGCTATACACTGAAGCATCCGCCTGGTGCATATACACTGCAAGTGGAGGCTTATGGTTATAAGACGGAGCAGCGACCGATTGTCATCGAGCAAAATAAAGATACGGTGATGAATGTTCATTTACAGCCATTGGCGAAAGGCAAGGTTACCGGTAAGATCACGGATCGTGCAACAGGGTTGCCGGTGAAGCATGCGACAATCAGATTATTAAATGATGTTCGTGTTGAACCAGTTGAAACAAATGAAGAGGGACAATTTGAACTCGAAGCCTACGAAGGCGACTATCAACTATCGGTATCCGCATTGAATTACTTATCGGTTCAAGACAACATTAAGATCACAGGTAACGATACAACTCACGTTTCATATACGCTTCATAGCTTCCAAGGATCAACTGATGAAATCTATTACGATGATGGCGTTGCTGATAATGCCAAGGCATTCTTTGTATCTGGAAATGGGTTTGCAGTTCGTATGACAACGGACGGCCCCGCACAAGTAACAGGTGCAAGATTCTTCTTCTGGGATCAAGGCTGGCCGAATCCTGGCGGGGAGAAATTCAAGTATGCCATCTATGATGCCAGCGGCCCTGATGGCCTTCCAGGTAAGATGGTGGCCGGTCCGTATGAAGGCAAGGCAGTGCTGGATGGTTCGTGGACAGATGTAACGATACCGAATCCGATTATTGTCAACGGTGATTTCTATGTAGCCTACATTCAGGATGGTGTCATGCCGAATGTACCAGGATTGTCGATGACGAAGCTTGGCAATTTTTCAGGGCGTTCATGGAAGCTGGATCGCGGTTCGTGGAAGAAGATAGGGAACAGCGATGGCAATTACATGATTCGAGCCAAGGTTACAAAGATTATGGAAGAACCGGTAATTACAGAACCAGTGTCAGGCAGTACAGTTACAGATGCTCATATTGTTGTGAAAGGAATATATCCAACCGATGGAACGACGATTCACTTATATCGTCAAGACGTTCGTGTCGGAACTGGAACGGTGCAGCAAGGACAATTTGCGATATCAGCTGAATTGGAGCGTGGAGCGAATAAATTTTATGCAGTCGCAGAAACGAATGGACAAGCGACAAGCAAATCGGCCACGATTACGATCAACTATCAGGTACCTGCACAAAATGGGGATATTACATCGATCGCTGTACATCCGCGAGATGTGTCCCTGAAGGCGGGGGAACAGTCGACGCTGACTGTAACAGCGGCCGTATACGAGAATGGCAACCTCCTACCGATGCCAATAACAGAAGGATTGATATTTACTTCGTCAGACAGTCGAATTGCAGAGGTAGATCAAGCTGGTCGTGTTACAGGCGTGAGTGAAGGGGTGTCGGTCGTTCAGGTGACCTACCAACAGTGGAGTGATCAAGCAACGATAACCGTGCATCGCGGGGACGATGGAAGGGAGCCTGAACTCCAAGGCATTACAGTGTACCCTGATAAGCTTGCAATACATGTGGGAGATTCAGCACCACTGTCTGTTGCAGCGATCGTATATGAAGATGGAGAAGTTAAATTATCGCCAATTACAGAGCCGTTGCAGTTCCATTCCTCAGATGAGCAAGTTGCTAAGGTAGATGATAAGGGACGGGTAACGGGTTGGAACGAAGGCACGGCAACAATTACAGTTGGATATAAAGATAAACAAGCAGAAGCAACCGTTACGGTGCGTAAGAAAAATGTTAATCCATATGAGCCTCCTATTTCTTCAGGCGGGGGATCATCCAGTTCGCCCGTAACAATTCCTGAGAAGGATAAGCGGATACCGGTTATTGCTAATAACCGAACGATTGGGTATCTGGTAGAGCAGCCAGCTTCTGCGACAGGTTCTAAATCTGCTAAGGTATCCCTCTTGGAACAATGGCTGAGAGAGCAGCTTACGCGTAAAGCTAGTACAGCAGTTGAGATGGATCTTACTAATGTACGTTTCGAGGATTATACTCAAGTATCGATCACTTTCCATGCAGCGATGATGAAGCAGCTTCTGGCTTCTGGGAAGGAACTGCATATTCGTTCAGCAGCATATGAATTGAAGATACCAACGGCCTCCTTGGCGGATTATGCTGCGGAAGATCAGTTTAAGCTGCTTGTATCCGTCAAGAAGGGTTCGGAGCGTCAGGAAGGAACTGGGGAAGGTGCTAGTGGCGACCAGGGAAATCTCGTATCCAGCCTTGTTGCCATTTATAACGAGAGCGACAAATTGACTCACCCAGTTATCCTCTTGCTTCGAGGGGACGTTTCGAAAGTGAGGGATTTGCGCAAGACAGCTATGTATCGGATAAACGCACAGGGGACATGGAGTGTTGCAGGAATGGCAACTCATAATGCGGAAGGACTTGCTTTGACTGTTGAACAGACGGGAACGTATGCGTTGTATGAGAACGCTCCAAGCTTTGCGGATTTGGCAAATCACTGGGGCAAAGATGCAATTGAAGTACTGGCAGCACAGCAAATTGTAAATGGAACGGGTAAGGGACTCTACACGCCGAATGCAATTATCTCTCGGTCACATTTCCTCATGATGCTCGATCGGTTGCCACATCATGCAGGCACAGAAGCTTCCATGAAGAAGAATGAAAGATTCGTGAATGAGGTTATGGACGGTGCTGGTAAGTCGGCAGCTAAGGCAGATAAAGAGCCGTTTACACGTGCTGAAATGGTAGCTTTGCTTGCTCAGAAGACTGCGAAAGTAATGCCAACCATCGCGAAGTCCCATTTTACAGATACGGATCATCTAGATCAGGCGAATCAAGCTGCTATTGCTTTTACAGTAGAGCAGGGCTGGATTCAAGGGATCGGAAACGGACGCTTTGGAAGCGATCAGACTCCGACTCGTGCGCAAGCAGCAATGCTCATCTATCGATATTTGAAGTCTATGAACCAATTATAGGTGCACGGCAATACGAAGTGATGTCTAATTACAAGTAAGAATTCGAGCAAATCCGTCCGCAACAATTGGGCGGATTTTGCTCTGTTTATCGAATAAAAAGAGTTAGAATTAATTGTAAATGTGTACATGATCATTCGTTACTGTGATATATTGTACATTGACATCGAGATCAGGCTCATGTGACAATAGAAAACAACTTGAAGAATGAAAACTTCAACGAAGAGAACGAGTAAGCTATGAATGCCGATCTACAGAGAGTTGGTGAAGTGCTGCAAGCCAACGTTCGGCGCATAACTGAACATCATCTCTGAGAAGCGTGGCCGAACGAGAGTAAGTAAGCTGCGCCGGAATATCCACCGTTATTCGGATATCGCAGCGAGTGTGGCTGCGAAGAGAGCTGCATGGAGCAGGAGAGATAGATGCATTGGCAATTGCGAATGTCTATCATCATGCTGCATGAATATGGGTGGTAACGCGGATAGAATCCGTCCCTTTCGAGGGACGGTTTTTTTGTTGTATGGGGATGCTGCTGTAGAAATGTATTAGATGTCTAGGGGGAACAGAATGATGAAGTCATTGCCGAGAAGCCACGTGTTTTTCGTGGGACTTATGCTATTTTCGCTATTTTTCGGAGCGGGGAATCTAATATTCCCGCCAATCTTAGGACAACAGGCGGGAGACAGCTTCATATATGCCATATCAGGGTTTATCCTGACTGGTGTTGGGCTGCCATTGTTAACGGTAATTGCGATTGCAATATCCGGACGAGATATGCAGCACTTAGCAAGTAGAGTACATCCTAAGTTTGGGATCTTGTTTGCGGTTATTGTCTACTTGTCCATTGGGCCATCCATGGGAATACCGCGGGTTGCTAACGTTGCATTTGAAATGGGGGTACGCTCTTTTGTACCTGAATCACTGCAATCAAGCAGTTGGGTTCTGTTCGTGTACACACTCGTCTTTTTCTGTGTTGTTTATTGGTTATGTCTAAATCCGTCCAAGCTCGTAGTGCGGGTTGGCAATATCCTAACACCATTGCTGCTGATTTCGATTACGATATTATTCATTGCTGCCATGATGGGACCGCTCGGCGAAGCACAGCCTGCTATCAAGGAATATGCGGTTTCACCAGGATTCAAAGGGTTTATGGAAGGCTACCTAACAATGGATACGATAGCAGCATTGGCCTTCGGCATTATTGTTATTAATGCCATTCGTGATCAAGGAGTCCAAGACAAGAGAATGATTACAAGAGCGGCTATACAAGCAGCAATCATCGCAGGTGTCGGACTGTCCTTGGTTTATGCAGCACTCGGGTTTTTGGGAGTTACAAGTGTGACTGGACTCGGTTATGCGGCAAATGGAGGACAGCTGCTAACGCAAATCGTACAGCAGTTGTTCGGGGAAGCTGGATTAATATTGCTGGCTGCCATTGTCACGCTTGCTTGTCTTACGACCTGCATCGGATTGGTGTCCGCATGCAGTCAGTATTTCTCAACACTACTTGGCCGATTTACTTACAACCAAATTGCATTTATCATTTGCGTGCTGGGGTTATTGGTGGCGAATCTAGGCTTGAATAAGATCATTTCGATTTCAATCCCAATTTTGCTTATCATTTATCCCGTATCCATTGTATTGATCATTTTATCACTGTCACATCGCTTGTTCGGCGGTCGTCAATCGGTATATGTCGGTGCACTGGTCGGTACGTTCATCATCAGTATATTCGACGGATTGAAGCAAGCTGAAATTCAGTTCGACACGATTCTGTCGTGGTTGAAGATGCTCCCGCTGTACAATCAGGGAATTGGCTGGTTGGTTCCGGCCATTGTCGGAGGGATTATCGGTTATTTGCTTGGTCTTATATGGCCGGAAAGCAAACGGATGTTTTACAATGTAACAAGAAGATTCAAGACCTATTTCAAAAAGAAGTAAAATGAATGAGAAGCTAAGCGGCTGGCATTACGTGGGAGTAGCTTCTTTACAGCAACATCCTCATATGAAATAATTGGTGAAAACATAGATGAATGATATCTAGGAGCTGATACGTTGAACATTCAAGAAGTGATGGATATATTGCCGCATCGTTACCCGTTTCTCATGATTGATCGCGTCACTCAGATTGAACCGGGTACGTCCGCGATTGGATATAAACTCATTTCTCACAATGAATGGTTTATGTCGGGTGCGTCAACTTTCATGCCGGATTCGCTTATTATTGAAGCACTTGCCCAGCTGGGAGCTTTTACAGCTGTCCAGAGTCAGCAGGGTGGTCTTGGCTTCTTATCTTCATTGAAAGGTGTGGAATCAATGGGGAGAGCATATGCAGGGGACAAGCTAGAGCTCAGCTATGAAGTACTGCGGAGCAAAAAGGGATTCACAATTGGCAAAGGCGAGGCTTCAGTGGACGGACGTGTCATTCTAAGAGCAGATGAGATCATGATTTATACCGCTTGATGAGATGAAGGATATTATCTAAATCGCAATCAATAAAGAAGAGTCGTCCGGGGAATTACATGGACGACTCTTCTTGTTATTTGGAAGGGGGGGAATATCTTATATCTTGTAACTTATTTAACAGCCCATAATGCTGGAACGTTAGTAGGCTCCCAGCCAGCTAATGACGTGTGCGGCTGGAGGCACTCGTATACCGTGCCATTGTAAGTAACTTTGTCGCCCACTGCATAGGATTTATTTGCTACCCAAGCAGCTACTGCAGGTGCATCAGCAGTTGTAGCGGATACTGCATTGCTGTCTGCAGAGACATTCCCAGCAGCGTCAAATGCACGGACAGTGAATGTGTACGCTGTCTTCGGGCTGAGGCCAGTAACCACATAGTCTGTTGTTGTGCCGGATACAGTTGCAACTAATGTCGTTCCACGATAAACGCGGTAGCCAGCAACGCCAACATTATCAGTGGAAGGGCTCCACATCAGGGATACCGAAGTAGACGTCGGTGTACCCATTACATGCAAGCCAGTTGGTGCAGTTGGAGCGTCATTATCAACAGGTACTGTAGGTGTGGTAACGCTTACTACATTGCTAGCAGCTGATTGATTGCCAGCAGCATCTACCGCTTTCACACTAAATGTATATGCAGTATTGGATGTGAGACCGCTTACAGTATACGTAAGTGTGGATCCCGATACGTTGCCAACAAGGGAGTTGCCATTGTACACGTTGTAACCGGTTACACCAACGTTATCACTAGAAGCATCCCATTTCAAGGACACGCTTGTTGCTGTTGTTGCAGTCACTGCCAGGTTAGCAGGTGCAGTAGGAGCTTGGTTGTCGCCAGGGTTCGTTCCGCTAAAGTTCACGTCGAGTACATTGTAGAATGCGTTTGGAGTATCTGCAATTTCCCACACTGCAAGGATAACATGATAGCCAGTGCGAGCTGGTACATTACAAGTATCCGAATACGTCGATGGAGGACGTACGCCACCATAATTAACGGAGCAGAATGGTGTTAGATCGAAGGAGTCGCGTGTCAGCTTTGCATTAGGATTCCAATTTTCTTTTGTAATATAGTATTTCCAGCTTGATGTTGCATGAGCTGCAGTTAGTTTCCAATTGAACGTGTTTTGTCCAGCATTGATGTTGACTTTAGTCCAGCGAGTTGCGGATTGCTCATCCAGTTCAGGGAAGGCTCCGTTAGCGCTTGCAATTTTGCCGTCAGCAGGTCCAGCATTAGGAAACCCCTTCGGTGCTTCCAAGCTTTGTGGTTCGTACTGAATCGCTCCGCAGTTTGTATTCTGACCGGATTTACACAATGCAGCTCTGCTGGCAGGGCCTTCGATATAACCATGTCCAAACGCTTTATCAGCAAAGAGCACCATACAGATAACCGTTACGAGCATTGCACCAAAACCGACAAGCAACTTCGTTGTTATTGGGTTGGAAAGACGCAGTTGATTCACACTATCAACCTCCTAAGAATAATGGGATGTCATGAAACAATTCAAATGAAATGTTAAACCCTTTAAACTTAAAGTCGGCCTCCTTTCCATATGAAGTTGTCAAAATAAAAGAGTGGAGCTCCTAGATGACGCTATGGATACAGCTTCTAGCAACTCTATTATATAAACTCGGAAGAGTTCATATACAAAGCAACATACTTAGTCACAAAATGAAGGAATCGTGGATATTGTCCAGCAAACGGGTGGATTTCATGAACAGGTATTCGTGGTCGAAATATAGAAGAAAATGCTGTTGAAATGTTATTGTTGTTGTTTGTTTCTATCATACTTGAAAGTGTGACCAATGTGTGAACGAAATATTTTAATTAGATTGCGCATGCCATTATAAAAATTAATTAAACCGCATTAACTTTCAGGTTGTACTTTGGAACGGGATAAGGTCATTATGGTTCATAAACAAGGAAGAAGGATGCAGCTATCCTTCGTAATCGAAGTGGCGTACATCCTTTTATCATGTAGTGTTTGTTGGTTGTATTTAGCTTGAAAAGTCGCCATTATCGTGATTGATTTGCCATTGAATACCGAATTTATCCGTCAAGTTACCGTAGGCTTTGCTCCAAAACGTTTCTTGGAGCTCCATGCCAACTTGTCCACCTTCCTTGAGCTTGTTGAAGATGGATGTCAATTTATCGACATCTGTGTCAACAATAGAAAGAGTGATATTAGTGCCTGCTTGGTATGGCATGCCCGGAAATACATCAGAAAACATCACGATCGTTCCTTGAATGTTCAGTCTTGCGTGCATGACCAAATGTTTGGCCTCCTCGGGAAGAGGATGGGATGGATCTGGCGGTGTGTCCCCAAATGTCATAATATGAGGCTTGTCTAGCCCGAACACTTCGGCGTAGTACTCGACTACCTCACGGCAGTTGCCGTTGAAGTTGAGATATGGATGGATGGACATGGTTGGCTTCACTCCTTAGCAGTTGTTGGTTCTGAAGTCTAACGGTTTTTTTGCATACTAGCATTATTGTCGTTTCACGATTCATTATACATGGAAGTGAAATTCAATAATATTAAATTTTATCTATATTTTTTACTGTCCATAGAGTTATAGAGCAGGCATGGTAATGCAGGAGATTGTTTGCAAGAGAGAAAGAGAAAGAGAAAGAATGTGGATGATCCCGGAGGATTTGAGTCGCGGCTGAGTGCGAACAATCGAATGTTGACTAGTATAGGGTTGGATCGGATCGCGCTAAGATGAAGTACTGGAAGGGTTCTCCGAGGGATGGAATGGGAAAGATATATGAAGCGGGTATCTAACACGGGAATAATAAAGGATGGATTCCACAATGACAGAACCGATTGCAATCCCTGATCTTTCATTAAGACCTTATCAGCTCACAGTGGAACGAGAGATGGAGACTCCTCCAGCCGTTCTATACAAAGCATGGACACGATGGTTCGATCGCTGGTTCGCGGAACCGGGAACCGTAATGATGATGGGTGAGGTGAATACGGTTTTTTATTTTGAAACGGTATACCGCCCTGACACGAAGTACGAGGCGCAGCGGTATCCGCATTACGGGAGATTTCTCCGTCTCGAACATGATCGGTTAGTTGAATTGACATGGGTGACGGGGAGTGGGGGGACAAAGGGAGCTGAGACTGTCGTTACCGTAACACTGCTTCCCTCTGCTGTCGGAACGAAGCTCCGCCTAACGCATGCTGGATTTCCAGATGAGGCATCCAAGAATCAGCATGAGCAAGCATGGCCAATGGTGCTGGAACAGCTTGATAACCGTATGAAGATTGCTGAATGAGCATTTGCTGTATCAATTGTAAAGGAAGTATGACACGTTTTTTTCGTGTCATACTTGTATGCCTGCAACGGCATACATTCCGTTACGCATAATTTGCGTGAGCTGCTTGGCCATATAATCTACGGAGAACGGCAACTCCTGATCCAGCCATGCTTTGATGACCATCATATAAGCCCCTGCAGAGTAATTGATGAGAAATGCGTCATGAACCTTCAATTTAGAGGGATCAGATTGGAGCAGGGTAAGATCTTTACTCATATTCTCCTTAATCATCTCGATCGTAGTCCACATAAACCCCGGAACGTGCTCTAGCATGACTTTATAAAAATCGCGGTTTCGATCAATATGCTGGAACAACCTAATGAACTTTGGCGTTGGATCATAAGTGGAATGTTCCTGTTTACCTTTGAACTGGTCTGCGGTTGCTGCATGCAATTCGACATCCTCCATCGCTTGCTTCATCATTTCTTGAATGCTTTGCTGCAGAAGGTCTTGCTTATCCTGGAAATGATAATAAAAAGTAGAGCGATTCATGTCGGCCCTCGCAATAATGTCCTGTATGGTTAAAGCTTCCAAGCCCTTCTCGGCGATTAGTGTGATGAATGCTTCCTTTATGATGCG
The DNA here is from genome assembly GCF_023713665.1 of Paenibacillus sp. MER 180. NCBI lineage: Bacteria > Bacillati > Bacillota > Bacilli > Caryophanales > Paenibacillaceae > Paenibacillus > Paenibacillus sp. MER 180. Next base: position 281,960 of record NZ_JAMAVT010000005.1, on the reverse strand, counting down.
TCGTGTTCGTTTTATTCTTCGATCTTCTGTTTTCTGTGAATTGGACATATTCGTCTCCTCTGTAGAAAATATTGAAATGTATCAGACAAGTAATCTGAATCCGTACGTTTTCCGACAAAATCTATCATATTGATGGTGGTAGATTATCGTTTCATTCTTATAATAATCCTTAAGATTCATTTTATCCAACACTATGTCGGAAAATTTTTCGTAGGGAGGAGATGTACAGATGTCAACGATTTTCTTCAAAGGCGGAACCTTGATTGATGGAAAAGGCGGATATATAGAGGACGCAGGCGTATTGATTCAACAGGATGTTATCGTTCAAGCAGGAAAAGCCTCAGAAATTACGGTAGCAGCCGAGGCACGTGTGGAGGAGCTTGACGGTAAGATTATTATGCCGGGGCTGATTGATGCTCATCTGCATTTAGTTGGTGCAAGAACACCTAATATGGTTGCGGCCTCGATTATCCCATCAGAAATCCTGATGGGGCGGGCGCTGAATGATACGAAGAAAATGATCAACGCTGGCGTTACGAGTGTTAGGGATGTCGGAAGCCATATTGCGGTGCATGTGCGCAACCTTATCAAAGAGGGTGAATTCAACGGGCCGCGAATTAAGACCTCCTATCAAATGCTGAGCCAAACCGGAGGGCATGGCGATTTGCATATGCTGCCTGCCCAATTTAACAAATATGGACATATATGTGACGGCATAGCAGAATGCAGCAAGGCAGCGCGGACGATGTTCCGCCAGGGGGCGGACTTTATCAAGGTTTGTGCATCAGGAGGGGTATTGTCTGAAAAGGATGACCCCCGTTCGCCGCAATTTACGATTGACGAGCTGAAAGCGATCGTGTATGAGGCAGAAGCGGCAGGTTCATACGTCGCAGCACATGCCCAGAGCACGGTAGGTATTAAGAATGCCCTCATAGCAGGTGTCAAAACAATTGAGCATGGGGTGCTTATTGATGACGAAGGAATCGAGCTCATGTTGAAAGCGAACGCCATATTGGTTCCAACGATGACGATTACGCATTTAATCGTTACTCACGGATCGCGCATGGGCTTGTCTGAAGCAACGCTGCAAAAGGCCATATTGTTGAATAATGCGCATAATCAAAATATGCAAAAGGCATATCGGGCCGGGGTCAAGATTGCAATGGGCACAGATCTGATGGGCGTAACTCCGATTGAACATGGACAGCATGCTATGGAATTGAGCCTGCTTGTGAGTGAGATTGGACTGAGCCCAATGGAAGCCATCATCGCCGCGACCAGAACGGCCGCGGAGGCATGCGCGATGCAGGATTCCATTGGTACGATTGAGGCAGGCAAGCAGGCGGATCTGTTGATTGTCTCCCATAATCCACTTCACAATATTAAGGTGCTTGAGGATTGCGTGAATATTGAGCAAGTTTATGTGGGGGGCAAGCGATTAAAGTAAGGAACAACGGAAATAAGCAATCATAATTTCTCGTCCTTTATTGTTGAGGCTGACAATTCGGGGCGAGTTTTTATTGCATTTGGGCATGAAAAAGAAAAAAATGAATTGAACTTCTATGGAATTTATTGTTATACTTCAATTAATTAAATGAACATTTAATTAATTGAAGCGAGGGATATGAATGGGCAAAATCGCAGTTATCGGTGCAGGGATCAGCGGATTAGGTGCAGCATATCATTTGCAAAAAAAAGGGCACTGTGTAACGGTATTCGAACAATCCAACTCAGTTGGCGGAAGAATGCACACAAGTCGCAAGGGCGGATATGTTTGGGATAACGGTGCTCAATTTATGGTTGACTCTTACCGGTATATGAAGGAATTGATGAAAGAGCTTGGTATGAGTGAAGATGTGACTTATGTCAATCCGATTCAAGCGATGGCGATTGGCAATCAGCAGATTTATCGATTTCAATCGGCGAATCCCTTTAGTTTTTTTCGTCATCCGAAGTTGAATGCCCGTGCGAAGATAGCTGCCGTGAAGGTGTTGTACAACGCATATAAATATCGGAATGAAATAGACTTTCACGATTCATCTCGCCTATGCTTGCTGGATGATGGCCGTGATCTGTCGTGGTGGAGAAGCGAGGCAACGGATGCTCTTGTCGACTGGGTGCTTAGTGTCCCAACTTCCACTTTGTTTTTCTGGAACGAACAAGACACATCTTGGCATGCCCCCCTATTATCCTTGCGCGATGCGCGCAGCACTTGGTCGATATATACGCCAAATGGGGGAATGGGGAGAGTTCCCGAAGCGTTGAGCCGGCTTATTTCGGTTCAACTTGGTGCGTCAGTCACCGCAGTTGAATCTACCGATATTTCAAGCATCCGAGTTTCAATAGAAGGGAAAGAGGCTCACACTTGCGAATATTTCGATAGAGCCATCATCTCCGTCCCTGCACCTGCTGCATTGCGAATGATCGCGAATCCAGAGCTGGAACTGGGAAAGGAACGCACGGATTTTCTAGTAAATACGCGGTATACGACAAATGTAACGACGATTATCGGATACGAGAAAGCGCCAGAACAGCAAGCTTATGGATTTGCTGTGCCGTCTGTGCTGAACTCGGATCTAGCTGCGATCGGGTGGGATCACTTGAAGGGGCCAGACAGGGCTCCATCTGGTCAAGGTATTGCGGTTGCGATGCCGACTCATTCCTATAGTCAAGCGAATTGGTCGAAGGCGGATCAAGAAATCGAAAATGAGGTGAAGAGAATGGTAGGACAATTTTATCCGATACAGGATATTCGTCTTATGTTCACGCATCTCCATCGATGGAGGCATGCGATGCCGATTCAATATCCAGGTTGGGCTCGATCACGTGACAAAGCGCTGAAGGCCATGCGGCCAGAGAATCCAAAGTTGTTTGTCTGCGGCGATTATTGGGCGGGCCCGACGACAGAACATGCTTTGTATTCTGGATACCAGGCAGCAGAGGGAGTATTGGACAGCTTTTAGAAAGGAGCAAGCAGATGGCGCGTAGAGCCGGAATTACGATATCAAGAGATGATCTATTAGATGCTGCTTTATTGAAGTTTGCGCAATTGGGATTTGAAGGAACGAAGGTAGGCGGCATTGCGGAACAAGCAGGAATTACGCCGGGAGCTTTATACTTTCATTTTAAAAGCAAGGAGGATTTATTTCTTTCATTAGTTGAACGAGAATTTGCCAAAACAGTCATAAGTCCTCCTGCAGCTAACCTGTCGCTTAGAGAAATGTTAGTTTACGCCGGAAGGCAGCTCGTTGACATGTTTAGGAGCAATCCTCCTTTTACAAAAATCATTTTCATTGAAGGGATCAAAAACCCGCAGATTGCTGCTCCATTCTATCGTCAATTGCTGCGTCAGACTGGTATATTGGAAGCGGAACTAAGGAGACACTTCCGCATTGCCGAAAATGATGGATCCGCTATTCTACACTATGCCTCCCGTTTTTTTCTAGGTGCGGTGGGATGGGCAGAGATGGCGCTGGATCTATTCGGAGGAAGACAGCAGGAACAAGTGGAAGACAGCCAAATGATTGAGTTGTACGTGGATATTTTCCTGAAAGGCTTGGAAGGGATTGTTCCGCCGAGCAGCCCATAATTTGAAGACAGCAATTCAGAGCATGTTTGGATCGGCATGTATTCTTTTGGCCCACGGCGAGAGATTGCTTCAAGATGCTGGATATATACACAAGCCGTGAGCCATCTACGAATAAATAAAACCAATACGGAATAGATCCAGGCAATCTTGATTGCCCGCAAACTGATGCTGAATTCCATTTCATCCATCGGACGAAAAAAGTTCTTCATCCTTGTAAACCTCCTCATGTCAAAAGTATTTTACATCGATAGTGTATATGTTAAACGTAAACATGTAAGGAGTTTTTTACATCTAGTGGTGACTCGGAGCTGTATTTGCATCTCCAGGCCGCTTTCTTATGAATGTAAAAGCGCTATAAGATTGACATGATCTGGATTGCATACTAGTATGAAGAAAGACTACTATATTTGTTTAACTTCATTAATACTTCCCTGCATATCTACGACTATCAAACTCAACAAGACATACTCTCCATTTGTTTGCTTTTCTTATCGAACAACACTTATGATGCGAAGCAAAAGTTAACTATCAACTATCTGACGCGTGGGAGGAAACAACATGGAAAAAGTAACAATTCCGGATTTCTTAGAAAGCAATCAGCAGCAATGGGACGAGGAATACAAGTCGAACGCATGGGATTATTTGTCGGATATTACGGAATATGCTCGATATTCGGTGGTGTATGGGTACATTCGGAAATTTATTGGAACAGAAGGGATTCTGGATATGGGCTGCGGGACAGGCATCTTATTCGATATGCTTCTCGACAGCGAGAAACAAGGGTATACAGGGATTGATCTGTCACAAGAAGCCATTAAAGTCGCATCGGCCAAATCCTCATTGAATCAGTTCCACTGTGGTGACATTAATCATTATGTGCCTGCAAAGAAATATGATGTGATCGTATTTAATGAATCGCTGCATTATGTGCCCAATACGCCACAAAAGCTGCTAGACTACTCGAATTATCTAACCCCACATGGTGTCATTGTCTCATCTCTGTATTCACATAAAAACAAAGAAGATCTCGCCTATACGATGATCGAGAATAAAATAGTGGAAATGGAGCAATGCAAGGATTTTGAGGTGATGGACAAGGTCAGTGTGTTCAATCATCATGCAGAGTTGAAATGGTATGTCCATCTGTTAAAGCGGAAACATACAGATTTATAAACAAGGAACTAAGGAAAATCGTATACAGATATAAATAATGAAGGAACCGTTTTGCGTCCATAATCTGGGCTGCCGCAAACGGTTCTTTTTTATTGGGTGATGAAAGAGTGATTTTGTCGTTATTTCACCTTATTTGTCGGCACCATTTGTCGATGAGGGAACTGTGGATCACCTTTACATAGCACAGCAATTTACGTCTTGACAACAGGCTTGTATAAGGATAAAAATGTTAGTATTAGTTAATGCTGTTACTCGATCGGAAGTAGACAATAGAAGGAGGGGGTTTTGGTTCGTAATTTTATATTGCTTGTACAATTTCATAGCAACCATTTAAGGAAAAGGGGTAGAACATGGATACGCTTCAACAGAAACTATTTTCCAAGTTCCTTCTAGTCTGGTTCGGCCAGCTCATATCGAATATTGGCAGCGGTCTGACTGCCTTTACGCTCGGTATCCTAGTATTGCAGCAAACACAAAGCCCGACCAGCTATGCCATGGTCATATTTTGCTCGTTTATGCCATCTCTGTTGCTTAAGCCGGTCGGGGGTGTCCTCGCCGATCGCTTCGATCGCAGATTGATGATGATCTTGGGTGATGCAGGCTCTGCCTTTGGTCTCATATTCATATTGGCCTTCGTTCTGATGGGCAGCTTGGAGGTATGGCACATATACGTAGGGGCATCCATTAGTTCGATATTCGGTGCCTTGCATAATCCCGCCTACAAAGCTTCTGTTACCGACTTCGTCAGTGAAGAAAAATACACCCAAGCAAGCGGCTTGATGCAGCTTGCCTCCACTTCTCAGTTTCTAGTCTCCCCAGTTCTAGCTGGTATCTTGATTACGATTATGGACATCAAATACATATTAGTCATTGATATTTTGTCATTTATCATCGCGGCGCTATTGGTTGTATGGGTTAGAAGCAATCGGGTAGTTGCTGAGCAAGCTAAGCTCCAGAATCATCATGTTGAAGAGCAGGTCAAGCTAAGTTTTTGGCATGAGTTGAAAGAAGGAATGCGGACAATCAACGCCAATAAAGGGATTGTCGTACTCATTACACTTACTTCTGTATTGTGCTTCTATATTGGATTTTTGCAGACATTGCTTGCCCCTATGATGTTGAACTTTACAGATCCGAAGACGTACGGAATCTCTCTATCCGTGTGTGCGTCGGGCTTGTTAGTCAGCAGTTTACTGATTAGTATTTTTGGAGGAATTAAGAAGCATGTCGCTACAATGACGGTATGTCTTGTCTTTGTTGGGCTCTTCTATTCGCTTATCGGCGTTTCGACGAATGTATATGTGATTGTCGTATCAGGATTTCTCTTTTTCTTTGCTCTAGCATTTGTGCAGACGAGCTTGGAAGTATTGATTCGGCAAAATATTGACAATACCGTGCAAGGGCGGGTATGGTCCCTCATATCGGTGGCTACGCAGCTCGGATATCCGATTGCCTATGTTCTTTCTGGTGTATTGGCCGAGCATGTATTCAATCCGCTATTGGTGGAGGGCGGTTTGCTCGCTACATCAGTTGGCAGCATTATTGGCATTGGGCCGGGTCGTGGCATTGGCTTTATGTTTATTGTGTTTGGAATTCTCATCGCATTCTTATCGTTTGTTACAGGTCGAACCAAAGTGATTAAAGAATTGGAAAGCAATGCAGTGGACGAGAAATAAAAAAGAGATGAATAACATTAATACAATATAATGACAACCAAATATAAGCGCTCTTTCTTTATCCAAACACGGCTGTGATTTATCGTGCTTCGATAGGCAAGAAGGAGTGCTTTTTATTATTCTTAGCAGGAAAATACACGGAAAAATCGCAATATATCAAGGTTTTGGGAGAGGTGGTCAGCATAAATAGACTGAATAGTGAAACAAATCTGGTTCGTCAAAATGATCAGAATTGGAAAGAAGTCAATAGACAGAAAAGAAACAAAATTTCAGGAATATTGGATTAAAACCATTTGGGTCAATAGATTACAGATTTTGTTTAGTATAAAAATAATATTATTGACAGAATTAACCTTTCAACTTTATTATCTTTGGTAACAAATCTATTAATTGAGAGGAGCTTGTAACGATGTGGTTTCTATTGTTATGGGGATTGGGAATTGTCTCAGCGGTAGTACAGCTTTGGATCAACGGTTTTTCAGCTGATACGAGCGAAATTGCGAATGTGCTGTTGCTGCATCAGTTTGTTGTGACATTTGGCTTAGTGGGCGTCATTGGATTTATTTACAACATTGCGATTGCTGACAGAACCGCATCTCAATTGGGCTGGCCAGGCGGGCCGTTTCAAGTCAAGTACGGGTTTTCCCAAGTTGGTCTTGGGGTGATGGGAATTATGGCAATTTGGTTTCATGGAAACTTCTGGGTAGGCGTACTTGTCACAATGTATATATACGGGTTAAGCGGTTTGTGGTCTCATACATATGTCATGATTAAGAACAAGAAAGCAGATGCAGACAGTATTGGAAATCTGATCATGGATGTCGTGTACCAAACGTTCATTACGGTTCTGTCGATCATGGCCGGCGGAATCTGGGTCTTCAACTAAGGAGGTCTAGCTTATGGTAACGCGCAGACTAGAATTAACAGAAGTCCAGAAGGGAATATTCTTCGATTGCCAAATTGACGACCCGCTCTCTTACAACATCACAGCTTCCATCATGCTCGAGGGAGTGGACGTAGTTCGGTTCGAGCAAGCTCTGAGTCTAGTCATTGAGGAGCAGGAAGCCTTGCGATGCAGTCTTGATGTCAGTAATGAAATGCCTCTTCTCGTTGTCCACGATCGAATCAATGTTCAACTAACAAAGTTAGATTTCTCTGCAGAAACTGAACTTCAGGAAGAACGGGTAAAGCTTCAGGTTGAGCAAGAGTTATTAAGCCGAGTATTTGACCTCACAGCAGCTCCGCTATTTCACGCAAGCTTGATTAAGCTATCTGACAAGAAGCATATTTTTCTCATCAGCATTCACCATATCATCTCCGACGGATTATCACTCGAAGTGTTGAAGCAAAAGCTCTTGGAATACGATCATAAACTCGCACGAAAAGAGCCAATTGAAATAAAGCCGAATACGGGATTTACCGACTTCATGAGCCAAGAAAATACAAAACTTGCTCAGGGAGGGTACGACAAAGAAAGAGAATATTGGGCGAATAAGATGATAGGTGCAGAGCCTCTTGCCTTGCCGAATGACTTTATTCGACATCAAGTTCATGGCATCGGCAAGGAAAAACGAATCGAGATCTCATCTAATCTATTGCAACAGATTCATAAACAGGCGAGGGAACAGGAAGTTACGACCTTTATGTTTGTCTTGGCCGCATTCGGTGTACTGTTGAATCGTTATACGCAGCAAGAGGATGTTGTGTTCTCCTCTCCATTTTCATATCGTCCTGATATGGATTTCGAGGAATCGATAGGCTGCTTTGTGTATATGCTGCCAATGCGCCTGCTGCTGAAGGATGAACAGAGCTTCTCGGAAGTACTGCAGCAAGTGTCGAAGGAGCTTATCGAAGTCTACAAGCATATCGGTTATCCGAACAATTTGATTATGCGAGATAATCAATTGCTCCCATTGCCGGGAACTCCATCTATCTTCGATGTTAGCTTCGTATATGATATCGTGGAAGACAGCGATCAGTACGAACTTAAGGCAGAAATCCTCGATCACGATCGCGTAACATTTCCCGGCAGCCTAATGGTTATCCTGCAACATACCCCTCACAAAGATTTGATTAAACTTCAATACAAACCAGAACTTTTTGCAGATGAAACGATTGATTTATTAGGTCTTCGCTTCATGAAACTGCTGGAACTGGTAAGCGGACAGACAGACATCAAGATCGGAGAAGCGGAGTTGCTGTTGAATCAAGAACGAAGCCGCATCCTGCAACAATTTAATCAAACTTCCTATTTTACATACGAACCTCGTACAATCATTGAACTATTTCACTCCAAGGTCGCTAAGCATCCAGGACGAAAGGCATTGATCGATCAAGACCAAGTTGAGACATATGCTAGTGTTGATGCAAAAGCTAATCAATTGGCTCGCAATATCCTTCAGAAAACGCAAGGAACTCCATCCTGTATCGGCATTCAGCTGGAACGATCAGCTAACTTAGTCATTAGTTTATTAGCGGTTCTTAAGGCGGGATGTGCATACGTGCCTCTAGATCCAACGTATCCGTCAGCTAGAAAACAATTTATTTTTGAAGATGCGAATGTGTCCTATCTCATCACTACGTCAGATCTTCCATTCGAAGAAGAATGGGAAGTAGGTCTCATCGACCTGAGTGATCCGAACATTTTCAGCGGGGATGACTCGATGCCCGAAGTACAGCTGGATCCATACAGTTTGGCCTACATTATGTACACTTCGGGTTCGACCGGCAAGCCGAAGGGCGTCATGGTCGAGAATCATAGTGTCGTGAATACATTGCTCGATCTGGAAAGACGTTTTCCGGTGGAAGAGCATGATCTGTACCTACTCAAAACACCGCATACGTTCGATGTATCCGGAACGGAATTGTTCGGGTGGTTTATGGGAGAAGGCAGCTTGCTCGTATTGGAGCCAGACGGAGAGAAAAACCCGCAAATCATCTTGGAAGAGATACACAAGCATAAGGTTACTCATATCAATTTCGTACCTACCATGTTCCGTGCCTTCTTGGAACTGTTGGATAATGCGGACAATCTGTCAAAGCTAGCCTCCTTGAAGTGGATATGTATTGGAGGGGAAGCCGTAACGCCGGATATTTTGCATAAATTCAATTCGCTGCATACGGATATAAAGCTTGAAAATGTATATGGTCCAACGGAATGCACGATATGGGCTTCCCATTATTCGATTAGGGGCGACGATACAACACGCTCGATTCCAATTGGTGAGCCGCTCAATGAGACGCGCTGGTACATCGTAGGCAAGCAAGATCAATTACAGCCGATTGGGATAGCAGGTGAATTATGTCTTAGCGGTGTTGGGTTGGCAAGGGGATATTTGAATCGGGATGAGCTGACGAAGGAGAAGTTTGTCGCGAATCCGTTCTATCAAGAAGGGATCGACCCGGATTACTTCCGCAATATGTATCGTACAGGGGATTTGGCCCGCTGGCTTCCAAGCGGAACGATTGAATTTTTAGGACGAATTGACTTTCAGGAAAAGGTGCGCGGCGTCCGGCTCGAGACGGGAGAAATCGAGAATGTGCTGTCGCAGATGGAAGGAATTACGCAGGCTATCGTTGTTGTGAAGAAGGAGACTGGCAAGTCGGCTGCGTTGTGCGCCTATTATCTCTCTGATGAAGACATTCCTGTGGCTCAAATGAAGGAGCACTTATCCAAGGAATTGCCGGCGTACATGATCCCTTCCTTCTTTGTACATAAAAGAGAGCTTCCACTCAATACGAGTGGGAAGGTGAATCGGAATGTGCTGATCGCGGACAAAGACTATTTAGATGCAGCTTCATCAAGCGACACAGCACCGAATACCGATTTAGAGGTTCTTATTGCCTCTGTGTGGCAAGAGGTACTTGGAATTACCCATGTCGGTGTGGATGATAGTTTTTTTGAAATCGGCGGTCATTCAATAGCCTTAATCCAAATGCACAACAAGTTGAAAAAAGCACTGACGCAGGATTTTCCAATAACGTTATTGTTCCAATATCCTACTGTACGACTGCTGGCCGACCATTTCAACCAAGCTGAGGGAGAGACGATTACCGATCGGAAATCATTCTTCCAACGGGACAGAAAAGTCGTTCGATCGGATATCGCGATCATCGGCATGTCCATTCACGCGCCCGGTGCTTCCAATATTCATGATTTCTGGAATAACCTAAAAGGCGGCGTAGAGAGCATCCATTTCTATAAGGATGAAGAATTGCTCGAATTAGGGATTCAGCCCAACATGCTGAAATCACCCAATTATGTGAAGGCAAAAGGACGCATTGATGGCATTGAGGAGTTCGATCCAAACTTCTTCGAATATACACCAGGTGAAGTGCAGATGATGTCGCCACAGCTTCGTCTTCTCTATCAAGGGACATGGGAAGCATTAGAGGATGCCGGATATTATCCCGGATCTGACACCTCGAAGATTGGGTTGTTTCTCGGCGGGTCTGATGATTTTGAATGGTATCAGAAGGTTCTGTTCGGCGAAAGTGGATTTAGTGACAAGTATCAAGCTTTTACACTGAGCACGAATCACTTCTTGGCGACTCGGATCGCTTATAAGCTGGATATTAAAGGGCCAGTTTATTCAGCACTTACAGGCTGCTCGACAACGCTGGTTACCCCTCACTTATCGTGTCAGTCATTAATTCTTGGCGAATGCGATATTGCTGTGGCTGGTGGGATCACGATCGAACTGCCGAATGAGGGGGGCTATTATTACGAGGAAGGCATGATGTTTTCTCCGGATGGACACTGCCGGCCATTCGACGCTAAGGCGAAGGGAACCATGTTCTCGAACGGTATGGGATTAGTGGTGCTGAAGAGATTGGACGATGCCATTGAGGACGGCGATCATATCTATGCTGTCATTAAAGGTTCCGCGATTAATAATGATGGAAGACAGAAGATTGGTTTTGTGGCGCCAAGTGTGGAAGGACAAGCTGAGGTTATCCAGGAGGCGTATCGTGTTGCAGGCATTGATCCAGAAACGATAACCTATGTTGAGGCTCATGGAACAGGCACTGCGCTCGGCGATCCGATTGAGGTGGAATCTTTAACGAAGGCGTTCGCATCTGAAAAGAAGCAATTTTGTACGTTAGGCTCGGTGAAAGGCAACGTAGGGCATACCGATACAGCTGCTGGAGTGGTCGGCTTGGCGAAGGTCGCACTTAGCTTGAAGCACAAATATATCCCGCCAACGGTTAACTATAGGGAACCGAATCCCAAAATTGATTTTGCGAGTACGCCATTTACCGTGCAGGCACAAGGAATGGAGTGGATGACCATCGGTACAGGCAGCAAGCGCCGAGCAGGTATCAACTCGTTCGGGGTTGGCGGTACGAACGCCCATATGGTATTGGAGGAAGCTCCGAGCATGATGGACAGCAGCGATCCGGAGCAGGTGAATTTGCTTGTGTTCTCCGCCAAGAGCAAGGAGGCGCTTGTCAACACCTCGTACAATGTCGTACAGCACTTGATAGACAACCCAAGCATTAACGTTACTGATGCGGCATGGACATTACAGGTAGGAAGGAAGCCATTTGCCTACCGTAAAGCAATCGTCGTGAGTAACCATTATGCCGAAGCTCCACAGCTTCTACTGAAGCAGTTGCAAGACGCTGCTGTTCATGAGGTGCAGCCAGGCAAGCGGCAGGTATACTTCCTGTTTCCAGGACAAGGGAGCCAGTACCAAGGAATGGGTCGCTCCTTGTACCGTTCCGCAAAACAAAGTGCAGTGTCCCGCATATTCAAGCGGCATATGGATCATGTGCTGTCATGCCAGACTGAAGACGAACGGCTGATGTTCGAGGATATGATATACGGCGTTGGCGATAGCTCACGAATCAATCAGACGGAGAACAGTCAATTTGCACTGTTTGCCACAAGCTACTCATTGGCGCTTACGATGCTGGAGCTTGGCGTGAAGCCGGCAGGAATGATTGGACACAGCATAGGAGAACTTGCCGCGGCAACGGTCGCAGGTGTATTCGAACTGAAAGATGCGGTGGAAATTGTTCGCTTGCGCGGACGTCTGATGCAGCAGCAGGAGCCAGGAGTAATGCTTGCCGTTATGGCGGCAGCAAGCATGGTAGAGCCGGAACTGATTCCGAATGTGTGGATTGCGCTGGAAAATACGACAAATAGCTGCGTCGTTGGCGGACGGGAAGAAGCGATTGCACTATTCGAAGCGAAGTGCGAGAAGCTTGGCTGGAAGGCAGTTCGGGTAAAAACCTCCCATGCCTTCCATACGCCGATGATGGAGGAGGCTGCACGTGAATTTGAGAAGCGGCTCTCCGCCTATCGGTTCAACGAGCCTCGTATTCCGATCGTCTCGAATGTGAGCGGAGAATGGGTGTCGCCGAGCGAAATGAATCGACCGTCCTACTGGGCAGCGCATATTTTGCGACCAGTGAACTTCGCCAAATGCCTGACACAAATCTTAAAGTCGGAGCACGATGTATTCATCGAAGTCGGGGCGGGTCGTACCTTAAGTACTTTTGCGAGACAACATGAATCCAAGGCTGCCGGTCAACATTTCGTGAACTTAATACGCCATCCGCAAGAGGCGCTGGATGATGTGGAATATATTCATCATAAGCTAGGACTCCTATGGGGAGCGGGTGTCGATCTCGATTGGAAAGCCATGCGAGGCAATACTGTTCGCAAGCGCGTGTCGCTGCCAACGTATATGTTTGACAAAGGACATTTCCCAATTGATATCGCGCTTAGCGCTCCACAAGCATCATTGCCACGATCAAATACTGCTGTGCATCAAACGCCCTATTCTCAGCATTCACAGAATCATTTGGACCGTCCCGCAGCGGCAGCGGCACTTACTAACCAGAGTGAACTAGAGCAGGCGGTATTGGATGCGTATAAATCTGTATTTGGTTTCGACACGATTGCAAGCGATCAAGACTTCTTCTCGCTTGGCGGCGACTCCTTGAAGGCGGTTAGCTTGGCTCATGCGATTCAGCAGCATGCAGGTATCAAGGTGGAGATTGCTGATTTATTCACCTATTCATCGCCGAGCGCATTGGTCGCTCATTTGCATGAGAATTCAGCATACTCTTATCAGCAAGTGCAAATCACACCTGCGGCACAAAGAGATTACTATCCATTGTCATCTGCTCAAAATCGGATGTATGCACTGCATCTGCTTGATCCAAGCAGTGTAGCTTATAATCTTCCATCCGCTACGAAGATTAGAGGGCTGCTGGACAGAACCCGAGTAGAACAGACACTGGAAAAGCTCATGTTGCGCCACGAATCTTTGCGAACTTCCTTTGACATTATCGGCGATCAGGCCGTTCAAATTATTCATGATTCGGTAGATATTCCATTTACGTACCGGGAAATAGACCGCGTTAATGACGAGGATATCATGCCATTGATTCGTGCGTTTATTAAGCCATTCTCTTTAGGAAGCGCGCCATTGTTTCGAGTTGAACTCATACGCACAGGCTCGGACGAGCAGCTGTTGTTGTTCGACATGCACCACAGCATTGCGGACGGCACATCCATGGAGATTATTACGAGAGACTTCAACGCGTTGTATTTCGGGGAGCTGACGCAGCCGGTTCTTCAGTACAAAGATTATGCAGTCTGGCAAGCGGAGCAGCAGTCTGCTGGAGAAGAAATCGTTGATCAGCGGGCATACTGGCTCCAGCAGCTTGGCGGTGAACTGCCTGCGCTGGAATTGCCGACAGATTATGAACGACCGTCTGTCAAGGACTTCCATGGCGACCGGATTTATTTCCACATTGAAGAAGATTGCGCGGCGAAGCTCATTCAACTGGCTCAGGAAACGGGAACGACGCTGTATATGATGATGTTGAGTGCATGGTATGTCCTGCTAGCCCGTTATTCTGGTCAAGAGGATATTATCGTCGGTACGCCTGTAGCGGGAAGAACGCAGGAAGAGACGAAAGATACCGTCGGCATGTTTGTAAATATGCTTGCGATGCGGAACCGTCCGTTGAACCAGAAGTCGTTTACGGAGTTTCTGCATGAAGTGAAGGAGAACGCACTGAAGGCATTTTCGAACCAAGACTGCCAATTTGACGAACTCGTTGACCGTCTGCACTTGCAACGAGAATTCAACCGCAATCCACTATTTGATGTCTGCTTCGACTTTCAAAATATGGAATTCCATGATCTTGAAATCGACGGCATCTCGTTTGCACCATATGCTTTCCCGACAACAACGTCCGCTTATGATCTGGTATTAACCTGTCAGGAAAACAAAAAGGAGAAGACAGTAGAAGGATTTCTTGAATATGCGATGGGACTGTTCCGCAAGGAAACTGTGCAGCGAATGATCGGACACTTTCAGGCCATTTTGCAGTGCATCACAACGGATATCAATACCAGTCTGGGTCAGATCGATTTCTTGACGCCAGAAGAAAAGTTATGGATTGTGACTGATGTGAATCATACAGCGCTGCCATATGACGAGAACCTAGTAATTGTAGAGCTGTTCGAACAGCATGCACGAACACAACCAGACAAACCGGCGCTTATCGTATCCGATGGACGACAGCTTACGTACCGCGAAGTGAATGAACAAGCCAATGCGATCGCGCACCACTTGATTGAGCAGGGCGTTACAGCTGATACGCTGGTTGGCGTGATGCCAAGACGGGATGAGTACTTAATCGTGTCACTGCTGGCGGTGCTGAAGGCAGGCGGAGCATATGTTCCGATCGATCCAGCATTCCCGAAGGAACGAATCAAGTACATGCTCACAGAGAGCAATGTGAATATTCTATTATGTCCACAAGAGTATCAAGCGGGCATTGAGTTTGCAGGGGAAATGGTAGATTGCAGAGAGATCATATACTCTATCAGAAATCACAATACAGAAGACTGCAGCAATCCTGTACCACGAACTCATCAAAACAACTTAGCTTGTGTCATCTTTACTTCAGGTTCAACGGGCAAGCCGAAAGGAGTCATGATCAATCAAGGCTCTATCCTCAATTTCATTCAAGATATTCAACAGAGAGGTGTGTTCCAGCACGAAGAGGATCGTGTCATTTGTGTAACGACGTTGTCCTTTGATATTTTTGCATTCGAGTCGATTGTTCCACTGTGCACGGGCCACTCCGTATATATTGCTAATGAGAGTGAACAGTTGGATCCGATGCTGGCGAATGAGAAAATTGTTCAGCACAAGGTTACGCATCTGTTAAGCACGGTTTCGCGAATTAAGGCATTTGTTGAGAATTCGGATTTTGCACCTGCGCTGAAGCAGCTTGCCTGTATTTTGAGCGGAGGGGAGAATTATCCTGACGCCTTGTTGAAAGACTTGCAAACTCGTTCCGAAGCAAGATTATTCAATATGTACGGCCCGACAGAAACAACCATCTGGTCGGTAGCGAAGGAGTTGACGGCTTCCAAGTCGGTTACGATTGGACAGCCGATTGCGAACACACAAGCGTATATCATCAGCGATTCTGGGTTGCTGCAGCCGGTAGGGGTATACGGCGAATTATGCTTGGCGGGACATGGACTTGCACGCGGATATTTGAACAATCCGGAGGAAACGAAGCGAAAGTTTTTCGAAACGGAACAGCTTCCGGGCTGCCGCCTCTATCGCACAGGGGATCGTGGACGATTGCTTGCCAATGGCGAAATCGAACTGATGGGACGCCTGGATTCGCAGATCAAAGTACGCGGATATCGGGTGGAGCTTGATGAGATTGAGAAGGTTGTTCAGAAGCATGAACATATTAGACAGGCTGTAGCTGCTGCTTACGACGATAAGCGCGGGAACAAACAGCTTGGATTATATTGCACGGTTAAAAAAGAAGCGGATGTTGAAGGAGAAGCGCATATATGGCTCAAGCCGTGGTTGCGAGAGAAGCTGCCTCATTATATGATTCCTGGCTTTATTCGTCAGCTAGAAGAGATGCCGACGCTTCCAAATGGAAAGATTGACAAAAAAGCACTGCCGCTCCCACAAGAGTCATCGGAAATGACGGGACAAACGAAATTGCCTTCAACAGGATTGGAGAAGGCGATATTGGATATTTGGAAGGATGTGCTCGGAACCGAGCGCATTAGCGTGCGGGATAATTTCTTCGACGTTGGCGGGAACTCATTGGGACTAATCCTGATCAATAATCGGATCAATTCCCTGATCGGGCGCTCCATTCCGTTAATGCAGATGTTCCAATATCCAACGGTTGAATCACTAGTCAAGAGTATCGGCATTCCTTCAGAATTGCAGGACATTGGTCATGCAATGCCACTTGCTCCAGTTGCTGCTAAAAGTCATGAGATAGCAGATATCGCAGTGATAGGGATGGCGGGACGATTCCCAGGAGCGCCTACGATTGATGCATTTTGGGATAATATCGTATCTGGCGTAGAGTCAGTTGTGGAGTTCTCAGACGAAGAACTGCTGCAAGCTGGTGTGGATGCTGACTTGCTGTCTCATCCGAAATATGTGAAAGCAAAAGGTTATCTTGATGGCATCGAGTATTTTGACTCCGCATTTTTCGATTATCCCTATCAGGAAGCCAACATGATGGATCCGCAAATTCGGCTGCTTCATGAATGCGTATGGGAAGTGCTGGAGAATGGGGGATACAATCCTTCCGCATACAAGGGATTAATTGGCCTGTTTGCCGGAAGTGGCTCCAATCTTCCTTGGATGATTCAATTCTTAGGTCATCAACAAGATCTGCTTCGTGCATTCGAAGCAATTACCTTGAATGAAAAAGATTTTCTGACGACCCGTGTGTCGTACAAGCTCAATTTGAAAGGGCCTAGCTTCAATGTTCAAACAGCCTGCTCAACTTCATTAGTTGCGATTCATCAAGCGGTACAGTCGCTGCAGCGTGGAGAGTCGCATATGGCGATTGCCGGTGGAGTGTCCATTTCCTATCCGCGGAAGGAAGGCTACTTATGGCATGAAGGCATGATCTTCTCTCAAGACGGGCACTGCAAGCCATTCGCGGAGGATTCATCGGGAACCGTATCTGGCAATGGATGCGGTGTTGTACTCCTCAAGCCGCTAGCCGCAGCCCTTAGAGATGGCGATCATATCTACGGTGTCATTAAGGGATCGGCAATGAATAATGATGGTCTTGAGAAAATCGGGTACACAGCTCCTAGTGTGAGCGGTCAAGCCCAGGTCATTCAATCTGCCCTTAGACAGGCTGGCGTATCGGCTGAGGATATCCACTATGTTGAGGCACACGGGACAGGAACGAAATTAGGAGACCCTATCGAGATCGAAGCCCTGAAGCAAGCATGGGATACGAAGAAGACAGGCTATTGCGCCATCGGTTCTGTAAAAGCGAATATCGGGCATCTCGATTCTGCGGCAGGGGTGGCAGGCTTCATCAAGACCGTTCTGTCCCTGTACCATCGAACGATTCCGCCTTTACTTCATTTTACGAAGCCGAATCCTGCAATTGATTTCGCGAACAGTCCATTTTATGTGAATACACAGGCTGAATATCGGGCGGATCGGAGTCAAATCTTGCGGGCCGGTGTAAGCTCCTTCGGCATCGGTGGAACGAATGTGCACGTCGTGCTGGAGCAGCCGCCTGAAATAAGCCGATTCCAGACATCGGAACCTGTCAATTTGTTCTTGTTCTCGGCTAGGAGTCAATCGGCATTGACCCATACGAGTGAGGCTGTGTTGGAGTACTTGCACAGCCATCCAGCAGTCAATTTATCGGATGCCGCTTGGACACTGCAAACGGGACGCAAGCCGTTTGAATACCGCAAGGCGCTCCTCATAAATGGAGCTTTGTCATATAAGACGAAAGAACTGCAGCAATTCCTTCAACAATCCGGATTGCGTATTCAGGACGGCAGACCGACCGCTCACTTTTATATTGCTGCGGAAGCGGGGGCTTATCGCGAATTAGGTCGCGATTGGCATACATCTAAGGAGCGAAATCTACATCCGCTAGCGGCAACATTCAACCGCCATGTGGAACATGTGATTGCATGCACGAAACTCGATAAGAGGGATGCCTTCCATCAACTGAAAGATGACCCTGCATTGGAGTGGTTTACGGTCAGTTACGGGATAGCAATGAGTTTGATCGATGTTGGTGTCCTGCCAGATGGACTATTCGGTCAAGGTATCGGTGAAGTATGTGCCTTAACGGTTGCTGGTGTATTGGCATTGGAGCACGCGGTTGAATGGGTGCAAACAAGCGGGAAATGGCTGCAAGGTTTGGAAGAAGGGGCGCTGGAGGCTGTAGTGAATGGTGCCGGGTCAGAGGCGGTAAGAAAGAAACTGTTGCATTATCCACTCCATACATCCCGAATTCCGCTCATTGATATCAGCCACAATAGCAGCACTATTGAAGAAATCAGTGTAAGTGTCGTTGCGATCGGTTGCGAATGTTCGGATTACGCGTCTGCCGCATCCCAACATTCACATCGAACGGAGGCGCAGGATTCGCCGCCGGTTCATAGGCTGCAAGCTGGTGGGAATGGAGCATCTAGCTGGATAGAATTCCAACGCTTGCTTGCCCAGCTGTGGTGTGAAGGCTTCGAGATCGATTGGTCGATGCTGCATCCGGAGAGCGGAAGACAGCGTATCCCGCTGCCGACCTATGTGTTCGATGCGACATATCATGAGCATGATGTGATTCTTAATGCATTTGAGCTGAAGCGTAAGGAAGAAGGTTCGTGTGTCCAAGCCCAGTCGCAAGCTCAGCAGATCGAGATTGGACAGTCATCCAGTATTAGGAGTCGGGATACCATCAGTGAGCAACTAGCAGAATTATGGCAGGAGCTTCTCGGCTGCGGCGAGGTAAAGGCTGAGGATGATTTCTTCGTCATCGGCGGTCATTCGTTGAAGGCCATTTCCTTGTCCGCCAACATACAACAAGCATTTAAACTGGATATGTCATTGACGGAAATATTCGATAATGCCGTATTTGACCAGATGGTGGATTGGATATGGACAAACCGCGCTGACGAGCAGGAATTCATGGCGATTCAGCCTGTTGCGAACAAGCCTTATTATGAAGTCTCATCTGCGCAGAAGCGCATGTATGCCGTACATGAGATGGTTGGCGATGCGGTTCCTTACAATTTGGCCTCCGTATATGTGGTGGAAGGGCAGCTTGACAGGGCAAGATGCAAGTCAATCATTGATGAAATTGTGCAAAGACATGAATCGCTGCGCACTCGGTTCCAGATCGTAAATGGAGAAGTAGTCCAAATCATTGAGGACGGAGTACCTTCCGTCGTTGAATTCAACACCACAACTGAGGAAGGCGTGGAAGGTGAAATCAAGTCTTTCATCCGGCCATTTGATTTGGCACAAGCGCCGCTGCTCCGCGTGAGATGGACGAGCATACACGAAGAGAAGCACATTCTGCTCATCGATATGCACCATATTATATCGGATCAGTATTCGATAGCGATTTTACTAGAAGAGATGCAAGCACTGTATGCCGGCAAGACACTAACGCCATTGTCCCTGCAATATAAGGATTTTGCTGCTTGGCAAAATGAATTCTTCAAGAGCGAAGCATTTGGTACACAGCTTCAATATTGGAAAGAAGAATTTGCAGGCGAGATTCCGACGCTCAATATGATGACAGATTACGTAAGACCGCCTGTGCTTACCTTCTCGGGCGATGAAGTGGAATTCGAATTTGGTGAAGCACTTAGTGGGCGGCTGGAACAGTTGGCATCTGAGCGAGGATTGACCCCTTATATGATTCTCATGGCTGTCTTGAAGCTGACGCTATGGAAGATTACGGGTCAACAGGATCTTGTTGTGGGGACGGGAATAGCGGGTAGACGTCATGCCGATCTTGATTCGATCGTTGGAATGTTCGTCAATACGTTGGCAATTCGTTCACAAATTGATGCAAGCCTGAGCGTGGGCGAATACCTGCAATACATGAAAGAGAAGATGCTGAAGGTCTATGAAAACCAAGATTGCCAGTTCGAGATGCTGCTTGAGGAGCTTCATATCGAGAAGAACATAGCAAGAAATCCGCTGTTTGATGTCGTCATCAATTACATTACGATGGGCACGGAGGAGTTGGAGCTAGAAGGATTATCACTAACTCCTAGGCCAATGATGAACAAGGATTCGAAGTTCGACCTCACTTGGACAATCGAGAAACGGAACAACCGCTATGTGGCTTCCTTGGAATACAATACGAGTTTGTTCACCAGACATCGAATCGAATTTTATGTAACGCGATTGCTGCACATGCTTACGCAATTGACTGAAGATACAACTCGCAAGCTGAGCGAGCTTACGCTTGTAACACCACAGGAGAGAGAGTGGCTACTGTGTGAGTTGAATCCAGCAGTTACGCTGAAAGCAGACCATCCAACGCTTGCACAGTTGTTTGAAGAACAGGTGAAGCTGCATGGGCAGCGCCCTGCAATTGTGTGGAATGATGAAGAACTGACATATGCAGAGTTGAATAGCCGAGCGAATAGGCTCGCCACACGCCTCGCAGACGAGCATGTTCGACAGGGAGATCATATAGCAATATTGCTCGATCGCGGGCCGATGCAGATTGTGAGCATTCTAGCTATTTTGAAGCTGGGCTGCGCCTATGTGCCGATCGACCCAGATTATCCGCAGTCTCGGATCGCCTTCATGCTGGAGGATAGCGGTGCTTCTCTCATCCTCACAGATTCAGCGCTGCAATCCATCCTTGACGAGTCACTCCCTCGACTGTTGCTGGATCGTGAGGAAGGTCGGGCAGCAGAAGATGACGATGCATCTCACGAGTCAGCATCATGGACAACCTATATCGGTTCTAATATCGTAGATGCAGACGATACAGCATATATCATGTATACGTCAGGATCGACTGGGACACCGAAAGGAGTACTTGTTAGTCACCGTAATGTAGCCCGTGTTGTGAAGAATGCGAATTACGTGACGATACTGCACAGTGACAGGATGCTTCAATTGTCCAATTACGCATTTGACGGTTCGGTATTCGATATTTTTGGAGCGATTCTGAATGGTGCTTGTTTAGTCATCATCTCGAAGGACTCGGCAATCGAAATTGCGCAGTTGGCCAAGTTCATTGAGCAGGAGCGAATCACGGCCTTCTTCATCACGTCAGCACTGTTCAATATGCTGGTGGATTGGGATGTAACCGCACTGAAGCATGTCCGGAAATTGCTGATTGGCGGGGAAGCCATTTCGATACCGCATGCACGCAAAGCGGTAGAGTACCTAGGGCCGGATACATTGATCAATGGGTACGGGCCAACGGAGACGACGGTATTTGCTGCCTACTATCCAATCGGACATACGGACGAGCACGTGCACAGCATTCCAATCGGATATCCGCTCTCCCAGACCAAGCTGTACATCTTGGATCAGCAAGGGCAATTAGTGCCTCCATATGTACCTGGCGAGCTGTATATCGGCGGAGCGGGCGTAAGCAAAGGATACTTAAACCGGGATGAACTGACCGCACAGCGATTCGTGAACGATCCATTCGACAAAACGGGCAAGCTGTACCGAACTGGGGACTTGGTATGGAGGCTTCCTACAGGGGAGATTGGCTTCATTGGTCGACTTGATTTCCAAGTCAAAATCAGAGGCTTCCGAATTGAGCTTGGAGAGGTCGAAAATCATATTCAGCTCATCAGCGGCGTGAAGGAGGCAGTTGTATTAGCGAGAACAGATCGAACCGGCAGCATGTACATGGTTGCATACTACACCGTTGAGCAGGCAGACCGTGCGGATGGACAGGGATGGAATCAAGAGCAGATGAAAGCACTGCTGCGCGAACAGCTTCCAGCCTATATGATTCCTGCTCGTCTGATCAAGCTTGAACGAATGCCTCTCAATATAAATGGAAAGATCGATCGTCAGGCCCTGAAGAACATTAGTGAGAATGAGCAGGGTCAGTCGACATATGCGGCTCCGAGAACCGAGGTCGAACGGACGATTCTGCGATGCATGCAAGAAGTGCTGGATCAGGAGAGACTCGGCATTACAGACGATTTCTTCGAGCATGGGGGGCATTCCATTAAGGCTATCGCACTTGTTCAGGCTCTGCTGCAAGCTGGGCTTCAATTGAAGGTGAATGAGATCTTCATGTATCCGACAGTCGAGCAGTTGGCTGCGCTTCCTGGATTGAGCAGCTCTCGTTCGTCCTCATTTCTCCAAAAGCACGACGACCCATGGAGAGAGGGAGCAGCGGCCGAGCTTTCTGAGCAGCAGATCCTGTTGCTTGTGCAGCATGTACGTGCCTCATGCTCTCTCATTTCCACAATGATGGCTTCAGCGGATCGAGTTGGCCGTTTCCCATTGTCGCCTGTCCAACTCGCACACGGAGCATTCGGGGCTCAAGTCAGCGGATTTGTTACTTCTATTCACGATGTGGACGAGAAGTTCCTTCGCAACTTGCTAGTCACAATTATTCAGCGCAATCAGCTGCTTCATAGCGTAATGGAAGGGGAGGATAAGCCTGCTTGGAGTGAGTATGATAGTACCGCTCTCTCTGCATTCATCGCTCAGCACATTCCGTATATCGATCTGCGGACGTATCACGAGACGACAAAACAACGTCTTGTGGACGGCTTGACTGGCGTTATTTTGTCAGAACCCTATATAGCGGGCCATTTGCCTTGGAGATTGTGCTGTCTGCGCGTATCAGATGATACCCATCAGATTCTATGGGGATTCGACCATATTGCCTTTGATGGGATGAGTGCAGAAGTTGTGCGTCGTCAATTTGAACAGGGGATAGCAGGCAGGGACGACGAGCCTATTCAGCCGTATGCAGATTATGTAACACTGCTGTCCAAGGGGCCAGTAGGTATCACGGAACAGGAAATCATCGAATACCATGAGCTGCGAGTATGGAAAGAGCAGAACAGCTCCATCATAGACAGTCTGCTCCACGTTCCGAACCGAGATGTTGCGGAGCTTGAGCTGTCCATCCCGATTGCATTGACGAACATAGCAGACCCATGGCGGTATTCGTTTGACTTGGTTGGTGCCTTACTGCGTTCCTATACAGGAATAACCGACATTCCGCTCGCGATGATCCATTACGGAAGAAGTTATCAGAATCAGGATTTCTACAACAGCGTAGGAGAATTTCTAGATATTATCCCTGTGTTATTGCGCGAAGGACAACCGGCAGCTAGTTTACAAGATGTGATGCAGCATTGCAGACGACATTCGATTAACTTCTTGTCACTGCTGTACCATAAGCAGCTAGCAGGGAAATATGTCGAACTTGCGAGTCTGCTGGATGCATCTTATCGCAGAGGCGGGCAGCCACAAGCTCTTGTACTCTATAATTTCCAAGGCTATGCATCACAAGAGGAGATTGATGCTTTCCGGAACTCATCTGGTGAACTGGAAGCCAGTGCTCCAGCTCAGCTATCCATTTCCGTCAACTACGATAAAGAACAACTGCGTATTCATTTGGAAAGCCCGCTAGGTCTCAACGCAGACATTATCCAAGCATTTATTCGTTCATATCTCCATGGTCAATACACCCTCGTGCACTAACTTGGCTTCTGAATTCAATCAACGGCAACTCTTCTTGGTGACGGCTTGCTGAATGCTGTACATCATACATCCGGTTCAGCAAGCCACTACTTCTTTCGCCATCCATATAAGGAGGTTCAACATGTCTAAGAAGGCGATTCAACATGGCAAATCTCTTACACTTCCAGCAGAGTATCACACTTTAGCCGAAATGATTCAGTATGTCGCAAATCAATATCCGCAGAAGGGCCTCACCTTCGTAGACGCTTCTGGAAATGAGGAATTTCTCCGTTATCCGGAACTCGTGAAGAATGCCCGGCAATACTTGAGCATGCTGTACCGAAAAGGGATACGGCCAGGCGAAGTAATCATTTTGGAAATTGATCAGTCTAAAGATTTCTACTGTACATTCTGGGCATGTATATTGGGCGGTATTGTTGCAGCCCCGGTCAGTCAGCCTACTTCGTGGAAGCCGCTGTCTGCAGGATTGCTTAAGCTGACGAGAATTTGGGAAGTGCTCCAAAAGCCAATCATTATTATGGAGGAGCATAATCGCAAGTATTATGAATCGCTTCAACAGAGTTCCCACTATGAGGGAATCCGCTTTATCTCCACGCAGGAACTGGAAACCGAAGGCGTAGGGGAGCCATATGATGCACAGCCGGATGAGCTAGCGTTTCTCCAATTTTCTTCGGGCAGTACAGGCATTCCGAAGGGAGTGAAGCTGAGCAGCCGCAACATTTTGATTAATGCGCTTGCCATGGCAGAACGGTTCGAGACGAAAGAGTCCGATACCGTATTTACGTGGCTGCCACATACGCATGATATGGGTCTGTTCGTTCAGCATATTACTCCTATTGTGAGCGGAAGCAATATTGTCATTTTCTCACCGTATACGTTTGTCCGATCACCCTACCTGTTCTTGCGCAAAATGTCTGAGCATCAGGCTACCTGGTTCGGTTCAACGAACTTCGGATTTGATTGGATGGTACAGAAGGTCGCGGACGAGAAGCTTGCATCACTTGATTTGTCTTCTTTACGGTTTGCACTGAATGGAGCTGAGCCCATATCAATCCATGTGGTAAACAGCTTTGCTAAGAAATTTGAACCATGTGGGTACAAGCCTGAAATGATGCTGCCTGCTTACGGCATGGCAGAAGCAACAGTTGGCGTCAGCACTTGGCGGATGGATGAAGTTCCGAAGGTAGAATACATATCCCGATCTAAATTGATACATGCACAGCTTGCTGTTCCTGTTCACGAAACCGATGAACGAGATCGCCTTCCGTTCGTTCATGAGGGCACTCCGGTTCCTGAGATCAGTATCCGAATTGCGGATGAGCACGGGAATACAGTGGACGAGTATGTTGTAGGTGAAATTCAGATTCAAGGTGGTTCTGTCACCTCCGGTTATTACAATCGTGACGACTTAACCGAGAGTTTGTTCGTTGACGGATGGCTGCATACCGGTGATTTAGGCTTCATAGCGGAAGGCTCGCTTGTGGTAAGCGGGAGAATGAAGGACATTATTTTTATCCGCGGCCAAAATTACTTCGCTCATGATTTGGAGGAAGTGTTGTATGAGCAAGGTGCGATTCCGCGCGGCAACATCGTGTTCGTTGGTTTGTTTAACGGCGCTACGCAGCAGGAAGAACTGCTTGCCTTTGTGAAGCACAAATCGGGCGTAGAGAAGCTGCTCGATCTTCGCCACCAAATCATCACTCATATGCGAGAATCTCTCGGCATTGAGGTTACTCACGTCATTCCGGTTCGTACGATTCCGAAGACAACGAGCGGCAAACTCCAACGCTTCGAGCTGCGCAAGAACTATGAAGATGGGGAGTATGACGAGACGCTTCAAGAAATTCATGCGGGAGTAGAACAGCGTCGTATTCAGGAGCGGGTTATTCACTCTCCTCAAAATGAACTTGAATCCTTTCTTCGCCGGAGCTGGGCAGAAGTACTGGACATCTCGGAAACACGTATATCTACAGATGATTCTTTCCTGGCATTGGGCGGAAGCTCGATTCAACGTTTTCAGTTCTTAGACCGCATTGAGAAGCATTTTGGCAGAGAAATTGGATTTGAGCTATTTGTCATCTGTAAGACCATTAAGCAAATGGCAGATTATTTGCAATCGATGCCTCAAGCACGTGAGATTCCTGCATCGGCATGGGATGCTGATAACAAATTAGACTTGCATAATGCTGTTGCCATTACTGGAATTGCGCTGCGTGTGCCGGGCGCAAGTACGCCTCAGCAATACTGGGATAATCTATGCACGAAGAAAGACAGCATTGCCAAGGTAAGTGAGAAGCGCATGCAATTGGCGGGAAAACCAGAGTGGGATGACTGGCTTGGTGAAATTGCGAATATCGACTGTTTTGACAATGACTTTTTCGAGATTTCCGATGAGGAAGCTGCATTTATGGATCCGCAGCAGCGGCTGATGCTGGAGATTGCCTATGAGGCACTTGAAGATGCCGGTGCGCTGCCGGGGCTGGATGAGAAACGCAACATCGGTGTATATACCGGCATTAACATCAATACGTACTACCAGCTTGTTATGAATTATATGGACAAGCATGGCGTTGATCGTATCCATCCAAATACGATGGTAGGGAATATGCACAATATGGTATCGGCTCTGATTGCACATAAGCTCAACTTTACAGGGCCGGCGCTTGTAATCGATACGGCATGTTCATCCTTCCTGGTGGCGCTACATCAAGCAGTTGCAGCGATTAGACAGAACAGCATATCAGGAGCGATCGTTGGTGCGGCTAATCTACTGGCTACGCCAATCGTTCATCAATTGTCGCGAAAGGCGGGAATCGTCTCCTCAACTCGTTGTACGAAGACGTTCGATATTGAAGCTGATGGTTCCGTGTTAGGTGAAGGGGTAGTAGTTGTGTACTTGGAGCCTCTTACCCAAGCAGTTCAGAACAACAAGCAGATATATGGCATTATCCGCGGGAGCGCCGTCAATAACGATGGATATTCGCTTGGCATCATGGCGCCAAATCCGGGCGGGCAATATCAAGTTCTGTCTGAGGCGTATATTGATGCGAATCTGTCACCGGGTGAAGTTGGCTATGTGGAAGCACACGGTTCAGGCACGAGAATCGGCGATCCGATTGAAGTGAACGCGCTGACCAAGCTCTTTACTGAAGGAAAGAGACGCACTGATGGCAAGATCGGATTGGGCTCTGTCAAGACCAATATCGGACATTTACTGCCTGCTGCAGGTGGTGCCGGACTTGTGAAAGTGCTGCTGTCCCTCTATCACAAGAAGCTGGTTCCAAGTTTGCATATGGGCACACGCAATCCAGCTCTTGAAATGGAGAAATCACCGTTCTTCATTGTACAGGATGTTGAAGAATGGTCAGTTGATGAGAATAACACCCGTAAGGCAGGGATAAGCTCGTTCGGATTAGGGGGAACGAATGTGCATGTGGTGCTCGAAGAATGGAATGGGGCAGAGGCATCCTCCACTACGAGCGAAGCTACCAAGGCATTCGTGACATCCAAGACATCCGAAACGTCCGAAGCATCTGAGGTGACTGCAGCATCCGCAGCAACCACAAGATCCGCAGTTCGTCCACGTAAACATGTGCTCACCCTGTCAGCTAAATCTGAGCATGCGCTGGAGCGGGTTATTCGTCAGACACAGGAATTGCTGGAACTCAACCCTTCCATAGATATCAATCATTTATGCTTTACACGGAATCGTTATCGCAAGCATTACAGCTATCGAGCTGCCTGCATTCTTTCCAATTCTGATTCATTGAAGGCAGAGGTATTACCGACGGCAAATAGAGGTCGATTCTTGAAAAACCGCGCCGCAAAAGTAGCGTTAGTTATCGGTGATATTGCGAGCCAACCGCTAGCGGATAATCTCCTTACTCAAGATGCTGCCTTTGAACAATTCACGATCGACCATCTGGATGTACTCGAATGCGGTGCAAGCCAATATGGAGTTTCAGAGCAGCTGGAAATGAAGGAGCGCGTACAGTTATCGGTTTTCTTTTATTGGTACTCGCTTGTACAGCGAATTCTGCAAAGCGGAGTTTCAATAACCGAAGTAAGAGGACTTGGTTCTGGCCAAATTCTTGCTGACCTGCTGCAAGAGAGAATGGATATCAAAACAGCCTTAGACGCATTCATGACCGAATTGAAGAACACTCGTGTAGAAGGTGGGGACAAGATCCCAGCTCACGAGGATGAGGCTCTGCTGCAATCGAGAGCGGATGTCCTACTCGGCGTGTGCATGACTAAGGAAGAAGCAGACAAGGTGCTGTCGCATAAGCAGAACAGCAAAGCTGAGCACATTCTGATCGAGTCGAGCGCCTCTGATTCGCTTGAAGATACAGTGCTTCATACTGTTGGGCAGCTGTACGTATCAGGTGCTGATATAGACTGGTCGTCACTGCATCCCGACGGATCTGGCATGCTCGTTCCTTTGCCAGCATATCCGTTCGAGCAGACTTCCCATTGGATTCGAGAATAGTAGAGAGGAGAAGTGAAGATGAACAAGGAAGAAATCGTGGGCTTTATGAAAGCAGAAATTGCAACGATTCTTAATGAGGAACCAGAAGAGATTGATGAGGATATGAACTTCATGAAGATCGGCGTGTCCTCCGTTCAAGCTCTCAAAATTGTGAACAGACTCCGCAGAAAACTGGAAATCAATATTAATCCGGTGGCATTGTTTGAATTCAAGACAATTTCGGAATTCGCTGGGCATTTGAGTGAATGCGTAGAAGAAAAGGTGTCGCTATGAAGAACATTCAAGAAATGGAACCAACACAGGCGAATTCACAGGCAGCGATTGTGGAAGAGGCTCGTACATTTGTTGATAAAGAAGTGCGTCCACTTGTGCGAAAAATGGAAGATGAGGGTACAATGCCGCGTGAGCTGATTGGCAAAATGGCGCAGAAAGGCTATCTGGCGGCATCTTTACCTGTCTCCTATGGCGGGCTTGGCCTCGATCCGATCCATTATGGCTTATTTACAGAAGCGTTCGGTAAGGCTTCTGTAGCAGCGCGCAGCTTGATAACCGTTCATACCTCACTAGTGTCAGAGACATTGCTTCGCTTCGGGACGAAGGAGCAGAAAGAAACCTGGCTGCCACGGCTGGCACGAGGAGAACAGATTGCATGCTTCGGATTAACCGAACCGGACGTTGGGTCAGATGCCAAGAATATCAAGACATCATGGCATGAGGAAGACGATTATTACGTGATTAATGGTGTGAAAAAGTGGATTACGTTTGGAGATATCGCGGATGTATTCTTTATTGTTGCAGCGAATCAGGGGAAGTGTTCCGTTTTTCTCGTGGAGAGAGCTTATGAGGGTGTTGAAACAAAAGCAATTGAAGGACTAATGGCATCACGTTCAACCCATCTGGCTGAGATTCATCTGCGAGATGTTAAGGTGCCGAAATCACATGTAATAGGGAAGCTTAACTTCGGCTTCGAATATGTGGTCTCGACGGCACTGGATAACGGCCGATACAGTATCGCGTGGGCTGGTGTTGGCATTGCGCAAGAAGGCGTGGATGCAATGGTGTCCTATTCCCGAACCCGCTCGCAGTTCGATCAGAAGCTGAGCAGCTTCCAACTAATTCGCGGGATGATCGCAGATGCGGTAACGAAGGTACACGCTGCAAGAGCATTATGTTTGCGAGCAGGAGAAATGCGGCTTTCGAAGGAAGACGAGGCTACGATTGAAACGACAATTGCAAAGTATTTTGCATCCAAGGTAGCGGTGGAGGTCGCAAGCGATGCTCTGCAAGTACATGGGGCCAATGGCTTCAGTAATCAATATCCGGTAGAGAGGTTGTACCGGGAAGCGAAGGTGTTGGAGATTATCGAGGGATCCTCCCAGATGCAGCAAGAAATGATTTCGTATTACGGTCTACGGCATTATTTCAAGCGAGGTTACTCGATATGAAGCTTGCCGCAGCATTTCCTGGACAAGGCAGTCAATACAGCGGAATGTGCCGCTCATTGATGGAGGAGTTCCCGATCGTGCAGGAGGTATTTGAAGAGGCGAGTGATGTATTGAACTTGGATTTACAAGACCTTCTGTTGAATGGAAGCTTGGAAGAACTGTCACTTTCCGAAGTTGCTCAGCCCACAGTCGTGACCGCAAGTTATGCACTGTATAGAGTGTGGGAGAAACAGATCGGACTTGTACCATTCGGAGCTGTAGGGCATAGTCTTGGCGAGCTTTCGGCGCTCATTGCGGCAGGAGCATTGCCCTTCTCGGATGGTGTCCGTTTGGCAAGAGAAAGGGGAAGACTGATGCATCGCGCGCTGCAAGAGAAGAAGGGGAGAGCGGGAATCGTTGTAGATATAGATGTAGACACGCTTACAGATATCATCGAGAGCGTTCGTTCACATGATTATGTCACAATTTCCGGTTACAATTCTCCCAGTCAGTTCATCATTGCGGGGCATCAGACGGCACTTCTGAAGGTAGAGGATGATGTGGTCGAGGCGGGGGGAGAATTTATTCCATTCCGCATGATGCCTATGAAGGCAGATGCGCCTTACCATAGTGCATTAATGGACTATTTGAAGCCTGAGTTCGAAGCTTGCTTGCAGCACGTGACATTCAGCCCTACCAAATTCGATGTATGGTCGACAGTGACAGGTAAAATTATCGAGCCCGCAGACAACTTAGCAGCGATTCTTGCCCATCAGTTGGTTACACCGGTGTATTGGAATCAAGTGCTCGAAGCGATACATGAAGCAGGAGCTGACTTATTTGTGGATATTGGCCCGAATCAAATCACCCGTAATTTGATTCGGGAAAATACGAGGCTTCCTCAATCTTTATCATTTGATGATCAGGCGGATCGGGAACAACTGTCTCAACTACTTATTCACGCTTGACCGGATATTGATATCGTATTGCAGCGATCCTATCTGATACAAGATGCCAAGAAGGAATCTACTGGATGATGGGTGTTGGTAGCTTCGTTGGATAGAAGAGTCAATAAAGGAGGGATAGCGCAATTGATTACGCGACAGAACACAATGGAGCTTTACAACCGGAGAGTGAAAGAGCTTCTGCCCGGAGGCGTGCATTATAATTTCCATCTTCCGTGGGAGGAAACCCCAATTCACTTCGTCAAAGCCGAAGGCAGTCGGGTATGGGATATGAACGGCAACGAGTATCTTGATCTATATGCTAGATTCGGTGCGCTGATCGTTGGCCATGGGAATTTAGAATACAATGAGAGCCTGAAGGAGACAATCGATCGGGTTCTCTCGGTTAGCCACTGTGATATGGATGCAGAAGCGCTTGAGTTGATTGCGAAGTATATCCCTTCGGCTGAGATGATCCGTTTTGGCTTGTCAGGTACGGAAATCGTACAGAATGCATTACGGGTAGCTAGGGCATGGACAGGTAAAAACCGCTTCGTCCGATTTGAAGGCCATTATCATGGCAATGCAGACAACATTATGGGTGGGAGAGCGCCGCGCAGCGGGGAGCCAATCCCATCCGATTTCAGAGGAGACCTCAAAGGAACAGCAGGCCGCGCAGTGGATTCGCTTGAGAGCCAATCCTACTTGCTGCCATGGAATGATGAAGCGGCACTAGAAGAACTGCTGCGGAAGAAAGGCCATGAAATTGCTGCTGTCATCACGGAGCCGGTATGCGTGAATGGGGGAAGCGTCATGCCCGCACCGGGTTATCTGAAGAAAATGCGGGCGTTATGTGATGAATATGAGGTTGTACTTATTTTCGATGAGATAATAACCGGACTTCGTATGGGATTAGGCGGCGCTCAAGAGCAATTCGATGTACGTCCTGATCTGACAACACTTGGCAAGGCAATTGCGGGAGGCGGCGTACCTGTATCTGCACTAGTTGGCAAGAAGGAGATTATGCAGCTTCTGGTCGACAAAAAAGTAATTCATGCTGGAACTTTCAACGGGTACCCGCTTGGAACGGCAGCTGTCAAAACAACACTGGAAATATTGAGTCGCAATCAAGGACTGGCAATGACGGAAATGAATGAAAAGATGTGTGAGATGCAGCAGATTATCCAGCAGGAAGCGGATGCTATAGGGCTTCCACTCGTCATTCAAGGTCCGCCAGCATGTTCAGCCTATCATTGCTGCGCTTCGGTACTGACCAGTCCTTCGGATTATGATTTTGAGATTATGTCGCTGGACATTATTTTGAACCATAATCTTTCGAAGAATGGCATACTCGTTTCGACGATGTCGAGACTGTATCCGAACATATCCCTGACAGCAGAGGATGTGGAATGGTTCCGAGCCAAGGTAGGCAAGGCTTTAGCGGAAACGAAGGAAACATACGAAGAAATCTACTAATCATTTGCTCTTCTTGTATCAGTCTAGCTCCGGCTAGCAGATTGTAAGCGCGGTATTAGTGAGCACATGAAGTGTCTGCATAGCATGATAGAGGAGGGATGGGATACTCTTAAAGGATATTTCATCTGATGCACTGTACCGGGCGAAGCATGTAATCAAACAAGAGTATCGAGCTGCCGGCATGATTCGCAACGAATATTTGTCCTTTGAACTCAACACAATCTATCAACGAATTATTGACGACTTGCCTGGATTCGTCTCGAATCGCTTATCCCATCTGTTCATGAATGAAGCGGCCTATCTCGTACAGGATGGAATAGCGACGGCGAAGCAAGTGGATCAAATTATGAAGCAAGGCTTCCATCATAAGATGGGGCCGCTGGAAACGGCTGATTTAATAGGCTTGGATACGGTTGTTCATTCGCTTGAGGTTCTGTATGACAGCTATCAAGATCCCAAGTATAGATGCTGCCCATTGTTGAAGAAGATGGTTGATGCAGGCCTGTGGGGACGCAAAAGTGGAAGAGGGTTCTATGACTATTCCGATGGAGGATACGTATGAGCGAAAAAAAAGAGTATAAATGCGTCGTGTGGGATTTGGACAATACACTATGGGATGGGGTGCTGGTAGAGTCATCCAGCGTCCAACTTAAGGAGGGCATTCGGGAGATTATCGAGACACTTGATAGCCGCGGAATTCTTCAATCGATTGCCAGCAAGAACGACTATGACTTGGCCATGTCCAAGCTGAAAGAGTTCGGATTGGATGATTACTTCCTGTATCCTGAAATTCATTGGAACGCCAAATCATATTCACTCGCAGAAATTCAGAAAAATATCAATATCGGTATGGACACGATCCTGTTTGTTGACGATCAGCCCTTCGAATTGGAAGAAGTACAGAACGTCCATGAGAGTGTTCACTGCATCAATGCGGATCAATATCTCACCCTGTTATCTCATCCATCACTGAACCCTCGATTCATAACGGTTGATTCTGCACGAAGACGCAAATTGTATCAGGCTGATTATCAGCGGAAGCTGGCAGAAAGTGAATATCAAGGGCCCTCAGAGGCGTTTCTCGCAACGTTGTCTATGAAGTTTACGATCTATCCTGCGCAGGAAGAGGATTTGAAGCGAGCTGAGGAGCTGACGGTTCGAACGAATCAATTGAATGCTACGGGAAGAACGTTCAGCTACGAAGAATTGGATGAGTTGCGGCAATCTCCGCACCATCGGCTGCTAGTCTGTCAATTAGAAGACAAGTATGGAGACTACGGTAAGATTGGGCTAGCCTTAATCCATACCCAAGAAACTCATTGGAAGCTAGAGATGCTGCTCATGTCCTGTCGAGTCGTATCGCGAGGCGTAGGGACGGTGCTGCTCAGTTACATTTTACAAGAGGCTCGCAAACAGAACACCCCGCTGCTGGCTGATTTTCGCGAAACAGGACGCAACAGGATGATGTATGTCAGTTATCGCTTTGCAGGATTTCGTGAGAAATCATCGGATGGGCAGGGCAACTATGTGTTGGAACATGATTTAGCCAATATTCAAGACTTCCCACCTTATATTGAAGTCCAATTGCCAAATGTTGAAGGAGGATACTATGAACTATCAAAATGAAATCAGAAACTTCATTCATCAAAATTTGTCCATTAGCGAAGACAACATTGAATTCTCGGATGACGACAATTTCTTCAAATTGGGTTTCGTCAACTCGCTGTTTGCGATGAAGCTTGTGAATTTTGTCGAGCAGAAGTTCGGAATCGAAGTCGAAAATGAGGATATGGATTTGAAAAATTTCAGCACGGTCAATAACCTACTGGCTTTGATCCATAAGAAAGTGAATGTGTAAGTAAGATCCAGCACCAAACCAATATGATAGGGAGGTTGAAAAGATGAGCAATCATAACAAATATCTGTATTTGTATTTGGCCATCTCGTTTGGCGCTTGTTGGGGGATTGGGCTTGCCTATATGCTGTTCGGGGACATTCTGGTTCCGATTACAGGACCTCTCACGCTTATGCATCCGCTGACCATCATTGCGCTTTACTCACCATCGTTCGCTGGATTGATTGCGTATTATGCAATGGGCGGTTCAAAGGCAGTGAAGGGCGTGTTCTCCAAACTTATTCCTAGAAAACAAGACTTGTTCTGGTTCCCTGTATTGTTAGTAGTTGTCATTTTGTTCGTAGCGACAATGCACTATGGCTCAAAGCTCTTCGGCATTCCTCTTCCGCAAATGACATACAGCATTTCAGACATGTTCCTAATTGGACTGTGGAATCTGATTGAGGAGACAGGGCTTATCGGTGGAATCTTTGGCTGGATTGGCTTTTTGCTTCCTTTTCTTCAGGGCAAATTCAAAAACAATGTTACTAGTTCGCTGCTCACTGGACTCATTTTCGGACTATGGGTGCTGCCAGGCTACGTGATCTCTTCCTATGAAACTAGCACCTCCTATTTTCTCTACGTTATTCAGCTCATGTTCTTCATATGGTTCCAAAGCTACGTGTTCAATGCAACAAGAGGCACTCTGCTATTCTATCTCTTCACGTTCTGGCTGACAGCAACGGGAAGCCGACTTCAGTTCTATTACTTCAACGCGCAAGTACAGATTTTGCAAGTCAGCTTCTTCTTAATCGCTGCGATCATTATGCACTTCATCTATAACAAGCAGAAAGAAAAGAACAACTATGAATTGCAAATGTCTCCACAATTCATTCAAGCATAACGGTCTATTCATCGTTTCCAGATATCAAGGATGCTCATTCGTCTTCCAACATGAGGGTATTTACAGCACGTTGACTGATGAGCATCTTTTGCTTGGAGCATGCTATTCATGCTCGACTCATGCTCGACTCATGCTCGACGGTAATCTTATTGGCGAATACCAGCTAGGCAAATATAATAGAGACAAGGATGACATAAAAGCACGGGAAGAGCATCTGGCTTTAGTTACTGAAAATGGGCTTCTAAATGTCGTTCAATAAGTCGGACAAAAGGTGATGAACATAACGAAAATCGCAGCATTTCACTTACCGGAACACATTTCGTCTGCGGAGTATGATGATTTCATGAGCAAGGTTGCACCGCAGCGAAGAGATCGAATTAGCAAATTTAAGTTTGTTGCAGATGCGTATCGCTCTCTGTTTGGAGAAGCTTTGGTCAGAGCAGTGTTGTGTAAGGATTACGGATATACAAATGCAGACATACATTTTGAACACAATGAGTACGGCAAGCCACGTGTCGCAGGAGACAGCGACTTTTCCTTCAACATTTCTCATTCAGGCTGCTGGGTGATGATGATATGGGGGCAAGGAGTACTTGGCATTGATGTGGAGCAAATAAAGCCAATCGACTTGTCGATTGCGCGTCGTTTTTTCTCGATGGAAGAAACGGATGCTCTTATGCAAAAAGATGACGGGGAGAAGATAGACTACTTCTATACATTATGGACATTGAAGGAAAGCTATATCAAGGCAGCCGGGAAGGGCTTATCTATTCCGCTGGATTCCTTCTCCATCGTTGACAATGGGGCAGGGACATTCGAATTGAAGCCGGATAAGGAATCGGTACGCTTCTATACGTTCGAGCTGGAACATGGTTATAAAGCAGCAGCCTGTACAGAAGGATATGAAAAGAATGAACGATCACCATCCATCTCATATGTAACGATGGATGATTTGCAGCAGTGGATTCGATGAGTAATTGGAAGATAGGAAGAGTTGAAAAGCCGTCCCCAAGTTCGAAGGAGAACGTGGAGTGACGGCTTTTTGTTATGGTTTATCGTTTATAGATTTGGCGATAGCGAGCAGGTGTAAGTTGCTCAAATTTCTTAAATGACTTAATGAAGTAGCTCGGTTCACTGAAGCCAAGCTCATTGCTAATTTCCGAAATAGACAGATCGGTAGTCTCCAAGATTTGTTTGGCCCACTCGATTTTGAGATGCGGAATGAACACCGAGAAGTTTTCTCCTGTTTCTTTCGTAAAAATACGACTGAAGTAGCTGGGACTGACATGGCAGAGTGCAGCCATATCCGTCAGCTTTACGTTCTCGCTCTTGTGTGTATAAATATAATCGAATGCAGGTTGAAGCATCGAGTTGGAGGCAAGCATTTGCTGATTTTTCATCTTGCTAATTTGATTGTCGATCAGCGTGTTATCCAGTTCTGCCTTGAATGTTTGAATGCTGCGATAGCTATGGTCTGCTAAAAACTCGGAGGCAGTCTTCTCACTATGAAGCGCCTGCCGATACATTTCAATGGTTGTATTTTTGGAAATGGCTTCCTCTACAATATAATTACATAGATGATAGAGCATTTCAGAAATGGTGACAACCTCATCATAAGACAGTTCCGGCAAGGAGCTGTATTCCGGCTCTAGATTCTTGAACTTCCGATTCGCATCCGCATTAGCTGGGCGGGTAACAATTTGTTCGAGCTCCATCGGATTGTCACGCAGCTTGACTTGTCCGGCCATCACTGCTCCCATGTATTGATTATTCACGATAATCGGAATAGCAATATCGACAATATTGAAGTGGCACAAATAGATATACGGCTTATTCAGCCGAACAGCCTCCAGACCGCCGCGTGCATCGCACTTCTGGCAGTATTGCGACAACGATTCATCTTGCCGTATGGCCTGGCAGAAGCTTTGGCAATGACTATGCGCTGTTACTGGGATGCCCTTATAGTCAGTCGTAATCACGGCCATCTTCGTCACTAAGGATAGCGAGTCTTGCAGCTGCTGCCATTTTTCCATATCGATGATGCTCTCTAAGCTAAAACGGGAACTCACGATGACTCATTCTCCTTTTGTTTGCATGGCTAAATTATAGCATATTTTTCGGGTTGAATGACAAGATAATACCATTCGGCGCACAAATGATAAGAAAATCCGATAAGATAGCGCTTTATTTCGTAATAATAGTTCAATGATCTAGTTCATTGACGGTTCTATAATAAACATATAAATAGCACAGAGGAGGCATTTAATCATGAGAAAAGCGTTTATCAGCCCAGCCAAATATGTACAAGGTGAAGATGAACTTTATAACTTGGGTTATTTCATTCGAACATTCGGAGATTCTGCTCTTCTGATCGCTCATCCAGATGATGTGCAGCGTGTAAAGCATAAGCTTGAACATACAATGAATAAATACAAAGTTACGTTAGTTGAGAGCGGTTTCACTGGAGAATGCTCTCGTCAAGAAGTAAAACGATTACAACAGCTTGCTATTGAGCATAATTGCTCATGTACAATTGGACTTGGCGGTGGCAAAGCGATTGATACGGCCAAATGTGTGGCAGAAGGGGAAGCGCTCATTATCGTTCCAACTATTGCAGCAACTGATGCGCCAACTAGCCATTCCGCGGTGATGTACACGCCTGAAGGGGAATTTGACGATTATGCTTATTTCAAGCAAAGTCCTAGTGTGGTCATGATTGATACGACTGTCATTGCGAATGCGCCAACGCGCTTCCTCGTAGCAGGCATGGGAGATGCGCTCTCCACTTACTTCGAAGCACGTGCAACAGCAAGCTCTTATTCGAATGTAAATGCAGGACTGCCTTGTGGTGCAATGGGAGGAGTAGCACCTGCCAGAGGTACGAAAGCTGCACTCGCACTTGCGAAGTTGTGCTACGAAACCTTGCTTGAAGACGGTGCGAAGGCGAAGATGGCTTGTGATGCGAACTTGGTAACGCCTGCACTGGAGAACATTGTGGAAACGAATATTCTGTTGTCTGGATTAGGGTTCGAGAGCGGCGGATTGGCCGCAGCTCATGCCATCCACAATGGATTAACTTCACTTGAAGGCACTCACTCTTATATGCATGGCGAGAAGGTAGCCTTTACAACATTGGTGCAGCTTGTCCTTGAGAATGCAAGCGCAGCAGAAATGAACGAGGTATTGGAATTCTGTGTAAGCATTGGTCTTCCGGTATGCTTGGCTGATCTCGGTGTAACAAGTGTTACGAACGAAGAATTACAGGCAGTTGCACAGAAGGCGTGCATCCCTGAAGAATCTATCCACTCCATGCCGTTCCCAGTCACAGAAGAGATGGTCGTATCGGCGATTCGAGTGGCTGATATGATGGGTCAACAATTCAAAGACCAGAAGGACGTGTAAGGAATGAAAAAAATACTGAATCAACCGGAAACTTTGGTTCGGGAAATGTGCAACGGTATGGTGCTTGCACATCCGGAACTGGAGTTCATCAGCAAATACAAGATTGTCAAGAAAAAAATCGTGAATGAGAACAAGGTTACGTTGATCAGTGGCGGAGGAAGCGGTCATGAACCAGCTCACGCTGGATTTGTTGGACAAGGCATGCTCGATGTAGCTGTATGCGGTGATGTATTTGCATCCCCATCACAAATTCAAATTTATCAAGCATTAAAGGCCTCTGCAAGCAAGAAGGGAACGCTGCTCATAATTAAGAACTACAGTGGCGACATTATGAACTTCAAAAATGCGTCGCATCTAGCCACAGAAGACGGAATTCAGGTCGATTATGTCAAAGTGGACGACGATATAGCTGTAGAGGACAGTCTATACACGGTTGGCCGCAGAGGTGTTGCAGGGACAGTGCTCGTTCATAAGATTGCAGGTGCGGCCGCTGAAGAGGGCTTGGAGCTTGCAGAAGTGAAGGCGATTGCCCAGCACGCGATCGACAACACAAGAAGTATTGGATTCGCGCTTACCTCATGCACAGTTCCAGCGAAAGGAACACCAACGTTCCAGTTGAATGACGATGAGATCGAATATGGCGTAGGAATTCATGGGGAGCCTGGTATTCGCCGAGAGAAGATCGCTTCTGCTAACGAACTGGCGAAGAAAATGGTTGCGGATTTGTTCCGTGACATGAAGATTACAGCAGGCTCGGAGCAGGAGCTAGCCGTGCTGATTAACGGATTTGGCGGATCCCCGCTGCAAGAATTGTACTTGCTGGCGAACGCCGTAGTTCGGGAGATTCATGCACAACAAATTACTCTTGTCAAAGTATTCGTAGGCAACTACATGACAAGTATCGATATGGCTGGCGCGTCGGTGTCGGTTATCCGCTTGGATGAACAGCTTAAGCATTACCTCGAAGCAAGCTGCAATACACCGGCGTTGCAGGTGAGTGGTTCATTTGAACCAATCCATCCTGAGGAGATGTCCGAAGCAGGAACTGCGAGCCAAGAGGTATCTTTCACAGTAGAGACGGACGAGTCCTTCTCGAAGGTCGAACATAATGTGTTCACGGTTAATAACCTGATCTATCTAACAGACAAGATGAGTGAAATCATCATTGAAAATGAGGTTCCATTCTGCGATTTGGATTCACATGCAGGTGATGGCGACTTCGGTATGAGTGTGGCGAAGGGCTTTAAGCAATTGAAAAGAGAATGGCATGACATCATTGCACATCATTCAGACAACTTGGGCAACTTCCTCCATGCTTGCTCATTAGTTATTATGGAGCATTGCGGCGGCGCTTCCGGCCCAATCTGGGGTTCAGCATTCCGTGCAGCCAGCAAGTTCGCGGGCGAACGCGTAGAATTGTCCGTTTCTGAATTTGCACAAATGATGCAAGCCGTTGTTAAAGGCATTCAAGACACGGGCGAGCGCTCCTTCGGAAGAGGAGCTGTAGTTGGGGATAAGACACTTGTCGATGCACTGGCACCATTTGCAGATGCGTGGGTGCAAAGTGCGGCTGAGGGCGATGACGTGAAGACTGCTTCTGTGAAAGCGGCAGAGGCTGCTGTTCAAGGTGCAAAGTATACAGAGACAATTGTAGCTCGTATGGGAAGAGCGGGGACGGTTGGCGAACGGAGTCTTGGCTATCCTGATGCTGGTGCCTATGCGCTTGGTGTGATTTTCACAGCGTTGTCCCAAGTGATCAAGTAAGAAGCGAGCGGATTAGGAATAGATCAATTTCCGACCAAATGGAATACTAGAAAAGTAGAACCGGAGTGCAGTCTAGCATACTCCGGTTCTTTTTGTTTGGAAGATATTATAATTAATTACAATATATTTGAAATGATCTCCTGTATTATCCGTGTTAGGATCGGAAACGTACCACAAAACAAGCCGAAGCTCATCAGAGCGCGGGGGAACCGATTCATTGGGGTGAAGTCGTGTAGCGACAGGGGAGTCCACTTTAACCCGAACCCGACAGCTAACCTCGCAGGCTGCAAAGGGAGAGATGTACAGGATGAAGAAGACATTTAAGAAAGTTGTAATTACAAGTGCGATTGCATTGGCACCGGTTATGGCGGTAAACTCTGCTATGGCAGCACCCGTTAGCCCAGTGCAACAGCCGAATCCGATGATGAACTCGAATTGTTCAAACCTGGGTATGAATATGGATCTCAATAGTATCTTCCAAGATAACTCGGAATTGAAGCAAATCTTGTCCAAATGGATGGAAGCCATTCAAAAAGAAATTGGGAACAAGCCAATCGTTCCGCCTCCAGTTCAAAAACCAGAGGTGGACAAGCCGGTAGTAAATAAACCTGAGGTTGAAAAGCCAGAAGCAAACAAACCTGAAGTTGAGAAACCTGAGGTAGAGAAGCCAGAAATCGAGAAACCTGAAGTTGAAAAGCCTGAGGTTAACAAACCAGAAGTAAACAAACCAGAAGTAAACAAACCAGAAGTAAACAAACCAGAAGCTGAAAAACCAGTAACACCTGGTGAAAATAAACCAACTGCGCCACAAGACAACAACAATGCGAACAGTGACTTCGCTAGCCAAGTTATCGATTTGGTGAACCAAGAACGTGCGAATGCTGGTTTGCAGCCATTGAAATCCGATGCACAATTGAACAAAGTTGCGATGATCAAGGCGAAAGATATGAATGATAACAACTACTTTGACCATCAATCTCCAACACTTGGCTCCCCATTCGATCTGATGAGAGCACAAGGTGTCAATTTCAATACTGCTGGCGAGAACATTGCCAAAGGCCAACGTAATCCGCAAGAAGTAATGAACGCATGGATGAACAGCGATGGACACCGTAAGAACATCCTGAACTCCAGCTTCACTTCCATCGGTGTTGCATACTACAATGGCGTGTGGGTACAATCATTCACAGGCTAACGAGTTAAGTATGTAGATATCACATCAAGAACCTGCAGGTAAGTGCAGGTTCTTTTTTTTGTATTTAATCAGGCGCTCTACAAGAGAATAACGAGGAAATTAACAGAAATGAAGCTGATCTTATATGTCTCTGTTAAAGACCGGATTCAGTTTCTTTTCAATGTTATACCAATTGTGCCATTCTGTTGTTGGATCGATGAATTCTCTCATTGCTGCACGCATCCATACAGATCGAGCAAAATTTTTAACATTTATGCGTCTACAGCGATGAATCACTTTGTCTTCATTGGGCAGCTCAACCTGCATAAGCCACGCGCAATAGGACGTGAACGACAACTTATTAAGCTCAAGCATTGACACGACGGCTGTCGCCATGCGTTCATCTTCCTCTGTTCGCAAGATATGATTCGCATGAAGAAGCATGTGCTCAATGGCACTGAGAAGCTTCTTGCATTCCTCTGGGCCAATGTGTGGACTGCGTACACAAGCAGCCATGACATCTGCGATGTGAGCTGGAGCATGAGCCCATCCCTTAACTTCTACATAATCGCGATAATCGTTCTCCTGCATGCAATAATCAACAACTCGCTTCGCAATGTGTTCATATAAAGGCTTGCTTATATAAGGCTGTTGTTCATCACGCTTCAGAAGCAGTGCGAGTAAGAGGGCGGAGAATGTACGTTGGAAGACCGAATCGTTCTCAGCAGTCCCAATTCCTTTGAAAAGCATTTGGTCTGATAACGTCTGATGAAGAAGCTCTGTTAGTTGTCCAGCGGTCAGGATTTTTTGTGTAATAAGCCATTCATACAATATCCCGTATGCAAGATCATCCCTCAATTCAGGATCTGTAGAGCCAAGTAGGCTGACTACTTGTTGTACGGCTTCATATTGTTCGATTTCTGTTGGTAGCTCATATTGATGATCCATAATTGAGCGCAGCTGCTGCTTGTCCATGAAATGAATCCCCCCATTAAAGATGTTTAGGTATTTGTATTCGCTAATGAATAATCATAAAAAGAATGAGATGATCATTTTAACATGATAGGAAAGAAATGTATATGTAGACGAATGGTAGAAACGAACGAAATCATGGTTTCTAGCAATA
Source organism: Paenibacillus sp. MER 180 (assembly GCF_023713665.1). NCBI lineage: Bacteria > Bacillati > Bacillota > Bacilli > Caryophanales > Paenibacillaceae > Paenibacillus > Paenibacillus sp. MER 180. The sequence goes on along the minus strand of NZ_JAMAVT010000005.1, from coordinate 239,478 downwards.
CGGTATAGTTAGCAATTAAGGAGGGAATGAATAAGAAACCCCCTGAACATAATCGTTTAGGGGGGAGAGATAACTTTATACCCAACCGAAGGCTCTAGCGAGCTGAGCCGTGGCGAAGGTGACAGCTATAGCGATTCCGAGCGGAATAACGGCAGACAATACTGTCCATTTTGTACTTTTCGTTTCTTTATAAATGTTGAATAATGTCGTTCCGCAAGGGTAGTGGAGCAAGGAGAACAGCATCATGTTTAATGCAGTCAACCATGTCCATCCATGCTGCAGGAAGATATCCTTGATGTTCTCCATTCCATCTGCATCAACCATTGCCCCAGAGGACAAGTAGCCCATAAGCAAGATGGGAAGGACAACTTCGTTCGCAGGCAAGCCGAGCAGGAATGCCATAACGATGAATCCATCTAGGCCAATGGCTTGGGCGAATGGATCGAAGAATGAAGCCATATGATTCAAGACGCTGTCGCCGCCTACAAATACGTTGCCAAGAATCCAAGTCAGAACGCCGGCTGGTGCCGCAATAACGACAGCACGAGTCAATACGTTAAGGGATTTGTCACGCGATGACAATAAAATCGTCTTCCAGACTTGCGGTCTGCGGTACGGTGGAAGTTCTAGTGTATAATGTGTGGGCACACCGCGCAGTGCTGTTTTGGACATGACCCAAGACACGGTCAAGGTGACAACAATCCCAATCATAACCATGCCCATCACGATAGCTGCGGTTACGATCGTCTGCATTCCGCTTGCTACACCTGCTGCCATGAACAGAGATGACAACAGAATCAGGGTCGGCCATCTGCCGTTGCATGGTACGAAATTATTCGTTAATATTGCAAGCATACGTTCTCGTGGAGATTCGATAATCCGTGTGGACAAGATCGCTGCTGCATTGCATCCGAAACCCATCGACATCGTCAAGGCTTGCTTTCCGTGGCCGCCTGATTTTTTGAATAGACGATCCATGTTGAAAGCTACCCGTGGCAAATACCCGAAATTCTCAAGTAACGCGAAAATAGGGAAGAAAATAGCCATAGGCGGCAGCATGACACTAATTACCCATGATGTTCCTCGATATAAGCCGAGTACAAGAATGCCATGCAGCCATGCAGGAGCATTCATCGCTTCAAATGCAGTGTTTAAGTACCCTTCAATCACTTCGAAGAAGGAAAATATCATTTCCGACGGAACATTTGCTCCAGCAATCGTCAACCAAAATACAACACCCAAGATGGCGAGCATGATCGGAAAGCCCCAGATCGGAGAGGTTAGAATCTTGTCTAACCGGTATGTGCTTTTTAATTTCTTCTTGTCTTCATAGACAACGGCTGTACTGCATATATCACGCGTCGTACGATAAATATCCGTTACAATTCCGTCCCGAATTGCTTCTCCGCTTGCAAGAGTGCGTGCTCTGGACAATAAGGAGTCCAATGATTCTGAATTAGTGGCAAGCGGTGTGGCCATACGAAACAACTCCCTTCACGGTATCTGCGACCGGCGAGTTCCATCTGGATCTCATCGAATTGATCAAGCTCTCATCACCGTCAAGCAGACGAAGTGCAATCCATCTTGTTGGAAATGATGTGCCAAGCTTCTCCCGAATGATCGGTTCTAGTGCTGCGATTTTCTCTTCTATATCCTCGTTATATTGCACGAGCAGCGGGGCAGGTACAATCTTGCCGGAAGCTACGCCCCTAATTTTCTCCATCATTTGATCAATCCCAGTACGGTGTCGTGCAGAGATCGCAACTGCAGGAACGCCAAGCTTCTTCTCGATCGCATTAATGTCGATCTTAACACCGAGCCGCTTCGCCTCGTCCATCAAGTTAATGCAGACAACAACGCGGTTGGTCATTTCCATCACTTGCAGTGCCAAGTTCAAATTACGCTCCAGTGATGTCGCGTCCAGTACGACGAGTGTCACATCGGGTTTCTCAAAAATAATATAATCCCGAGCGGCTTCCTCGTCGGCTGAATTGGAATAGAGCGAATACGTACCCGGCAAGTCGACCATTTTATAGGAAGTACCTTCATGATTGAAGTGGCCTTCTGCTGTTAGGACGGTTTTTCCCGCCCAGTTTCCCGTATGCTGCCGCATTCCTGTAAGGGAATTGAACAAGGTACTTTTACCGGTATTTGGATTGCCGGCTAAGGCAACCGTATATTGTTTTGTCATTGATCATCACTCCCAACTAATTCACCATACATGAGTGTGCTTTCTTCCTTGCGAAGCGCTATCGTTGTATTATTGACTCGGAATGCGATCGGATCGCCGAGCGGACTGCGCTGCAGCACTTCGATCACATTGCCTGGAACAAAGCCGAGATCAAGTAATCTTCTCCGTAGTACTCCTTGAACCTCGATTCGATTCAACCGTACATGCTGGCCTGTGCCAGCGCTGTATAGCGTTACGACATTTGAATGCATTACATTCACTCTCCTGATTTCACCATGTCCTAAAAAGTTTGCCCAATGCAAGATTTGCCCCAAAAAAAAGCGGAATTGTTCCATTCGTGCTACTTCATTAGTATAGGTCAACTATGTTTGTTGGGCAACAAAAACTTTCCCCGATGCAAAAATATTTATATTTATCATATGCGCGAAGGGTGGAAACGTTGCCATCTTTTCCGTGAAATTATCATTCTAGTTGGATTGATCATTATCGCGTTCTGAATATCGTGAGTGCGCTTCTCGACAGTGATGATGGTACACGGTTTACGCTTATCCGACCAGCAATTCTAAACCCTGCTATGATTCATAGACATTGTACGCACGATGACACTGATGGGAAACACATTATGTCAATGCATCAATTATGCACGGAGTCAGAACAAGTGAAAGTGGTCATTATACAGGAAATTCCATCTCTTTCGTCGAAGGGTAGGAGTGTGGAACGAGGCGATCTCGTACATGTACGAAAATAGCATGATCGATGTTCAAATCCTTGGTGCAGAAGGGAAGATTGAATCGTGAGTGATAGATTGAATAAGACTAATACGATAATCCATCGATTAGGCATCCAATACCCAATTATTCAAGCAGGGATGGCAGGGGGAGCAACCACACCTGAACTTGTAGCGGCTGTATCGAGCGCTGGAGGGCTCGGGACGCTGGGAGCGGGATACATGCAGCCTGAACAGATGCGAAAAGCAATTCGGGCAATCAAACAGCTTACGAGCAAGCCCTTTGCAGTAAATCTATTCATACCAGAACCAGCCGGGATTGATCAGCATATATCGGATGCAGTGATGGAAGATTTGCAGAATATCGATAGACATCTGAATCAGCAAGGTCAAGAAATCAGCGAGGGTAGAAGCAAAGATAGAAGCAAAGTGACATACTGCTTTGATGAGTCAGCTTATCGGCTAACTTTTCATAACCAGATTCAAGTCATTCTTGAAGAGAACGTTCCGATTCTCAGCTTTACATTCGGAATTCTCGATGAGAACTATATTCGTCAATTGAGAGAAGCTGGCATCCTCTTAATAGGAACAGCAACACATGTTGCCGAGGCGAAACAGCTTGAAGCTGCAGGTATCGATATGATCGTGGCTCAAGGCAGTGAGGCAGGCGGGCATCGCGGAACATTTGCAGGAGACCCCTATTCAGCTCTAATCGGCACATTGGCGTTAGTTCCTCTTATTGCTGATCAGGTATCGGTTCCCGTCATTGCTGCCGGCGGTATAATGGATGGACGCGGGATAGCGGCGGTCATGGCCCTTGGAGCACAAGCAGCACAGTTAGGGAGTGCTTTCCTGCTGTGCAAGGAGAGTGGGGCACATCCCGCTTATCAAGCGGCCATTCGCGCATCTGACGAATGCAGTACGGTCATTACGAGGACAATCTCAGGCAAGCCTGCAAGAGGAATACGGAATGATCTCATTCGCAGGCTAGAGACTTATCACGATTCCATACCTGCTTATCCAATTATGAATGAACTTACGAGAGGCGTTAGACAGTCGGCTGCTCGAACCAATAATCCTCAATATATGTCATTATGGGCAGGGCAAGCAGCACGAATGGGGGAAGTTCAAGGGGCACATGACAAGATGGAGCAGTTGATCAAGCAATGGAGAGATGTAGTGAAGACGTTGCAAATGTAAAATTGAGAGCGACCGATGGTGATACAATGATGATTAAACAATGACGAACAATGACGAACGATGATGAAACGATGTCAAATCAATGATTCAGCAACGACTAGACAACGAATAAATCACGATAAATTGATGACGAAATGTTGATGAATCGTTAATGAAAATGATGGAAGAAAATAATCTGAAAAATTTGCGAAAATGAGCCAGATTAAGCTATGTAGGCGATAGTTTAAGGAATTGGCAAATAGCTGCACAATGTTTCGTTAATGCAAGTTTTGCAAAAAATCATAATTTGCTTCATAATGTCTTAGGAGAGCTCGACGTTCAGCGTTGGGCTTCCAAGCATGAATCGCGGAGGAGCAAGACATATGAGTGCTTACATTGGGGAACGTTATCAATTATGCAAGGTAATTTTGCATTTGGCAGATGGAGTTTTATATGAAGCCATAGATTTGTCACTTAAGAGAGATGTATTTATATATTTGGTAGAGAATAAGGGACTGGATAAGGCTGAGCAATGCAAGAAAGCGTTTGGTCAAATCTCGCATTTTTCAAATAATCGATTCTTCCATATGCTGAATGCAGGGACGTCCGGCAGTGATTTCTTCGTGGTGTTCACCTCCTATAACGGAATGCCGCTGGCGAAGTACATACAGCATCACGCGCTGAGTGCCAACAAGACGCTGTCCTTGTTATATGAAGTTGGTAAGGCGATTCAAGATGCGCTGGAATCGAATATTACGAACTTCTCCGTATCTGTCGACAACTTGTGGATTACGGAGGATCATCAAGTTCTTGTGATGAACTATTGGTCAGAGGCACCGACCGAGCGCTGCGGTACATTGGGACTGTGCTACTTGCTGTATCAGCTGAGCACACTGCATTTGAATGTGCCTCAATACTATGAAATGTATGAGTCGCGCTTGGCCGGTGCATTGAAGGAACTGTCTCCAGGTCAGAAGGAAGCGCTGTTGTCTCTCGTACAGAGTGTCTATTTAGGAGAAATCTCGCAGTTTTCCTTCATGCTGACGCTCCGCGAGATTATGGATTCGCCGAACATCCCTGTGAAGACAATTGGGGGCATTTATACGCCGCCCGTTCCGAAAGTGGATCCAGAGCTGCTCATCACTGCTGAGGAAGAGGCGGAGGAAGAAGAAGCCGCACCTTATGAAGCGGATAACGCGGAGAATGTGGGCCGCAAGAAAATGATACTCATTCTTGCATGTGCTGCTGTATTTATTTGCGTATTGGGCGGAGCAGTCATGTTGGCAAACTCCTTGTCGAAGGCAAATGATGCAGCGATATCTACTGATGCTCCAGAGTCTACCGATCAGGTTGCAACTGAGAATCCAGCAACAGAGCCGGGAACGGATTCAGATGCAAGCCAACAGGACTCCGGCTCTTCTACAAACGTAACAGAGCCGCCAGCGACGGATAACAATAATAATTCATCCAATGATAATTCCTCTCAAGAACGCGAGACGGAGAAGAAATCGGATGATTCGGATCGGAAGTCGACTGAGCGTGACCGTGACCGTAATAGGGATTCCAACTCGAACAATACGAGTGTAACTCCGCCTACGACGCCAGAGAAGAAACCTGACGATCATACAACAGATTCTGGAACGACGAATAACGGCGCTCATGATGGTCAGACAGGGACAACGTCAGACACGACAACGCCACCAGACGGTCAGCAGCCTGATGGCCAGCAGCCGGATCCGAACACGAATACAACGACGGAACCGCCGAATTCTGGTGAGATTGCTGTTCCTAACTTAGTGGGCTTGTCGAAGGAAGAAGCGGAGAAGCAGGTTCTTGCAAGCGGCTTGAAATATGAGTATGTTCTCGAGAACTCGGATGAACAGGAAGCAGGGAAAGTATTTAAGCAAGAGGTTCCTGCTGGTGGAGCTGCGAAGAAGGGTGACAAGATTAAATTCTATGTTAGCCGAGCGAAGAAATAATTAAAGCAATCTAAAGTTGTAATACTGAAGGACTGAAGGTAAGTTACATTTCGTCCAATAATGAAATGCCCCGAGTGCCGTAACCGAATTGTCGGTAGGCGCTCGGGGCATTTTGCATGTTGCTGCTTATTACTAATTAATTACAAGCACAGTTCAATACAGGCTTCCGCGCGGCTTGGGTTTCATCTAGTCGCTTCACATCCGTATAATGCGGTGCATTCAGCAGCAGTTCAGGTTGTTCCTTCGCTTCCTGTGCGATCTGGATCATTACATCGATGAAGCGATCCAGCGTCTGCTTGCTCTCTGTTTCCGTAGGCTCGATCATCATACATTCCTCGACATTGAGCGGGAAGTAGATGGTTGGCGGATGGAAGCCGAAGTCAAGAAGGCGTTTGGCAACATCCAGCGTCCGCACACCGTACTGCTTCAACCCTTTGCCTGACATCACAAACTCATGCTTGCACACGCCTGGATATGGAATATCGTAATAAGGCGCCAGACGGTGCATCATGTAGTTGGCATTCAGTACCGCGCATTCAGATACACGGCGCAGCCCTTCTGGACCGTAAGTGCGAATATATACATAGGCGCGCAAGAGGATACCGAAGTTACCGTTATAGGCCTTGACTCGTCCCATGGACAGCGGAGAGCCTTGATCGAATTCATATGAACCATCCTCAAGCTTCATCACCGTAGGGGAAGGGAGGAATGGAATCAGCTTGCTCTTCACGCCAACAGGGCCAGCACCAGGGCCGCCGCCGCCATGAGGCGTGCTCATCGTCTTGTGCAAATTCAAATGGACAACATCAAAGCCCATATCCCCAGGACGCGTAATGCCCATAATGGCATTGGAGTTAGCGCCATCATAATAGAGCAATCCGCCAGCTTCATGAACAATGCTCGCGATCTCGACAATATGCTCTTCGAACAATCCGAGCGTGCTCGGGTTCGTGAGCATCAATGCTGCCGTATCAGATCCAACAGCGGCTCTGAGTGCTTCCAGATCAACGAATCCTTGTTCGTTAGACGGTATTGTAATCGTATCTAAGCCAGCTACAGTTGCACTAGCGGGGTTCGTACCATGAGAGGAATCAGGAACGATTACTTTCGTCCGCTGCTCGCCGCGGCTCTCATGGTAAGCACGGATCATCATCAACCCCGTCCATTCTCCATGCGCGCCTGCCGCAGGCTGAAGCGTGACCTTATCCATACCAGTTAAGGTAGCGAGATCCTCTTGCAGCGTGTACAGCAGCTCTAGAGCCCCTTGCACCGTGCTTGTAGGTTGATAAGGATGGATTGCTGCGAGACCTGTCAGCCTTGCTGCATCCTCGTTAATTTTCGGATTATATTTCATCGTACAAGAGCCGAGTGGGTAGAAACCATTATCTACGCCGAAGTTGCGGCGTGATAAGGCGGTATAATGTCGAATCACATCAACCTCATACACTTCAGGCAGCTCGGCCTCTTGACTGCGCAGCATCGAAGTTGGGATAAGCTCTTGAATCTCGATTTCTGGAACATCACATTCAGGTAAGGAATAGGCAATACGCCCAGGATGACTCAATTCAAATATTAGTGCTTGTTCCGGTTTCATACGCAGCTCACCTCCAGCAGGTCAATAAATTGTTCGATGTCTGATTTGGATTTTTTCTCCGTGACCGCAATGAGCATATGTCCTTCCAGTTCAGGATAGAAGCGGCCAAGATCCAAGCCGCCAATGAATCCGTTGTCCAGGAGCAGAGACTGCAATCGATCCATGTCAGTATCTTGCGGGAGACGAAGTACGAATTCATTGAAATAAGGCGCTTGGAACGCTAATCCAAGATTGGGCTTGTTGTTGATGTAAGCAGCTGCATAATGAGACTTCTGTATATTGAGCTTCGATACCTCTTGCATTCCCATCTTGCCCATGACGGACATATAGACGGAAGCAGCAAGAGCAAGAAGTGCTTGGTTCGAGCAGATGTTGGATGTCGCCTTCTCGCGACGAATATGCTGTTCTCTCGCTTGGAGTGTAAGAACAAATCCACGCTTGCCATCCAGATCCTTGGTCAAGCCGACAATTCTGCCTGGGATGCGGCGCATATAGGGCTCTGCAACGGCAAAGAAACCGCATGTAGGACCGCCGTAAGATGCTGCAATGCCAAGCGGCTGGGCATCTCCAACACATACGTCGACACCTAGTTTGCCAGGGCTCTCCAACATAGCAAGACTCAGTGGATTCGTACTCATGATGAGCAGGCCTTTATTTGCATGTGCAATCGGTTCAATGGCGCGCACATCTTCAATGCATCCGAAGAAGTTCGGGGACTGAATCAGTACGGCAGCAGTCTCGTCCGTGACAGCACGCTCCAGCTGAGCAAGGTCAGTCACGCCGTCTTGATATCCAATCTCGACTACTTCAACATTAAGTCCTCGAGCCATTGTGCGAACAATCTGTCTCGCTTCTGGATGGACAGTGCTCGAGATGACAAGCTGCTTGCGCTTCGTTGCGCCAACCGCCAGTGCTCCAGCTTCTGCAAGTGCAGTAGCGCCATCATACATGCTGGCATTGGCAACAGCCATACCAGTCAACTCGCATATATAGGATTGAAATTCAAAGATTGCTTGCAATTCACCCTGACTGATTTCAGGTTGATAGGGTGTATAGGCTGTATAGAACTCTGATCTAGAGACTAGATGCTGAATGACTACAGGGATATGATGATCGTATATTCCAGCACCAAGGAAGCTGGTATGGCTCTCACTGTTAGCATTGCGGGAGGCCAATTCCTTCATATGCTTCATCATGGCTGCTTCATCTAATGGTTCAGACATTGGCAGTACTCCATTGTAACGAATGGAGGCTGGGATATCGCGGAATAGCTCGTCAATGGAAGAGATGCCGATCTGCTGCAGCATGTCAGCCTGATCTTGTTCCGTCACTGGAATGTAACGATGCTTCATGATGGATTCGCTCCTTTGGCAGGGGTCGGGATTCGTTTATAAAATGGAGTCGAGACGACGCGGGCTTTCAACTGCTTGCCGCGAATTTCGACAAGAATTTCTGTATCCAATTCAGAGAATGCGGATTCAATCAAGGCCAGCCCTAGATTGCGCTTTAATGTCGGCGACTGTGTTCCTGTTGTAACTTCTCCGATCACGCGCCCATCTGCAAGCACTGGATAATGGGAGCGAGGAATGCCTTTGTCGATCATCTCAATGCCAACCAGCTTTCGTGCCGGTCCATCGGTCTTCTGCTTCGTTAATGCTACACGGCCGATGAAGTCGCCCTTATCCAGCTTGACGAATCGTGCTAGTCCTGCCTCAAGCGGCGAGATATCGGCTGTAATTTCTTGTCCATAGAGGGGGAGACGTGCCTCGAAGCGCAAGGTATCTCTAGCACCAAGCCCTGCTGGGAGCAAGCCGAACGGTTCGCCCGCGCGAATCAGTTCATTCCATACGTGTGCTGCATCCTCTACGGACAAGTAGAGTTCGAAGCCATCTTCACCGGTATAGCCTGAGCGAGACAGCAATGTTGATACGCCGCAGACTTGTGCATCTGATAGGAAATGGAATGGTGTGAGCGAATCAATAGGTGCTTCAGTTACCGCAGCAAGAATAGCTTGGGCATTCGGCCCTTGAAGGGCAAGCAATGCTGTGCGATTCGATACATTGGTCAAGGTAACGCCATGAATCAGGTGTTTCTGCAGCCATGCGTAGTCTTTATCGATGTTGGAGGCATTAACGACGAGCATGTAACGGTCGCTCTTCATCTGATAAATGAGAATATCATCGACAACTCCTCCATCAGGGTAGCACATCAGCGTATATTGTGCTTTGCCATCCTCGAGCCGCGATACATCATTTGTTGTCATCTGTTGAAGAAATGTCAGGGAGGCAGGGCCGCTTACGATAAATTCACCCATATGGGAGACATCGAATAGACCTGCATGTGTACGAACTGCTTCATGCTCTCGCTGAATGCCGATAAATTGAACAGGGAGCTCCCAGCCGCCGAAGTCAATGCAGCGTGCACCCGGATAAGCAGAGTATTGATCAAATATTGGCGTTCTCTTCAATTGACTCATGAATTCACCTCGATACGCGTATTTGGACTAATTATCGGTATACGAACATAAAAAGGACAGCCGAAAGAAAAGTGGATGCATCGCATCCTCTCATTCTCTCGCTCTGTCCTTTGTACCTGAGAGTGTCGCCGATTGTCGCAAACAAATTGTTTGTTTCCGTGTCTACCATCGACTTTCCCCTTGGGTGACTGTATTCGTTTTCATGAATAGCAGTGCTCTCCAGAGGTGCGTCCGGTAAAAGTCCTTTTGCCTGAGAGATTCACCCATTCAGGCTTACTCCTTCGGCGCTGCTATGTCTCAGCAGTCTCTCCCTTTACCATCATTCGCCATTTTCAGCTGTCATCTCTACATTAGTTGAGCTTTCCACACTTTGTCAATTGATATTTTCTTCACAACTGATTTCATAGCTTGTCATATTGACAATCATGCATATCTTGCAATAATCTAATGGTGTTATAATTACCCAGTTTAATCGTAATTCGCGAACGAGGAAGGTCGGGAGAGTTTGACAATTGCGATTGTCAACACCGAAGGAGCAAGTTGCCAGCCGCCGATTGGCAATGAATCTCTCAGGTTCCATAACCGCCATTCTGACGCAGCTCTGGAGAGTGCATTTTCTATGCCGCCAAAGGGGTAAGTTCAACCGCAGTTGTGGCTGTGGAGGAACGGGAACTCTCAGGTACCGAGGACAGAGAACAAGGCGACAAGGCCGCTTCCTGTCCATTTTTACGATCTCGATTGGATAGACGGCCTGATGAATGACATTATGAATGAAATGGGGCGTTGACATGAGTGAAGTGAAGAATGGATTGTTGTATAGTGAAGAGCATGAATGGGTAGTTGCCATAGAAGGCAATACGGTACGGGTTGGCATTACAGATCATGCACAATCCCAGCTGGGAGACATCGTATTCATCGAATTTCCGCCAGTAGGAACCAGCTTGTCCGCAGGGGACAGCATGGGATCAATTGAATCGGTGAAGACCGTATCTGAGTTGTACTGTCCGGTATCCGGAACAATTACGAAGGTCAATGATGGATTGGAAGCGTCGCCAGAGCTTGTGAACAGCAGCCCCTACGAAGATGGATGGATTGCAGAAGTTGAAGTAGAAGGCAGCGTTGAGGAAGCTGTGAAGCACTTGCTGAATGCAGAGCAGTACACGAAGCTGATAGATGAATAGTTGAAGGAACAATAGGTTGAGAATCTAAGAACCTGCTGTACCGGTATCATGCTGGTGCAGCAGGTTTTTTCATTTGCTTTCTGACAAATTTCGATAGGATTCACCGCCGAAAAGGAGTACAATATAAGCATCGACAACTAGATGTTGCAATGCTAATAAGAATGCTAGGTGAATGGAATGACAATCGCTTTTTTTGATTCTGGAATCGGTGGAATAACCGTGTTGGCTGAGGCTATGAAGCATATGCCGCATGAACAATATTTATTCTATGCAGATACGCTGCATGTCCCTTATGGGACGAAATCTCAATCTGAAGTAATGCGCCATGTACATTCAGCTGTGGAAGACATCATGCAGCACAATGTTAAGGCGCTTGTTATTGCGTGCAATACAGCGACAAGCATCGCAGCGTCTGAACTAAGACGGAAGTACGACATTCCGATCATCGGGATGGAACCAGCAGTCAAGCCTGCCGTGGAAATGAACCGCGACAATGGCAAGCGTGTGCTTGTATTCGCGACAGCTTTAACCTTAAGTCAGAACAAATACCATACATTAATCAGTCGAATTGACGAAGAACATATTGTGGATTCGATTCCCTTGCCGGAATTGGTAGAATATTGCGAGCAGTTAAACTTTGATAAGGGAGTGATAGGAGACTACTTCGTGCATAAGCTTGCTGGATTGGATTTGAATCAGTATGGAACAATTGTGTTAGGGTGTACGCATTATCCCTATTACAAGCACATATTGAGAGACATTATCCCTGCTCATATCCAGCTTATAGACGGCAGCCATGGCACCGTGCAGCGTCTAGCACAAGTAATGCAGGAAAACCAGCTTAAGCAGTCATCAGATACGTCAGTTCGCCCTTCAATTCAATTTATGTGTTCAAGTCATGAGCAGCAATACATAGACAAGTTACAGACTGCACTCTATACCTATCAGACCTTCGGGGGAATGGATACGAATGAACAATCAATTGTTCGAGCTGACGGGGAGCAGTGCTAAGCTGATCCCGATGCTTCCTGAACATAAGGAAGATTTATATGAAGCAGCATCTCATCCTGATATTTGGCACTACTTGCCGCGCACCATCCGCAGTCTTACGGATGCAGAACGAGTGATTCATGATGCTGTTCTGAACCGCGAGAAGGGGACTGAGTATCCATTCGTTGTCATTGATCAGCTTACAGAGCGAATTATTGGCGCAACGAGAATAATGAATATGTCTGCCTTGCATCGATATGCCGAGATTGGCGGCACATGGTATCATCCTTCTGTATGGCGTACTCGCATCAATACAGAGTGCAAGTATTTGCTGCTGCAATATTGCTTTGAACAGCTGCATACGATTCGTGTTCAGCTGACGGCAGATGTGCGCAATGAGCGCTCGAATCGCGCCATTCAGCGGTTAGGAGCCGTATACGAAGGGAAATTGCGCCGACATCGGGTGATGGAAGACGGGTATATTCGCGACTCGAATGTGTACAGCATAGTTGATGAGGAATGGCCACAGGTGAAGGAGAGGCTCGAGCAATATTTGCACCAGGTGTATGTGTAGTTATACCGCTATTCAATCGTTCAATTCACAGTTATGTATCAATAATACAAAGAGAGGATGTGCCCACCAAGTAGATGGGGCTAACATCCTCTCTTTCTTATATGATGATTAAGCCGCTCGCTTATAGGACAAAAGTAAAGATAATGATGGATGTTACAATACACGGCAGCCCAATTAAAAACATCGTACCGCTAAATTTAATATTTCTTCGATGGTCTTCTTCCGGAATGTGACCCATATTAAATTTAAGCTTCGTATCATCCTGGAATAGACCCGAGAAAAGGGAACCAACTACCCACAACCCTAAACCTAATTAGCAATTGATGTTGAATAAGGAGTGGAGATCTCCATTTTGCCAAATGTACACATACAATACTGAAAGTACAATGAGAACGAGCCCAATTGCAAGACGTCGTAAGATCATATCATACCTCCTTGAATTCCACTATTACCCATCATACACCAAATTCAACCTATGTGAAAGTTAGATCAAAATAAATTCGAATAAAATCAATCAAAAAACGAGTATTGAATTTATGATGGTATAATAGGGAGCTTATGAAGCCAGCATCCTTACGAAGTTACTTGTACACCCTGAGATGTACATAGAATACGGAATGTATCGCTATCCTTCTTCAAGACAACGGCGTTAAACCCTGATGTTTCATTTGTATCGGTATGACGAAGTGATAGCCAACCACGATCAAGCAAGAATATCCGATCCAGGCTGCCGGAATCTGTTGCAATGGATGATTGCAGCTGGTAGGCGCTGGAATATACAGATAGATCCTCTTCAATATTCGTTGTTTGAATTTCGACTCCAGTCAATGTATATGAACTAGGCCAGACACGCGAATGCTCGTACTCGATTAACCACGGCATTTGTAGTCCAATGTAGGCTGTCTGAAAAGAGATGCTGGTTCCGTCTTCTACTGGAGCGAGTTGATGGTTAGGTCCTATGTAAGGTATTCCTAGACTTCTTGCAGGTTCAATAAATGAAGGCAAACCTCCTGTTACTTCTAATGCGACTCCGAAAATCCCTGCACGCTGAGAGGCAAATGCAGCGAATGCAGAGCCCAATGGCGTCTTCTGTGCTTCTTCTAAATCCTCTAAGGCGATGAGTTCAATAAATCCCTCTCTTAAATAGGCAACCTGCCCAATTGTTCCTGGGAACGGAATGACTTGCTTCGTAAATATAATGCCGGTAGTCTCTTGAATAAGATGGACTGCCTGAGACAAATTAGGTACTGCAAGTGTAACATGATCCAAAAACAGCAAAGGAAATCCCTCGTTTCTTCTCAAATTACAATATTAATTGTCTGTGATATGTTACTTCCAATGAGTAACTAGTTTTTCTAGTTGCAGCTCTGCTTCTCGTAATAATTGAATCTGTTCTCTTATCTCCTGAAGTCGTTCTTCATAAAATGCTGCAGCGCATTCAGCTTGATGATTGCTATTATTGCTGTTATTGCTGTTATTGCTGTTATTGCTGTTACGCCCTGGCAACCCTTCACAGTTCTGAATCAGGAGTGCTATCTCATCAGTGCTAACTCCAAGCTTCAAGAATAACTGGATCAGCTGAACGCGCTGGACATCGATGTCTTCGTATATGCGATACCCATTCTCTGAACGAGCGGGGGACAGCAGATGCTTCTGCTCGTAATAACGCAGGGAACGAAGACTGACTCCTGTAAGCTTAGATAATTCACGAATATGCATTGTTGGTACCAACTCCTTCATAATGCGGCCACAAATATAGTGTAAAGGATGACATGATGTGAAGGTCAATACATAATAATCAATATTTCTATGAGCGAGCAGGAAATGTAAGAGTAGGAACCAGTGAGGTGGTTTTTACATTATCCGATTGAAAAGTGTATGGTGTGCTGATGTCAAAAGGAAAGAAGAGGGCAGCTAACCACAATAGGATGTTGGTTAGCTGCCCTCTTTATTACGGCTTCGTTATCGACGAATGTGATAGTTGCAGGATCTGATGGTGTATGTTCTGTTCGGACAGACCGCCATGATAACAGATGACGGTGTCAATCGGATATTTGGTCAGCTTGTCGAGAGAGTGAATTGCACTGTCCATGTCCAGTGTTGCATGCGGGACGGGACCCTGCAGCATTCCATCGACGCTTATCATCGCGTCGCCGGCTATCAAGATACGGCTGCGTTCCAAATAGACGCTGACATGCCCTGCTGTATGGCCAGGCGTGTGGATAATGTGGATTCCGCCGCAGTAAGGAAGAACTTCATTATCCGTAATTAATCGGGTTACGTTCGCTGATGGATGCATATCGCACATGGCCAGAACCTTAGGACGATGTTCATCTGGCAGCAGCGGCAGAAGCTTCGCCATAGCTTCATGGCTTGTCTTAATGAGTGGATATTTGCCTTCTATGTAGGGGGCGTCTTCGTGGTGCGCTATCACTTCGAGATTGCCGTTCTTGGATGATACCACATCAGGCAGACTCCCGATATGATCGAGGTCTTGATGGGTAAGCAGGACAGCATGCAATCGATCTAGCGGCACGCCTGCTTCTTGCATCGCCTGCTGGATTCGAATCCAATCCCCTGGCATCCCAGTGTCGATTAGTATTGCATCCTCTTCATCCCATATTAGAGTAGGATGAAGTGCTACTGGTCCTCCGATGCCTTCAGATTCCAACTCTAACATCATGATTCCTGGTGCAACGATCATTGTATATCCCTCCATCGTGAGTAAGGCTTGCCATTACGTCTTAGCATAGTATGTTTTATCACGGATGGAATTTAATATCAATAGATAAATATTTAATCATAACACATAAATAATTATTTGTCAATATGCACATCGAATCATTATGTACATTGAATCATCTTGAATTTACGATATTGAACGAAAAAATCGTATTCAACAGAAGAAAAGCGGCATCCATCCGGATGCCGCTTGTTTCAGTCATCTATATCGCTGTGTCAACGATGATTAAGGCAGCATACGGCCTCTCGTGCTGACGTAGAGGGAATACCATTCTTCACGTGACAATGTAATGGAAGTTGCATCCTTGCAAGCGCGGATCCGCTCTGGATTAACAGTACCAATTACGGGCTGAATATGTGTCGGATGTCTCATTAGCCATGCAAGTACAATCGCTTCGCAAGTTGTGTTGTATTGAGAAGCTAGCTTCTGAACAAGCTTAGCGGTAGCTTGAACCGATTCGGGTTCATTGTCAAGATTTCGTCCAGAGTACAAGCCTTGCGCCAGCGGTCCCCAAGATTGAATTTGAATGCCATTCATGCGGCAGTACTCGAGCGTTCCATCTGGGAAGGTATCGTCAGCAGAAGCTGCTTGATTCACGTGCACGCCTGCATCCAGCCAGCCATAGCGGGCTAAGCTCATTTCCAACTGATTTGCAACGAACGGTTCATTGAAGCATGATTGCAGAAGTCGAATCTGACCAGCACTCATATTGGATACGCCGAAATGACGCACTTTGCCGGATTGCTTCAATTGGTTGAAAGCTTCAGCGACTTCTTCCGGTTCCATCAGAGGATCAGGACGGTGCAGCAGCAATATGTCCAAGTATTCAATACCGAGACGACTAAGAATGCCGTCGACACTCTCTAAGATGTGAGACTTGGAGAAATCATATCTTCCCGGAATATCACCATCAGCGAAACGAATGCCGCATTTGGATTGGATAATAATCTTCTCGCGTAATCCTGGTTGCGCTTTCAGCACGTCGCCAAATACTTGCTCCGCTTTGCCGCGGGAGTAAATATTCGCATGGTCGAACATGTTGATGCCAATCTCAAGCGCCGCTTCAATAGCAGCTTCCGCACGCTTCACATGTTCATTTGTATACGGCTCATTATCCCAGCTTCCGCCCATTCCCATGCAGCCAAGCACGATGCGGCTTGCCGGAATTCCACGTTCATTCAATGGTAACGTTGTCACAAGCAATCACTCCAATGTAGTAGTCAATATTAATAGTAATCGTGTTGCTTCCTAGAGCTCGTCCAAATCATATCTGGATGATGCATTACTAGTTTACTACAGCAGAGTGCTAGATTCCACTATCACATCGACTAAGAACCGCATCGGTTGTAAAATAACCTGAATGTGGTTCTTCTCAATTGGAAGGGTTTGTGCCAAGATAAGAAAGGGGAGTTGAGCACATGTTCCAAGATTTTAAGCTGATCCCAGGGAGACCAGCTTATTTGCAAGTTAGAGATTATTTGCGACTGCTCATTAATCGCGGATGGCTTACAGCTGATCAGAAGCTTCCCTCGACAAGGGAGCTTGGCAATGTATGGGGTGTAAGCCGCAACACCGTTATTGCAGCTTATCAAGAACTTGCTGATGAAGGGCTCATCTATTCAATCCCTGGGCAGGGCAGCTATGCTTCACCTGCTGAACGAGCCGATACAATTGTAGCAAATATGGACTGGAACAAGAGAATGAGCGAGAAGGCGCAAACTGCTGAGCGCATGGATGTGATGAAACACGGTGTACGCGGCGAGCGCGGAATGATCTCGTTTATGAGTATTGCGCCAGATGAATCATTATTTCCACTTCAATATGTTAAGCAGGCATTGGTAGACCGTATTGCAGCCGAAGGCGAGATTATGCTGAATTACGGATATGCTCAGGGATATCAGCCGCTAATTGAAGAGTTGAAGCGATATATGGAATCTAAGGGCATTGATATGAAGGGCAAGGATATGCTCATTACGAACGGCTTCACGGAAGGACTCGATATTGTCCTATCTGCTATGGATAAGCGTCATGGGCGTGTCATTTGTGAGAATCCTACCCATCATAGTGCCATCAAATTGTTCAAGATGCATGGCCTTAAGATCGAAGGCATTGCGATGGAGCACGATGGGATGAACATGGAACAGGTAACGAACGCCTTAGAGGAACGTTCCTATGATCTGGCATACTTAATCCCATCCTATCAGAATCCTACTGGAGTCGTGATGTCTCCTAGCAAGCGGATGACTGCAATACGCTTATTTGCCAAGCACGGCATACCCGTAATCGAAGACGGCTTTAGTGAGGAACTGCGCTATTCAGGTGCGCATGTCGCACCACTTATTGCCTGCGCTGGCGGGGCTAATCATGTTATCTATATTGGGAGTTTCTCTAAAATTCTGTTTCCAGGGATGAGAATCGGCTGGATTATTGCAGATGAGCAGCTCATTTCATATCTCGTTAGTATGAAGAGGGCTCGAACGATCCATACCTCAACATTGGATCAAGCGGTACTCTATCAATACTTACACAATGGGCATTTTGAATCTTATTTGAAAAAAGCCAAATCCGTATATAAACGCAAGTACGAATGGGCTGTACAGTGTTGTGAACAACATATTCCACTCCGCAGATTATGGGGCGATGGTGGACTCCACTTATTTATTGAACTGGATCCTTCGGTTAATGTTGAGGATGTACTTATGAAGTGCCGTGAACAGGGCGTTCTATTTACACCTGGAAGCCGATTCTACACAGATGGAGGAGGCGCCAACACATTCCGAATTGGATTTTCACGCGTATCGGAGCCAGACATCGAGCGAGGGACTCGAATCATAGGGAACGTAATAAAGCAAATCATCCAGGGGGGATAACAGATGAAGGTTGGTATCATTATGGGGGGCGTGTCTACAGAACGGGACGTCTCGCTTATGACAGGTCAGGAAATGATGAAACACTTAACTGGCAAGTATGAGGCGGTACCTATTGTATTGAACAGCAAGGCAGAGCTGATTGACAAGGTTGCAGGGATTGATATCGCGCTCCTCGCGTTGCATGGGGCGTTCGGTGAAGACGGCACCATTCAAGGAACACTTGATACGCTTGGGATTCCGTACACCGGGGGCGGGATATTATCAAGCAGTTTATGTATGAATAAGCTGCTGACGAAGAAGCTGGTGAAGTTTGAAGGCTTCGCAACAGCGGATTGGCTTATGCTGCGATCGAATTCCGCTTATGATATTGATCGGATTGAGGCAGACCTAGGTTATCCGCTCGTCATTAAGCCAAACGCAGGCGGATCCAGCATCGGTGTACAGTTGGTGCACAATCGTGATGCGCTTGTCGCGGCCTTAGAGGAAGCGTTCCAATATGATTCGGAAGTGCTGATTGAGCAATATATTCGAGGCGAAGAGATCACATGCTCCATATTAGATGGAGCAATGCTGCCAATTCTATCGATTAAGCCGAAGGGGGAATTTTTCGATTATACCTCCAAGTACGAAGATGGTGGTGCGGACGAGGTAGTTATCGAGCTGCCGGAGCAAGTGATGCAGCAGGTTAGCCGGACTGCACTTGGCGTATATGAAGCTGCGCAATGCAGTGTGTACGCTCGTATTGATATGATTTTACATCAAGGAACTCCGTACGTGATTGAAGTCAATACGCTTCCTGGGTTGACGAAAAACAGCTTATTGCCTAAAAGTGCACAAGCAGCGGGGATATCGTACGGTGAGCTGCTTCATCGTATTATCGAAATCTCACTGCAAGAACGGACTTATATAAACGGGAATGCTGCTGTAGTGAATTCCTAATCCACTACGAACAATGTGATGGATAGGTATGGAAATGCATGTTCATGCACATAATAACCTTCGATCCTAGGTTAGGGAAAGGAGGGGCAGCAATGAACAACAAGCAATCTCATGATGATCAAGTTGCTACAAAAGCAGAGGTTCAATCCACGAAGCTGAATAAGCTTCCTGTTCCTGAGCAGGCCAATAATGTGGAGTTTAGTGCAGAAGCTTTCGAACAAACGGGAGCGAACCGTTCCGCAGCGAAGGACAACGATACCGTGTAATCGTGCAGGCACCTTGCCTCAGTCTTATCATACAAGACTGGGGCATTTTCCGATTTGACGCGGGCTAAGGAGGATTTTTATTGCCATTTACTTACAGGTTACAAGGAAACACTTGAAATGTTCGGTTAGTGCTGATAGTGTGTTCTTTAGATAAAATCGATCGCAACTTGGAATAGGAAGGCGATCCGGTTGGCATGGAACGGAGGAACAGAGATGGAAGAGAATAAGAACGATCAATATGATCATCAGAAGGAATTGTTTGAGCAGCTAGGAATTACGCTGGATGCATTCACCATTCATCAGAAGGATTTTCAGATCAAATTCCGTGGATATGATCCCGATGAAGTAGATGCATTCTTGGATGATATTATTAAGGATTACAGCCAATTCTATGCGGTAATCTCTGATCTGTTGGAGAAATACAAGGAATTGAAGCTGCAAGAACGAGCAAATAAGATCTCAATGATGCATCGTGAACGTGAAGAAATCGTAAACACGGAGCCGTCTGTGGATGTCAAATTTATTGAGGAAATCGTTCGTAAAATGGAGCAAAATATTACGGAATTGAAATATCGTATGACCATTGGTCAGGATTCGAACAAAGAAATATAAACAGACTAGGCGATGCACGGCTGCATGTTGTACCGCAAGTCGAATACATAAAGATACCCGCGGAGTCGCGGGTTTTTTGGCATGTTCTAAAGTTCGTGTTCTTATCCGTGTAGCCTCAACGTGCTTCATGGTAAAGCAACAGTGTGCAACAGTATCATGATGGCAGGCTATATGGATTCGATTCAGATAAGTGTTAGCCGCTTTCGGATTTCTGGCAGCTGCTTTTACTTAGAACGAGACCGATCGATACCAACAGCTAATGACATAGTTAATACGCTCCAATCTTTCTTTCATGAGTAAACCTCGTTTTCCTCTTTATATTTTCACTTTCAGCCTGTTGAGTCTCATAGGTGTAGCGAGAGATGTTCAGCAGCATGCCAACCGAAGTCATACATACAATCAGGGAAGAGCCTCCATAGCTGATGAAGGGAAGCGGGATACCTGTAATCGGCAGAAATCCTGTGGCAGCGCCTATGTTCATCACAAGTTGAATGCCTATCATAGAAATAATCCCCGTACCTAGGATTAGTCCGAACGGTTCATTGCAACGCAAGGCTACAAGCAGTCCACGAGCCAGGAAGAGGAAGTAGAGCAAGAGAAAACAGATTGTACCTGATAACCCCCATTCCTCCGCAATGATGGAGAAAATGAAATCTGTGTGTGCCTCTGGCAGGTAAGACATCTTCTGTATGCTCTGCCCAAATCCAGTCCCAGCAATCCCGCCATGGGATACAGCATATAATGATTGAATCAGCTGATAGCCGCTTCCATCAGGATCGTCCCACGGATTCATAAAGGAAGTAATCCGCTTCAACCGATAGCTTTTGAACACGGCTAGGAATATGATAATGGGCGTCAGTCCTAGCAGGATCGAACGAAGATGGGACAGCTTTGCACCACCGACATAGATGAGAACCCCGGTTACAATGATGATAAGCAGGGAAGATCCGAAATCTGGCTGTTTCAATATTAATAAGGCGATGCAGCCAACCACGAATAGGAGTGGAAGTAGCCCGAGCTTGAAGCTGCGAATCTTGTCTCCCTTGCGGGCAATGAGAATAGATGCATATAGCAGCACAAATAGTTTGATGAACTCTGTCGGTTGTATGGTGAAGCCGCCTATCATAAGCCAGCGCCTTGCACCATTTACATCCTTGCCAATGAGCAGGACGAGCAGTAAGGTGGCAATGGAGCCGAAGACAAGTAGGACAGATAGCTTCTTGAGTTTCGGGTAGGGGATGCACATAAACAGCAGCATAAGAACGAATCCAACACAGGCAAATCCGAGCTGGCGATCAACGAAATACCAAGGTTGTTTATAATATTGCAGCGCAGTATATGAGCTTGCGCTAAATGTCATCATGATTCCGAAGCTTACCAATAAGACAGTTAGCAGCAGTAGGAGAAAGTCCGGTCTTGTTCTCCGTATTTTCATACTAGTTCCACATCCAATCTACCTAAGACGCTATGTACTGTGATTGAGAACGTATATTCTAGATCTACAAATTGGAAATTCCTCAATATACGCTAGAGGGGGATTCAATTATGCATTCGAAGCTAAACAACAAATGAGTTGCAGTGAATGAAAGGAACGTCCAAAGTCAGGGAATCGTAAGGATGGCGACGATGTAAATTCCAATATATGGACATATAAACAATCATATCGTAGCTGTTCACGATTGAGCTTGTCAACTAGATTTTGGACTGTTTTACGAGGGAGAACGTGATTTCGAAAGTGTATTTCAAATGTAACATTTATCCACTGATATGATGATATAATCAACAGTGGTGATGTCATATAATGGCATCTCCGCTAGCTCTAGTTGAAGTAATCTTGGGAGGTTGCGGTATGATTCGTACAATCCAAATTGAGAAGTATCGACCCGAATTGGCAGCAGCGATTGCCGACATGTGGAATGATAGTCATGAATCATTCGGCGGCGGAAATTCAAGGATGACGGCACAGCAAGTGCGGCAGAGGGAGGAGAGTGCGGATACTCTAGCCTTATACTTAGCGGTAGACGGCGAACGGGTCGTAGGCTATTGCAAAATATGCGAGTATCGGGAAGACACGGGCGCACTGTATGTGCATTTATTAAATGTCCATCCCGACTATCATGGGCAGAAGATTGGCAAGCAGCTCTTACTTCAAGTCATTGATGACACGATTACATTAGGATGGCCAAGATTGGATTTGTACACGTGGCAAAGCAATACGAAGGCGGTTCCTTTATATAAAAAATGCGGGTTCTTCTGGGAGGATCGGGATGAAACGACACATCTCATGAACTTTATCCCAACGGTAGTCCGCACAGAAGCATTGGCATCTCATTTTGAGTATTTTGATTGGTATCAGGATTCCGTGAGAGAAATCACCCTCGCACCTGACGGCATCAAGCAGAATGGGTTCGACTATTATCGGTATGAGTGGGAGAAGTCCGGCAAGAAGCTGAGAGTGGAATTTGAACGAAGAGGACGCGGTATGAGGCTGATTGATACGGATGATTATATATTGACGGCCGAGATCGCGCAGCCGGATCTGATTTGCGGAAGAACCTACTCGATTCACTACCATCTCGTAAATAAGTCAGGGAAACCTCTTCACATCGAACTTCAAGGGAAGAGTGATCGCAATATTCATTTTGATTGGCAGTCATCAATTGATGTGATTGGAGAAGCAACCCTCCAGGCAGAATTCAATGTTCAGCAATTGCAGGAGGAAATCAGCCAGTGGAGAACGACTCCAACTGTATGTACAGAGCTGTTGATCAATGGGAAATCCGCACAGTTCCGAGTCGGTGTTGTTCCGAAACAGCCCGCTGCTGTGGAATTGAGGCTTCCTGATCTCGGCGCCTTCCATAGGAAGCAAGGCGTTGCCTATCTTGACATCGCAAGTCACCTGGCAGAGCCAGCGACGTTCCGTTTCATGCTCCCTTCTCAAGATCAGATCGATTGGGAGCACAGCCAGTTCGAAATTCAGATCGAGCCGCTCTCCTGCAAGTCCATTCCACTCCGGTATCAAGTTCTTCAATTCGGTTATTACCAAACCGAGCTTCTTATACAAGTTGAGACAGGGTCTGGAGAATCATTGTCATTCCTTCCGTTAATCAGTGCGTCATTCCCAGGGATAGGTGCAGCTTACGGGGGGCGTTGCAACTCAGGATGGCAGATTGGACATGGAAAATATGCAGTATCTCTCATGAAGGAGCATAACGACACAACGCTTAGCTGCGTCGGAATGGACAAGCACATGAGTCTCTTATTTCCGAAACTAGGCAAGCCATTTTCGGATGAGTTCTCCAAGGCAGCGCCTAGTCATGTGTCTTTTGCAAGAGAAGAGAACGGAGCCGTGGTGAAGGAAGTGCATTACCGCTCCTCAGCTTTCCCGGGCGTCTTATTGAAAGTAATGACTCGGCTTCATGGCGATGGCATCGTTGAACGCTGGTTCGAAGCAGCGAATGAAGGGGATAAGCCGCTGCTTGAAGATTTATGGATATCCCAATCCGTTCGTCATGATCTCTACCGCGCAATCATTCCTTATGCGGGTCAGTTTGTAGAAATGAATGATTCTATCGGAAGTGAATATGAGTTCTGGGATAGCAACCTAATAACGGAACGTTGGTTATTCAGCCGCGGAGACGAGCTGCCGATCGGGATAAGCTGGGGTAAGAAATACGAATTGAAGTTTCAAGGCTGGTATATGGATTTGGATACGAATATAGGGATGCTTGATGCTTGGAAGACAGTGAAGAGTGAGCCCATATTCATTTCACTGGGAAGCTTTGTGGATTGGAAGGCATTTCGAGCTTGCTCCATGCAGGAGGGATGGGATGAGCATATCGAACTTACCCCTCAGACGCATCTGCAGCCAGTAGATCGGAATCCGTTCGTGAAGGGCGAACCTACCATGATCTTGGAGGATCGGAAACATGGCATATGGAGTGGCAATGTGCAGATGTCATACCGCTATTCGGCAGAGATTGAAGCCCAGTGCTCCATATCGCCTGAAGAGGAGGTGACGCAAGCAAGCGTGACGTTGCGGCCACTTCTTCAATCGATTGATGTTGTTGATGCTCACACATGCTTGGATGTAGAACTAGGGCAGTATCATTCAGCAATCTTTCGTCAGTTATCGAGCCCGATTGATTGCACCGAGACGGTGGAGTCGGAGTATACCGTATACACGGTTGATAACGGAGTTATTCGGATGAAAGCGGCACCTGACTATTATTCTTCTCTGTTCTCGCTCGAAGTTGAAGGGGAAGAATGGTTAATGAGTAATTTCCCAGCTCGGGACGTTAAGTCATGGTGGAATCCATTTGTTGGTGGGCTTTATTCCAGCCTCGATCAGCTTACGATGCTGTCAGCCTTAAAACAAGAACGGTCTGCACAATTTGTTAAGCTGTTTGATCAGCATCGTAATGAATGGCAGGGAATTCGGGTTGATCTTCATATTCGTGAGCATGAAAAGTATAAGGGGATTCGATTGAGCAATTATTATTTACTGTTGCCAGGTGTACCGATATTATGCCAATTCACAGATGTGCATCAAGCTTCTCAAGCTTATTTGAATGATCGATTGGAGCAAGAAATGTTCATTAATAACGGGGAACCTGAGCAAAATAGCTGGCTCGAAGCGCATTCTTCGAACGGAAAGCCAATCGCTTTCCCTCAAGGTAAGGGAGTTGTCGATGTATATGAAAATTCTGATTATCGATTCGGTTCCAGGGATAAGACAGCCATTATGCACATCGTTACGGATCATACGATTTCTCGCTCGAGCGTGTATGCCAATAAAGAAGTGACACATACAAATGTGATTCACAAGCTGCACATCCCGAACGGTCATACTCAGCGTACTTCTCCCGTTATGCTGATGTTCTCGATGGAAAGAATCGAACCGGAGGCGCTAACCGATCTTCGTGCTATTCGTTTTCCGGAATCTGAGCCGGAGGTGGTCAAGGGGTGAAAATCATTGATGCCCATATGCACCTGTCCCGAATCAAGGAGTTCCAGCGTACGGCAGACGAATTATCCAAGGTAGATTACAGTGTGAAGGGGCTTCTGCAAGAATACGCACAGCATGGTGTTGTCTTCGGTATCGGAATGGGGCTGGCAGAGACGAAAGCAGAGGGATTCCCTGATGCTGAGGCCCATAACCCGATGGTACTTGATCTTGTGGATGTGCTCCCTCCTTCGATTGCTTATTGTATTGGCATTAATCCCTATCAATGCGGTGAAGAGGCATGGGCACGGACAGAGCTCGAACTGCAGAAGCCGCAAGCAGTGGGATTGAAATTATATCTTGGCTATTATCCATTCTATGCATTCGACAGTGTCTATGATCGGGTATATGAGTTGGCTGCCAAGTACGAGGTTCCGGTTGTATTCCACTGTGGAGATACGTATTCAGAACGGGGGCTGCTGAAATACGCCCATCCGTTAACGATTGATGAAGTGGCCGTGAAGCATCGTGATGTGACGATGATGATGGCACACTTCGGTGATCCATGGGTACTGGACGGAGCAGAGGTCGTATATAAGAATCGAAACGTGTATGCAGATCTGTCGGGGCTGCTTGTGGGAGATTCAAGGCGATTTGCGCGTTTGGACGAGGAGTCGCCATTATTTTTTCAGCATTTGCGCCACGCCATCGTGTATTGTGACCGCTATGATAAGCTGCTCTTCGGAACAGATTGGCCACTTGCACCGATTGGAACCTACATTGACTTTATAAAAGCAGTCATTCCGGAACGTCATCATGAGGAAGTATTTTATCATAACGCCTTGCAAGTATTTCCTAAGATCAGACCCCTAGTTGGGTAATGGCACAAAAATACGAATAAAGAGATAGATACCTATACGAGCTGTTGCGGGAGTGCATAGATTATCTTGTAAGGCTTCCGCTCTACCAAGAGTGGAATCACCCATACAAGCAGAGGTAAAGGATGGTCGTCATCATGAGAACGTCTCGACGCAAAGGCTCGAAACCCAAGCACAAGCTGTCCGCCTCGCCTAGAGCAGCCTCACGATCTATCAGCAAGCCGGGCAGAACGAAAGCATCTGCGCCTTACATGAATCAAAATGTAATGGGGCTGACAACCCCAACGGATCCCTCTGCATCCAATGCAGTTGCGAATCAAGAAGCTGCAGGCAACGCAGGCGGTGGTTCTTACACTTCATTGAACAGACAGTATGGAATCGATGATTTGATGAATACGTTCGGCAAAATTCAGAAGATGTTCGGCATGTTCCAGCAAGCACGATCCATGTACAGCACTTTTCAGTCATTAATGGGCCCAATTGCGCTCACAAAAGGAAATCGTGCAAAAGCAGAAGGTCGCCGTCATTCTGGAAAGCCAGTACGCAAGTCACAGCCGTCGATCCAATCTCGTTCATCTCGCAGCAATGCCAGCAAAGGACAACGGGGCGCACGGAAGTAGTGCAGCCCCTGTCTCCTTACAACGTTCCTTAGGCTGCGAAATCACCTTAAGCCGATAAATAGAGTGCTCACCAGCACATCAGCATGATTACGTGATTCCCATTGATGGGTTATATAAAATAGAACAGGGACAAAAGAAGGAGCCAGCCTTCTATTGTCCCTGTTATCAAATATAGTAGCTTATGAGTTAGCTTTGAATTTTTTCAGGCTCCGGATACGTGATGCCGAATGTATTTACAGTAACCTTTTTCATTTTTTGGTCTTTCTCCGGCTTGTCGTTAGCCCCAGTTGGTACATTCACGATCGCTTGCGCGATTTCCATCCCTTTGATCACTTTGCCAAAGGCCGCGTAATCCCCATCCAAGTGTGGTGCGTCTGCTACCATGATGAAGAATTGGGATCCTGCTGAATTCGGATCCTGAGAGCGTGCCATTGATAATACGCCTTCCGTATGCTTCAGGTCATTTTCTACTCCATTGTTCGCAAATTCTCCCTTAATGCCATAACCAGGCCCGCCAATACCGATGCCTTGAGGATCTCCTCCTTGAATCATAAATCCTGGAATAACACGATGGAAGATCGTCCCGTCATAAAATCCTTTGTTCACGAGAGAAATAAAGTTGTTTACGGTGTTAGGAGCCTTGTCAGGGTACAGCTCAATTTCAATGCTGTCTCCGCTTTCCATTTCGATCGTGACAATCGGATTTTTGGAATCGGAAGACTTTTTGCTATCGCTGTTTTCTTTCGGAGCTTCCTTGTTAGTCTCTTGTCCAGGCTTGGTTGTGTCTGCTGCTCCACTCTGTCCAGTACTTGGCTTATTGCCGCAGCCAGCGACGATAAGCAGTACGACTAGCATGAGCGTGAAGAATGTAATGGATTTTGTGCGATTCAAAATATTTCCTCCTTGTCCTTGCTGCAGCAACGCTGCAGTTGTCTCTCTATCACATTACCACATATGAGCAGCGAAGCATAATCTTGAAATGATCGTATCGCCAAGTTAATGAGAATGCTTGAATCAGTTATCATGGATTCAAGGGGACGAGTACATCCTATAGTTGAGCAATGAATACCTCAATTTGTCAGTGTTGTTCTCGTTCGTTGTGTGCTAATATGGACAATGTGTTCAAGAAGAATACATATGTATACTGTGTGAGGACATATATATTGGTTTGTTTGCGTGCACTGGAGGGGAGTACATTATGAGGAAACTAGGATTATTACCGCGTATTATTATCGCAATCCTGCTCGGCACTGGAGCGGGACTAATTATGCCAGATTGGTTTATAAGAATATTTGCTACGTTTAATCATTTATTCGGGCAATTTTTGAGCTTTCTCATCCCGTTAATCATTCTTGGCTTTATTATTCCAGGCATTGGAGAGTTGGGGAGAGGAGCTGGCAAGCTTCTTGGCATAACGGCATTGATTGTATATGTATCCACGGTATTGTCTGGCATGCTGGCATACGGCGTCGCCAAGACAACATTCCCGTGGCTGCTGTCTGGAGCATCTGGCCTTCGGGCGAGCAATCCAGAAGAGATGCTGTTAACAAGTTACTTCAAATTGGACATGCCCCCGGTATTCGACATTATGACTGCTCTGCTGCTGTCCTTCGTTATCGGCGTCGGCATTACGTTTGTGAAGTCTAATGTCTTGCTTACCGCATCGTTGGAGTTCAAGGAGATTGTAGGCAAGGTAATCAATGCGATATTGATTCCACTATTGCCGTTCCACATTGCGGGTATCTTTATGAACATGACACAAGCAGGCGAGGTTGCATTCATTCTGCAAGTGTTCCTTAAAGTTTTCCTTGTCATATTATTGCTGCATGCTGTGGTCATTGTTGGACAGTATACGATCGCGGGCATATTGAACAAGCGCAACCCAATCTCGATGCTGCGTACGATGCTCCCGGCGTATTTAACAGCGCTAGGGACGCAGTCTTCTTCGGCAACGATACCCGTGACCATGTCTCAAGTGAAGAAGCTTGGTACCGATGAAGAAGTATCAAACTTCGTGGTACCGTTATGTGCAACGATTCATATTACTGGCTCAACGGTTACGATTACTTCCGTAGCAAGTGCGATCATGTACATTAATGGCGCGCCATTATCGGTAAGCACAATGATGCCGTTCATCTTCATGTTAGGCATATCGATGATTGCAGCACCAAGTGTTCCTGGCGGCGGCGTCATGGCGGCAACCGGATTGTTCCAATCCATGCTCGGCTTCGATGAAGCAATGATTAGTCTTGCCATTGCACTGTATATTGCACAGGACAGCTTCGGTACGGCTGCTAATGTAACTGGTGATGGCGCGATTGCCCAAATCATTCATTCGATTAAGAACAAGTGGCAGGGGAAGACAAGGGCGGTAAAAGCATCTGAATAACAGAGATAGGTTGATTATAGGGAAGGGATAGGCGATGCACAGCTTGTCCCTTCTTTTTATATATATTACATGTGGTAAAATGTAGAAGGGTAGTAAGGCTGCGTTCTATGAAATTCATTCACCAGGAGAGGTACATTAAGGAGGTTGTCATCGTCTTGAAATGGAATAACTCGCTGCCAATGATGAAAATGATCATATCCATGTGCATCTTTGGCTCTATCGGATTTTTCTCCGAGCATACTGGATTACCGTCAATGGAGCTTGTCTTCATACGATGCATTTGCGCAACATTATTTCTGGGAATTTGCTGGGCGGCTTCAGGCCAATACCGGCGTGAACAGTGGAGCAAACGGGAATTGCTGCAAACGATAGCTTGCGGTGTATTTCTTGTGGGCAATTGGGTGTTCTTGTTTAAGTCCTTCGAGTGGATGTCGATTACGATTGCGATATCGATATATCATTTGGCTCCGGTAATTGTCGTGCTAGTTGGAAGTATCTTATTCAAGGAAAAATTAACGGTCTGGTCTATTTTATCTGTGGGGATATGCTTCGTCGGTACTGTTCTTGTTATCGGTATCGAAGGAGGCGCAAGCATGGATGAGCTGTTCACATCAGGGGTAGTGTGGGCATTCATGGCAGCCGTGTTTTATGCAATGACCACATTGTTAGGCAAGGGTGTTGTCCAACTAAGTGGGTATGCGATTACGATTGTGCAGACTAGCCTTGGGATCGTGCTGCTGCTGCCGTTCGTTGATATGTCGTCTTATGGTGCATTAACATGGAGCAATTGGTTCGCAATCGTGGCGACTGGGTTCATTCATACCGGATTTGTATATTTATTGTTTTTTGACAGTTTGCGAGAGCTGCCTACACGAGTCATTTCAGTACTCGTATTTCTCGATCCCGCCGTGGCAATTTTACTGGATACGTGGATCACTGGATTTCGGCCGACAGGGATGCAGATAGGGGGAATCGTTCTCATCTTTGCAGGTATGGCATGTGCAATGATAAAACCTAAAGCCAAAGCGAGGCTTAGCTATGATGGAACGCAGCATTGAATACATGACCATATCCATTTTGCAGCGATCATGCAGTGATCACCGCAGGAAAGAAGTATATAGAACGATCATGGATGAATGACGGTTCCTTTATGAATGAATCCATATAAACAGCTTGTCAGATGTTAAAAATGCTTGGACAGAAGGACAAGATGAACGAATCTACGAAGACGGTAGCGAGTGCATTGTTCGCCATACCGGGCGGGTGTGCTCAAGGGCACTATATCGCAGACGCATTATTTGAATCTAATAGGTGAAGAAGTAGGAGATAGAAGAACAACCCCGGCTGCAACAGCCGGGGTTGTTGGCGTAAATTAGAAACCGAAACCGCAGCCAAAGGAACGGGTAATAATGACGAGTAAAATGAAGAGAACGAGAATTACGCCGATGCTAGTAAAACCTCCACCACAAAAGCCTCCAACTGAACCACATACTTCGGACATGTTCATTGGCTCCTTTCGTCATGCAATTATCTTACGTTATAAGTGTATGTAGGTCAGAAGCATGGTGACTAGACGAATGGAGGGAAGAGAACGCCTAATTTGGGGCGAGTGGCTATGCTGTTTGACAAGGTGCTCGTGATGCAACATAATAGCTCTATTGTGCCTATTCTTCGTGAAGTCAATAGGCGAAGAACGATAGATTTGGGGGAAATGCTGTGATGCAATTATGATGAGTTGGCTTTACTTAATCGGTGCGATTACATTGGAGATTATCGGAACCATCTCAATGAAGATGTCGAACGGTTTCACAAGACCGGTTCCTTCCATTCTCATGATTGTTTGTTATTTGCTTGCGTTTACGAGCTTGAATTTCTCACTGAAGCAGATTAATGTTAGTGTCGCTTATGCGATATGGTCGGGTGTTGGTACTGCAGCCATTGCCGTTATCGGATATTATTTCTTCTCTGAGTCAATGTCTTGGATTAAGGTTGTATCGATCTTGCTTATTATTCTCGGCGTAATTGGTTTGAATTTGCAAGGAGGCAGTCACGAAAGCCGTCCAGCCGAGGTGACGCCGCAGTCCATTGATACAGTTGCTTCTCCGGTGACTGCAGAGGACGCATCAACCACTATCTAAGGGAATATATTTAGCGGAACCAGACAATTGTTCTGCACAAGGTCAGGAGGAAACACCTTCTGCCTGTATAACTTCCTTAAGGAGCTTGATAGCAAGGGTGAAGGAATTCAACATGTCTGATCCCATTATATCTATAATCTTTCAATCTCATGAATTGAACGGCAGCCCTCGGCGAGTTACCTCGTCTGAGGGCTTTTTTTGTAGATGGCAACAGAAGTATGGGGAGCACAGGGATTGGCAATGGAGTTTGACATTCTGGAGTCGAGTAGAGTACTATGGGTTTTGACTGTTTAGTCATAAATAAAACTTTCGGGTTCTTAGGAGAGGTGGAGAACATTGTCAACAAAAAAGCAAGGTTCAGGTTCGCTTGTTATCCTCATGGTCAACATGTTCATTGCTATGGTTGGAATGGGGCTGATCATTCCGATTATGCCGAAATATGTGACGGCGTTTGGGGCTACGGGTCAAGCAATGGGGTATTTGGTGGCGGCATTTGGATTAACGCAATTTCTGTGCTCGCCGATTGCAGGCGAGTTGTCAGACAAATATGGCAGGAAGCTGCTAATCGTAACGGGAATTGGATTATTTACCGTTTCACAGCTACTGTTCGGTATGGCTGAACACATGTGGATGTTGTATGTATCACGACTGCTAGGCGGAATGTCAGCAGCGTTAATGACACCTCCGATGATGGCCTATGTAGCGGACATTACGACGGAAGAGAAACGGGGGAAGGGGCTCGGCATGCTGATGGCTTCCATGACGCTCGGCGTTGTCATAGGGCCTGGTATCGGAGGCATGTTGGCGGAGTACGGAATACGAGTTCCTTTTTACGCAGCAGCAGCACTTGCTGGATTGTCCACGGTAGTCTCTTTGTTGTTCCTGCCAGAATCTCTGTCTGTCGAGGAACGGATGGCAGCGAGAAGCAACACGAAGAAGAAGGATAATTTGCTCCGACAGATGGCCGCTTCTGCGAAGGCGCCGTATTTCATGCTGCTTGTGCTGGTGTTCGCATTAACGTTCGGATTGCAGAATTTTGAAGCGATATTTGGTTTGTATGTTGATGTGAAATATGGATTTACGCCGAAGGATATTTCCTTAATGATTACACTAGGTGCGATAATCGGAGTCATCTGTCAAGCTGTCCTAATTGAGCGCCTGTTGCGAACATTTGGTGAGAAGAAGATTCTGCTCACGATGTTTGGATTATCTGCCATCAGTATGATTTTGCTATTGTTCGTTTCGAATTATTTTCTTATTTTCTTTGTTACGATGTTGTTCTTCGTGGCAACATCCATCGTACGGCCTGCTATCAATACGTTATTGTCGAAGATGGCAGGGAATGAGCAAGGGTTCGTTGCAGGAATGAACAATGCTTATATGAGTCTTGGAAATATTATTGGGCCAGCGATTGCAGGAATCCTGTTTGATGTTCATGTTCAGATCCCCTATGCATTCGGCGCCATTGTGTTGCTTGCAAGTGCGGGCATGCTTGTTGGCTGGAAGCGGGAAGCAACTTATTCCACTGCAGCAGAACGCGGAGAAATGGTTCGATAACAAGTGTATCATGGCTCAATAAGAGTAGGTGATAAGCTTATCTTCATATGTCCAATCCCCTGTGGTTGCAGGTAATGGCCACTTTTTGTTATGATATTGAGAACTCAGTAGTCATATTAAGAACTTATTAGGAATGAAGTGTGGAGGACAGCAATGGAAGAACATATGCCAGAGAAGAAGAAGCAGATTCTATTGTCGGCTATGAAATTGTTTGCATCCAAGGGATACGTACAGACGACGATGCAGGAAGTCGCTTCCTTCTGTAAAATGTCAAAAGGAAGTGTGTATCAATATTATAGTTCCAAGGATGAGCTGCTGCTGAACATCTTCATGTATCAATCCAAATTATTGAAGGATCGCTTGCTGATGGTGGAGCGCGAGAAACAGCCCAATCCTCGTGAAAGATTAGTAAGCAAAATCGGGGTTTATATTCACATCTGGAACGAACATCCTGAATTTATCAAGATGCAGATGCGGGATAATACGGAGCATACCACAAGCAAAGAGCTTCGTGAACACATGCAGCAAATGAGTAAGTTTAATGTAGAGACGCTGATGGAATCCTTACAAGATATATATGGGGAGCAATTCAGCCCTTATATGCTTGACAGCGCAACATTGCTCAGCAGTCTGATTTTTACCTATATGTATATGAAGCTATTCGACGATGTTCCCATCGAGATGGACAGCATCAGCAGGTTCATTGTTACAATCATGGATTATGTAGCCGAGGGGATGTTGAAGTATGGACCGGAGCCGCTACTGAATGGAAGCATGTTCGGCTTCGGGGATGAGGAGCATTTGAAGCCAAAGCAATTGCATCCGCTTGTGCTTGTGAAGCAACTGCGTGAGGCTGTAGAGAGCATGGACATTGATTCGACAGAGAAGGAAAGCTGGAATAAGCAAGATGTTATGGATTCTATTCAAGTGCTAGAAGAAGAACTGCTGCAAGTACGTCCCCGTAAGGTGATTTTGCTTGGAATGCTGTTAAATTTGAAAGAGATTGCACCTCGGACTTCCTTGTATGAGCGCCTATGCAAATCTATTGAAGCATTGTCCGGAAGTACACCAAGCACTCTTCGCCAATAAGCGGGGAGTGTTTTTTTGCACACTCGAATGTATGCATGAAAATGTCACAATATCGTAGCTTAATAGGGCGAAGATGGTAAAAATATACTTGCAATTACGATACAATAGGAGTAAAAACGATGTGGTATCGTAATGTGGAGGTCGGTATGAAGAAGATACTTGTAAGTAGTGTAATAACTATGATTATAATCGTTCTAGTCGCTTGTGGCGGCAAGCCGAAGCCGAATGATTACGACTGGAAAGTTACTGCATTTGAGGCGGTTGATCAAGACGGACAGCCTTTTCGTACCGAACAAATGAAAGGTAAGATATGGCTTGTTAACTTTGCGTTTACAAGCTGCACTACGGTATGTCCACCTATGACCTTCAACCTGACAGAAATTCAACAGAAGCTAAAAGAAAAGGGAATTGAAGACGTACATATACTATCATTCAGTGTCGACCCTTCTATTGATACGCCGGCGAAGATTAAGGAGTTCCTTGGTAAATATAAGGCTGATACGACTCATTGGCGCTTTGTCACGGGTTACAGTCAGGCAGCGATTGAAAAATACAGTCTTGAGATGTTCAAATCACAAGTGCAGAAGGTGGAAGGCGATGATCAGGTGATCCATACCACCTCAGTCTTCCTCGTTGATCAAGAGGGGACCGTGCTCACTCGCTACAATGGATTAGAACCGCCAGAAGATAAGATTGTCGAGGATGTTAAGTCACTGCTAGAGTGAAATCTTGACGGAGGTAGAGTGCATGCTGAGGTCAGCTTGATCATGTACTGAAATCCCATTAGAAATTAATGCGCATGGAACAATCGCAATTAATAGGCTGATTTATTCATGAAACGCAATGATAACGGCACAGGAGCTACTGCTCTTGTGCTGTTTTTGTTGAAGGAATTAGCTGTCAAGAGTCAGTCAAGAAGACGAATAAAGGGGAATGGGATCGCAACGAACGAAGCGGGAACATTGTGAGTGTGCAACCAAATTGTGGTATCATTTCGATAGTATATCATTCTGATATCTTGAGTTGAATAGGGGGAGTTTTCATGGAGGATATTTCGTTTCGACCAGCAATACCGATATTGCGAATATTCAATGAGCATAAAGCACGTGAATTTTACGTAGATTTCTTAGGGTTCCGTATGGAGTGGGAGCATCGTTACGGAGATGATTTCCCATTGTACATGCAGGTTGCCCGCGGCAATTGCATACTTCATTTATCAGAGCATCATGGGGATTGCTGTCCTGGCTCGGCAGTACGAATTGAAGTTAGCCATATACGGCAGCTGCACGCTGAGATGTGCGGCAAGCAGTATAAATACGCGAAACCTGGACTTGATCCGGATGAACATGAAATGTGTGTCTCTGATCCATTTGGCAACCGAATCATTTTTTATGAGCAGGTGAGTTCTTAGAGATACGCGTTGTGCGGATCGGTCCATTTACAGATAGAAGGCGAGGTGCCTGAATGTGACAAGACGCATCCTTTTTACTGGTGGAGGAACGACAGGACATGTGGCTGTGAACCTTGCTCTCATCCCTAAGTTTATCAACAGAGGATGGGAAGTACGATACATTGGTTCCCGACATGGAATCGAGGCAGAACTGATTGCTGGCTTAGATGGGGTAGAATACTGCAAGATTGCAACGGGCAAGCTGCGCCGATATTGGGACTGGAACAATGTGAAGGATCCATTCCGTGTATTGAAGGGGACATGGCAGGCGTATCAATATATCCGTACATATCGGCCTGAGGTGGTCTTCTCTAAGGGGGGATTTGTATCTGTCCCCGTTGTTATTGGTGCTTGGCTGAATCGTGTACCGGTTATCATTCATGAATCAGACCTTACTCCGGGATTGGCGAATCAGATGGCCTTGCCCTTTGCCACGAAGGTATGTGTTACGTTTCCGGAGACGATAGAACATGTGAAGCAGCGAAAGTCTATCTATGTGGGAGCAGTTGTTCGTTCTGAGCTGCTGCTGGGCAGTAGATCCAGAGGGTTGAATGCATGCGGCTTTACGCGTACGAAGCCAGTACTCCTCTTCATGGGCGGAAGTCAAGGCTCTAAACGATTGAATGAGCGAATTCGGAGCAGCCTGCCGAAGTTACTGGAACAATATCAGATTATACATATATGTGGAAAAGGGAATATCGATTCTTCCATTACGTATCGCGGCTATCGACAATACGAATATATGAAGGAAGAGCTTGGCGATGCGCTTGCAGCTGCTGAATTGGTCATTTCAAGAGCAGGTTCCAATGCAATATTTGAGTATTTAAAGCTGCAGATTCCTATGCTGTTGATCCCATTATCTATGAAGGCGAGCAGAGGAGATCAAATACAGAATGCCAGCTCTTTTCAATCCGCCGGTTATTGCCATGTACTGCTTGAAGAAGAAATGGAAGGAACCGCATTTATGGACGCCATTCATAGCGCTTATGCCAATAAAGAAGTGATGCGGGATAAGATGAAGCATTATCGTCAAGACGATGCGATCGATCAGCTGTTAGACGTAATCGACTCTGTGGCCGAGCGGTAGCCAGGAGTAGGGGATAAATCTATATGGATTACATTGGTTTTCATTATTGTTTCATACCCTTTCATTTTGGTTAAAAAAAGAATAGAAGGACATGATCAAATATGATTATCTAACATAGCATGAACGTGGCTCGCTCACAGAAAGGGGCAACAAATGGCTAAACTTGTACTGATTCGACATGGACAAAGCGTATGGAATTTGGAAAATAGATTTACAGGTTGGACGGACGTCGATCTGTCTGAACAAGGTCTCGTTGAAGCGAGACAGGCGGGTGAGATATTGCGCCAGCATGGATTCGTCTTTGACACTGCGTATACTTCTGTGCTGAAGCGGGCCATACGAACCCTATGGATCGCACTGCATGAGATGGATCAGATGTGGATTCCTATCCACCATACATGGAAGCTGAATGAACGTCACTATGGGGCACTGCAAGGATTGAATAAGGCAGAGACAGCAGAGAAGTATGGGGAAGAGCAGGTTCATCTGTGGCGGCGGTCAGTGGATGTACGTCCACCTGCATTGGAGCCGACCGATTCACGCTATGAAGCAGCAGATCGGAAATATGCTTCCTTGCAGCCGGGTCAATTCCCGCTAACAGAGAACTTGGAAGATACGGAGAAGCGAGTGCTTGCTTATTGGCATGAGACCATTGCTCCGGCAATTCAAGCAGGGGAGCGGGTCATCATTGCTGCTCATGGCAATACACTGCGGGCGCTTGTGAAGTATCTGGACAACATCCCTGCCGACGGCATTGCAGATTTGAACATACCAACAGGGACACCGCTTGTGTACGAGCTTGATGAGAAGCTGACACCAACACATCGATATTACTTAGGGCCAGATGGGAAAATCCCAGCAGGCATTATCCCTGAGCACATATAAGCAACGTAAAAGAGGAGAGCGCCAATTGGTGGCTCTCTCTTTATTTGATTGTGTTGATTGAGCCTCGGATGTTGATATTCCGCTGTACCAAGTGTAAAGTAGAGACACAATATCAGTTCCTATATTACATAAGGACAACACCGAAGGGAGTTACATACATGGAACAACGTATGTTAGTGTTTGTTGGATCGTATGCTGAAGCAGATTCTTCTGGACTTTATGTATACTCGATGGATGAGAATACTGGTCAATTGACGAAGCTGGATGAAGCAGCAGGGTTGAAAAATCCAACGTTCATCAATGTCGATGTTGATCAGCAGAAGCTCTATTCCATTGGAGAATGTGTCATTGAAGATGGTTCGAAGACGGCGGAGGTAGTTAGCTTCGCAATAGATACAGCTTCAGGCAAGCTGACGCAATTGAACCGCGCCTTCTCACTTGATGCTCCGACATGCCATATTCAACGAGACTCTCAGAGCCGTTACCTGATTGTTGCCAGCTATCATGGCGGCCGCATTGGATTGGTAGAGCTCCTAGAAGATGGACAAGTAGGAAGCCAGCTTGATGTACAGCAGCATCACGGCCATGGCCCGCATCCGAATCAGAACCAGCCGCATCCGCATTCTGCATTTTTCAGTCCAGATGAGAAGTATATCTACGTGTCTGACTTGGGGATTGACCGGGTGAAGTGCTATTCCATAGATAAGGAGCGCCACGTGCTTGTTCCGCACGGTGAATATGAGGTTCCAGCAGGATCTGGGCCGCGTCATTTGACATTCCACCCGAATGGTCAATTCGTCTACGTCATCAATGAATTGAATTCAACGGTGAGTGTGTTCTCATACGATGCGAGCAATGGTGAGCTCCATGCGATTGAGACGGTGTCGACACTTCCTGTGGACTTCGATGGCGAGAGCTACTGTGCAGAGATCGCCATTTCAGAAGATGGAAAGTACTTGTATGGATCCAATCGTGGACACGACAGTATCGTTGTATACGAAGTACAGCCTGACACTGGCAAGTTGACGACTGTACAATTTGTTTCAACTGAGGGAGGTCATCCCCGTCATTTTGCATTGACACCTGGAGGAGCGTATTTGCTGGTTGCTAATCGGGACTCGAACAATATTGTCGTATTCCGTGTAGATAAGTCGACAGGTATGATTACCTCTACTGGACATTCCGTTGATGTGTCCAAGCCGGTATGTGTGAAGCCGGTGTACTACGTCAAGAAGTAATTTCTCTCCAGCGTTCAGATAGGGCAGTAAGGATAGAAGAAGCCGATATTCGCATCTGCGAGTATCGGCTTTTTGTCGTAAACGGTTGAATGATACGATTGAATGGAATGTAGTTGATTAGGATACCGAACGAGTCGTGTTCGCGTCCATTGCTGCGGCCGGAGTGGAGTGGTTCTCCCGTCGTTCACTCATGAGGAATATCCATACCCCAGCAATGAGAAGCACACAGGCAATAAATTGGGTAGTCGTTAATGATTCTCCCAATAGAAGCCACGCGAGAACGGTAGCACCTACAGGCTCGCCGAGCACACTCATCGAAATCGATGTGGCACTGATGTACTTCAACAACCAGTTGAACAGCATATGTCCAAGCACGGTTGGGATGACAGCCATTAATGCGAATAAGAGCCTTTCTCTAGCTTCATATCGAATAAAGGAGTAGCCTGCGGAAAGGTTGTAAACAGCCAACGCCAGACCAGCTACGAGAAAAACGGTAAAGTTATATACATAAGACGAGACGCGCTGTCGCAAATCCTGACCTAGCAGCATGTGTATGACGACCGAAATCGTACCCAGGATAGATAAAATATCTCCATATAACGCTTTCCCGGAAATGGCCATATCACCCCAGCCAATGAGCAGCATGCCGCATAGAGCAATCCCGATACCGATTAATGAATTGCTCGTCGATCGTTGTTTGAAAATCCAGAATGAACCGGCCATCACAAGAATAGGTTCCAAGGCAAGCAGAACGGTCGAGCTGGCTACCGTCGTATAGCGCAGCGACTCCATCCAGAGGAGAAAGTGCAAACCGAGGAAGAAGCCTGACAGGCACAGCCGCAACCAATCATTGCGCTGAACAGAGTTCCATTCGGATCGATATGTCCACGCCCAGGGCAGAAGCACGATATTCGTTATCAAGAGACGATACATGCCAATGACAGCGGCGGGGGCAGTTGACCATTTCACAAAAATGGCAGAGAAAGAGATTGCGATCATACCAACGATGAGCAGGGCATACAGTTGCGATGGTTTTCTTGAAGACATGAGCAGAAGACACCTCGGTATATGAATGAAATGGTAATCACAATGTGCTAGTATACACCAACTGCTCCCATCTTGAAATAAAAATCATGATTATCAACTTAAAAAGGCTGTGGACGAATAACCGTCCCCAGCCCTTAATAGCACATCATCAGCTTGTGATGAGCAAGTGAAGATAACTTCTATTTGGATTTCTGCACGTTGAGTTGATCGAGGCTTGCAAATTCATATCCTTGTTGACGTGCGCCATCAATAATGGCACCTAGAGCCCCGGCATTATCCTTCGATATGGAGTGTAGCAGAATGACCGCACCAGGATGAAGTTGCTTTACAACCTTATCATATGCATAGCTCGTTCCCCGTTGGGCATTAACATCCCAATCCAAGTAAGCCACGGACCAGAATACATTCGTGTACCCCATATTCTTCGTGATGGCCAGAGTCCGGTCATTAAAGATACCACGTGGTGGTCGCAGAAAAGGCATATCCTGCTTGCCCGTGACAGCTGATACAGCCTGTTTGACCTTATCCAGCTCGGTTCGAATCTGTTCATCCGATATGGTAGTCATATCTGGATGACTCCACGAGTGATTGCCGATCAGATGTCCCTCATTAATCATTCGCTTCAACAGATCTGGCTGTGTATTTACATAATGTCCAGTAACGAAAAAGATGGCTGGAACCTTCTTCGCCTTCAACGTATCCAGAATTTGAGCTGTGTATCCATTTTCATATCCATTATCGAAGGTTAAGTAAATCATTTTTTTGTTTGTATCACCGAGAAAAATAGCTCCGTGCTTCTCAATCGTCGGTTTGAAGCCTTCCTCGTCAATCGAAGGAAGCTTGCCGTTTACACTCTTCTTGAATCCAAAGTGAAATGCGGGACCCTGTCCGGCGTATGCGGCTGGCTGAATGCTTGCGGCAAGCAAGCAGAGGAGAGCAGTGGCAATCAGAATGCGTTTCATATGCAAATATACTCCTTGATGTAGGTTAGAATCGGTCAATCATGGCTTACTATTCCATATTTGCAGTAAACTTATACGCACTGATACCCATGCATTCCTAATGCGAATACGAGCAATCCTTATTTGTTGTGAGCCTGCTTCATCTTCTCCAACTCTTCCGACACGACGAAGGCAAGATCTTCGTTGTTGTACATAGACAGCACGGCGAACAGAGTGTCGTCAGGAATCGGTCCGGCCTCCTCCTTCGGAACCGTAAGATCAATTGCCTGCTGCAATCGATAGTTGTCGCCCTGCTTCGGGTATGCGCGATGATAGAGCTCGGCTGGATCAAGATCATGGTTCACACACCATTGTGCAAAGATAAGAATCATCATTTGCTCATCACGTTCATAATTGTCGATAATTTGTTGTTCTACTTCACTACGCGTCATTGCAAAAACTCCCTTACAAAGATTCATACAGCTTATTATAACGAAGATGAATTGTGATTCACAATCCTATTGCTCAATTGAGAGGGAGAGACGCTGCAACTGATCGTACCGTCATGCCAATTGGAGATGGATGATCATACTTACTTCGCTTAGCTTAGAAAGCGTCGGATATATACGGATGAAGTCGGGGAGCGAACTGCTCTAGAATTTCAATACTGTTGATGGAACCCGCAATAAATCCGTTATCGAACAATTCGCATGGTCGCTGATAACCTAGCAGCATGGTTGTGAGTGCTCTAATGTTCATGGACAGGGTGTTGGTCGTGTTGACAGCGGTAAGAACCTGATTCCTATCTTGAGAGTGAATAGCAGCTTGCCCGTTGTCAAAATGAATGACAACATTGTTCCACGGAGCCTGGTCGTCACTTATGTATATAGAGAGGGGAAGGTGTACAGGTACAGGTGCAAACGTATATTGCTGTAGAAATAAAGTGATATCTACAATTCGTGCCATGACAAATGGTTGTATGGTACGCACAATTCGTGGAAGGTTCAAGGCAAAAAACAGGCGCTCATTCTCACAAAGACGCATATTTACTTGCTCTAGCATAGAATCATGCTGACAAATATAATTCCATAGCCCCTGTCTAGAATCCCTTGTAACGCACATGAATTCATGTACATGCATAGCATTGTTTTTTATCTCATACAACATATACCCTTGAGGATGCGAATGCTCGTCATAATACACCGCCGCGGTGCGATTATGATAGTGATCAAGCCACCATTCGTGATCGCGAACGATCATACCTGAATGCTGCGATGACCATGCGTCATATACCGTTTCAATATCTATAGAATGCGTATCCTTGGTATAGCGGCGAACAACGCCTGTCGGTTCAGGGTTAAATGGAATAAGATCATGACGGGTAAATTGGCAGGTCATGCGGTCACTGAAGACTTCCCAGCCTGCTTTGCGATAGAAGGGGATGGAGAAAGGATAGAGCATGGATATAGAAGTTCCCGCGGCCTGCATCACACGTAGTGAGTGGTGCAGCAATTGCTTGGCATATCCTTTGCGTCGAAATTCAGGATAGGTGGCAACCCCACCGATTCCCCCCATTTTCAGCTTATTCTGACCAATATAGATGTGAAAAGGAAGGATATGAAGCTTCGCAGCGAGCTTGCCTTCATCGTACACGCCAAAAATCTCATGTTTCCCCATCTTATGCAAATATTCATCATAGTCTCCAGAATCAACGCTGTACTGGAAAGAATACTCGGATAGCGATATGGCTTCAGAAAACTGTTTCTTGTTCAAACGAACAATTGACATGAACAATCCTCCTCAATATATGATTGTGCAGCTATATATGATCTATTGTAGATGAAATAGACAGAGATGCAATGATTGAGTGAAGAAGGTTTGGTTGAAAACTTGGGAGTGGTAATATATGCAAATGGTGAAAACTTTCATGAAAATGCGAAATGTCATATTGCTCAATCTGAAAATCTAGATATAATGAAGTCAGGGCATGTCAAGGACGCAACAGCATGCTACTATGTGGATTGAATATGGATCTTCAGGGCAGGGTGAAATTCCTGACCGGCGGTATGGGTGCAGCTGCGCCCGAGCCCGCGACTCGCTGTTCGCTTACTCGGTTACTGTAACATGTAAGCATAGAACGGATGAACAGCGACTGACTTGGTGAGAAGCCAAGGCCGACGGTATA
The DNA here is from genome assembly GCF_023713665.1 of Paenibacillus sp. MER 180. NCBI lineage: Bacteria > Bacillati > Bacillota > Bacilli > Caryophanales > Paenibacillaceae > Paenibacillus > Paenibacillus sp. MER 180. The sequence goes on along the minus strand of NZ_JAMAVT010000005.1, from coordinate 196,708 downwards.
GTCCGGATGGAAGAAGATCTCGCACACGTTGTTTGGTACAACTGCATACAACAACAGGTCTAATGCGAATTTTTCTCTTCTGCATGTCTAGATCCTATATTCAACAACCTTGGAGGTTATTGAATATGGAACATCGTATCCAGGCCGACACACGCATGAGCGGCTCCGCAAGAGGAGTATGGTTCGTCGCGATGGGAGCGGCACTGTGGGGGATTGGCCCACTGTTCCGGGTATGGGTCATGGAGTCTATGACTTCCACCCAAATTGTATTGATTGAGCATCTGATGCTCGCCTTGTACGCGATACCGGTGTTATGGATGCACCGGAAAGAGCTGCGCAACTGCACATGGAAGCATGTACTGGCATTGCTGTTCCTGTCATGGGGCGGCTCAGTAATAGCCACCATTATGTTTACAGAAGCATTTGCACATGGTGATGCGAATGGAGTACTGCTATTGCAGAAGCTTCAACCAGTCTTTGCTATCATTTTAGCGCGGCTGTTGTTGAAGGAGACACTTCCGCGTCGCTTCTCACTGCTGCTTATTCTTGCTATTATCGGTACGTATTTATTGACTTTTGGATGGTCATTGCCAATTGGGCATTACAATGAAGTCATTGGCTTCAGCAGTCTATTGGCACTTGGAGCAGCATTCCTATGGGGCGGTTCCACAGTTATGGGACGGTTGCTTCTCGACAAAATGGAATATGAGACGGTCACATCGCTGCGATTTGTGATGGCACTCCCTCTGCTCATTGTGCTGACATCATGGGAGTCTCCAAGCTGGAATTTCGCCGCATCAGAATGGGGAACGCTGTCGTTCTACATCTTCTTGCAGGCCCTTCTTCCAGGATTGGTTAGTCTCTTGCTGTATTATCGCGGTCTATCCACTACTAAGGCCTCTTATGCGACTCTAGCTGAGTTGTCATTCCCATTGGTAGGGATGATGATGAACTGGTTCGTGTTCCATCAGGCGGTCACTGCAGCGCAAATTTCAGGCTTCGTTCTCATCTGGATTGCGTTGTATATGGTATCAAGACAAAATTAATCGGCGGTGGCAGTGCAATGATTCTTAATGAAGTTGCTGTCAATCGTCTTCCATAAATGATAAGAGACCCTGTCTGCTATGCCTTGAACGCATAGCAGACAGGGTCTCTTATGTTAGTTAGGTTAGAAGAAAGAATTGATAGCGACAAGAATGATGATAGCTCCGCTTAGCACCGTGCTGAATTGTCCTACTGTATAGCGTCCTATGCGAATGTTGGCCATCTTCTGCCCAAGCACGGCACCCAGCCACAATGTGACAAAACTGCCGATCGCTGCGGTTAGGGATATGGCGAGCGGTGATAATCCGATAAGTCCAGCACTTAGGCCATTTGTAAGCGCATTGGCAGACAGTGCAACGCCAAGCACAGCTGCTTCCCATAAGTTAATCGTCCCCGATTTATCCTTATCCGCTTCCTCTGGTCTCTGCAGCATTCGTTCTAGTGAAGAGTTTGAATTAGCTTCATTGCTTGCTTCTACTGCTGTGGTCTCCGTCGAGTTGCCATGGTGAGAGGTCAGTAGAACAATGCGGATGCCGACAATAAGCAGGATGAATGCGGCAAGCAAGGTAGGCAGTATACCAGGAAGAACCTGCGATATCCATTGACCGAACATGAGACCGGCCATACTGAAAATGAAGCAGATGAGCGAAATGAATAGATTCGAAAGCACTCCAATTCGTATTTTCCGTATTCCGTACGATATTCCCACCCCTAAATTATCTATACTCGAAGCGACTGCTAATCCTAAAATCATAATCCATTGCATGATGAATCTCTCCCTTGGTTAATTCCCTTTATTCGAAGTTATAAATGGTTGTTTATCGAATGTCATTTGCCGTCCTGTCAATCGTGAAGCATCTGCAGCACAGTTTCCCTCGGAGGCACGAACACTAGCTGATGCTCACTTCCTGCTGAATAGGGCAGGGGGGGGTTCGAATGACAATCTCCAAGCTGGAATTTGCGTTTGCTCATCTCATCTACGTAGAACACATTCCGAAATACTACCGATGTGCCATCCTCTTGATGGACTTTGGAACATTGCAGGCAGTAATACATAGCTGTTCAACTCCTTATTGTGGGTATAATCCGGTGCCGCTTGCAGCACTGTTGAGGTATCATATGTCACGATGTTGAGAGTTGTGAACCGGAATCGCCGAAATGTTGAAAAAAAATCAACAGAAGCTGATTGGCCTGTGATAGGAATCAACTGCATGCTGATGGGAGATGTGTTGAGGTATTGCAATGAATGCTTATCTGTCTACATCTGTGGCCTTCCTCGTTCAAACTTGGTCATACGTTGATGTCAAATTTATGGGGTAGGCTAGGCGAACTTATGCATATACATGTCATAATGAGAGCGAGAATGGGCAGTAGAATGTGCCTGCGACAAGGGGTGATAACCATCGGACAGAACAACCCACTCGGTGACATGTTGAAAAAATCGATGAAGGAGCATTCGCTCTCCATGCGCAAATTGGGGGAGCGGACTGGAATGGATACCGCTACAATTTCTCGAATTATTAACGGCAAGCAACCCGCTAAGATACACCATCTAACTTCATTTTCCAAGCATTTATCAATTCCCGTTGAACAGCTCATGGAGGCGGTTGGCGTCGAGTTCGGCAAATTGAGCACGGTACCAGTGGTACCGATTGGAGATGAATTACAGGAGGATAGCCTTCAATTCATACTCAAGTCCATACAGCTGCTTGATTATCCATTCACGAAGGAGCATGTACGTATAGAACTGGATAAATACGAGCAATACGCGCAAACCAATGAAGGAGATCGAATGATTCGCGACAATTTCCATGCCAAGGTGAAGGAAGTAAGCGGTTGGGGACCATTTATCGATCAATTGAATGATACGTACACCCAATATTGCAGCGAACAAGGAACAGTAGAAGAACGTGCCGTATTAGGAAGCGCACTGCTGTATTTCATTTTATCGGCAGACATTATTCCAGATTATCTGTTCCCAATTGGATATATTGATGATGTGATGGCAGTGCAGTTGGCGATGGAGAGACTGACGGCCCTTCAGGCTGCAGAGCGCATTGTAGAGAAATAGGGGTGTTCCAGGTCGGATGTTGACCGGAGCACCCCTAGTCTTGTTTCATTCTTGTTCGTTAATATCTACGCAATGAGCTTAATCAAGTTCGAGACGATGTGGCATCCTTATGCTCTTGACATTGCATATGGAAGGGTCGCATCCTCATATTGCTGCTGTTGTGGTTCTTCTGACATCGTGAAGGACAACGAAGCCCCATTCTTCAACTGCTCGTGATTAATATACAGGTTGGATACGTGCTCGCCATTTACTTGTACACCTGCTACATATTTCGTCTCCGAAGAGTTGTTCGGCGCCTCAATGACAATCTGTTTGCCGTTGTCCAGGTTGACAGTCATCTTCTTGAACATTGGTGTCCCTAGTACGTATTGCGGTACCCCTGGTGTAAGAGGGAAGATGCCCATTGCACCGAATACATACCAAGCTGTCAAGCTGCCGTTATCCTCATCGCCAGGCAAGCCGTCAGGCTGAGCACTGAACAGTTCGTCCATCGTCTTGCGCACCCAATATTGAGTCAAGGATGGGTAGCCTAACGCGGTATACACATATGGAATATGGAAGCTTGGCTGATTGCTGATCGCGAACTGACCGAAGTCAATTGCAGCCATTTCCGACATTTCATGAATTTCGAAGCCATAGGACCCTACCTTGAATTCTGGATCTGCTGCGAACAAGGCATCCAATCGCTCCTTCAACTTCTCGCGTCCGCCAATCAGGTCTGCCAATCCAAGAAGGTCATGCTGCACAGCCCAGCTGCTCTGCCATGCTCCACCTTCCGTATAAGGGCCACCCCATTCTGTAGCGTCGAACGGCTCCAGCCAGCTTCCGTCTTCGAGTTTACCGCGCATGAAACCGATTGTTGGATCATACAGGTGCTTGTAGTTGCGGGCACGTTCCATCAATTGCGCATATTCCGCATCGCGTCCCAGATGCTTCGCAATTTGTGCAATACAGAAGTCACCGTACACATAATCCAGTGTATTGCAGACACTCTCATGGGTATGGATGTCAGCAGGCAAGAAGCCATGCTTCAAGTACTCCTGCATTCCTTTGCGTCCTACACGATGATCATCCGCTACAGTCATCGCATGCTTCAACAAACCTTCGAAGGCAGTGGCAACATCAAAACCAGTAACGCCTTTGGCTACGGAATCTGCGAAGCTGACGTCGATCAACGTACCAGGCATCATGCTGCGCTCACCTGGGGAAGCCCATTTCGGCATCCATCCGCCTTCCTTATAAGCATTCACCCAGCCCTGCATCATTTCATTCATGAAGGACGGATAGAGCAGGTTGTACAGCGGGAACGAAGTACGGTACGTATCCCAGAATCCAATATCTGCGAAGAGAGGGCCATCTTCAATCTTCCCATTGTACGGGCTGAAGTGGATTTGCTTATCATTCGCATCAAATTCATGGATTTGATGTGGGAACAGGGAAGTCCGATACAGACAAGTATAGAACGTATCCAGCTTGTCCTTGTCATCACTCTCGACCTGAATGACGCCTAGCTGCTTCTCCCATACATCTGCAGCCAGCTTCTGTACTTCATCGAAGCTGCGCTCGCCGATTTCGCGATTGAGGTTGATGAAGGCCTGCTCTTCACTGATGAATGAAGTACTTACCTGAACGTGAACAACACGGTTGGCTGGCACGTGCAGTCCTACATATGCACCGAGGCGCTCATCTGTACCAGACAAGCCAGCAACCGGCTTGGATTCATGGTTCGTCAATCCGCTTGCATCTGCATCGATTGCGCAGTCGAACTTCACAACGAAGTACATGCGATAATTGTCAGGGGTTCCTCCAGCCTTAGCCGTCGTGTAGCCTGTCAGTGTACCGTTCTTCGGATCAATCTTCATCGAAGATTCACCAGGGAATGGAGACAGGATTAGACGAGACTGCTCAGGACGGTCAAAGGTCAGACGCACGCTTGCGCAGCGCGTCGTTGGCGTCAATTCCAATGTAGCCTGATAGCGCAGCATCCGAACCTTGAAATAGTCAGGACGCACGATCATGTCCTGTCTGCGGAAAGAGGAAGAACGCTCAGGTGCCCAAGCTTTCAATGGTCCGGATTGCGGCATAAATGTCATATGTCCGTAATCTCCAATCCAAGGGCTCGGCTGGTGGGTAAGACGAATGCCTTCAAATCGATTGTGATTCGGGTTGAAGAACCAGCCGCCACCGGCTTCAGTCGTCTGTGGACTCCATGCATTCATAGCAAATGGCATGGAAATAAGCGGCAATGTGTTCCCGTTGGAATAAGGATATATCGAATCCGTACCTTGAAGTGGGTTTACGTGAGATAGCAAGCTCATCGGTGTTCGCTCCTTTGTAGACAGTTGCGCAGGAGGAGCAATGAATACTCCAATCACACAACATATTAAATGTTATATCAAATATGACTTACACAATGTATTATATGACATAATTTCATTTATCTCCTATCATTAATTTAAAAAAACTCTCAACTTTTATGATACAATAATCTTAGCAAACAATCGAAAGATAAGAGGAGGTGAGCGGATGTATCCATACAATTTACAGGGGGATGAGGAGATATATGGAGACTTTCCGTTCACACTGAAGATCCATCATCTTGAAGCACCGGTTCCCGCTCATGTGCATCATTTTATTGAGTTTACATACGTTATAGAGGGTTCAGGCAAGGAGTTGATCAATGGGGTAGAGAAGGAGTTCACTCCAGGAACCTTCACCCTTGTATTCCCGCATCAGGTTCATGAGTTGGATATACGGGAAGGAGAGGAACTGAAGCTGTATGTTGGGGCAATCGGACTTAAGGCCTTCTTTGGGGCTGGAGAATCTCTGCTTGCGCTTCACAGCTTGCTCAAAGGCGCAGAGGGCGACAGCAATACGACATACCAACTGGATCCAAGCACCGCTGAGCGCATTCATCTGCTGCTTCAAGACATGTTTGAGGAAATGCAGGAGCATAAGCCTTGGAGCCGGATGATCTATCTTGCGAAACTTACCGAGCTATTCGTGTGGTTCGACCGATATCGTATCTCCCACCTTCATGAGGGTGCCCATACTGGCGAGGATCATTTGCGAAGGGGAATGTGGGAGGTTGTCTACTATGTATACCAAAATTTCAAAGAAGAGATTACGCTTGAGTCCTTAGCGCAAAAGTATAATTACAGCTCGTCCTATATTAGCACGGCCTTCAAGCAAATGGTCGGAGAGAACTACTACTCCTTCTTAGAGCGGATACGAGTGGCACATGCATGCAACTTGTTAATCAGTACGGATATGAAGATAACGGAAATAGGATTTGAGGCAGGGTTTCGTTCATATCCGACCTTCAATCGGGTATTCCAGAATCGAATGGAGACGAGTCCAACGAAGTACCGACAACAAAATCATATCGCATTACTAAAATCATGAGAAAAGGAGCCTCTATCGCGATAAGTACTATTGTACAACCGCTTAGAGGCTCCTCGCCTAGTTAATGATGAAGGCTATGGATAGTTGCATGGGACATCACATCATTGTCATGATACGGAACGGGTTGACCGTCTAAGAGACAGCGCCATTACAGACGCAGCTTAATCGACCGCTTATATAGTGGATAAAACCACTTCACACCACGAGGGGTTAAGGTATCTGCAATGAGATGGGAACCGTAGCTAAGTAAGGATACGAGCGCAATTCCTTCGAGCTCCAAGTGTTGTTCTAATCCCCAGCCAATAGCTCCCCATAAAAGAGCAGCCCAGATGGTGTGGGATAATCCCCGATGATTCAGCCATGGCACCCAGGCAACGAATACGCCCAGGCCGATGAGCCAGCTCCAGCCAAGCAGGATGCCGCCTATGAGCATGCTCCCACCGACACAGCTGACGATGATGTTGCGAATTAACCCTTCCTTCGCTACAAATCCGAGCAGAAGCACTACAATTGTAAGAACGATGGCCTCTTGGCTTAACGAACCATTCGCTCCATATTGATAGATGGCACCTGCAGCACAGCATACGCCAAGCCACATCAATAGAGTATGTACCCGTTTGGCAGCCTTGCCAATTCGTCTGCTTAGTATGCTTGGGCCATCAAGATCCGCGCTTAGCGCAGATAACGCAGCAACTGCGAGGTAGATGGACGCATTCTGAATGGAGAACGGGTAATGCGCCGCAGCTGCGGCTCCGATAGCCACACCGATACTAAGGTGTGTTGAACCTTTCATACAATCTCCTTTCTATACGTGCACACGTCGTTCATCAAGGCAAACATACGTTTGCTAATCTATTATAATTCGATTCATTAAAAAATGAAATATAATGATTTTTCAAATGATAAATTGAACATTTATGGAAACAGTATTACAATCAAAGCGAGCGTTGCTTTTTCTGTCTTATACATGAACCTACTACTCATGAGAGAAGGAAAGGGAATCCAATGATTATGAACCCGACTCGTATCGAAAAAGACTTTTTAGGGGAAAAAGAAGTACCAGCCGAAGCCTACTACGGTATTCAAACACTACGCGCCGTAGAGAACTTTCCAATTTCGGGCACGCGGATGAACAAGGAATTGATTCGTGGCTTGGCTATCGTCAAGAAGGCTGCCGCCCTTGCCAATATGGAGGTGAAGCAGCTTCAAACAGACACTTGCAATGCGATCGTACAAGCCGCTGATGAGATTATTGGCGGTCAATGGCATGATCAATTCATCGTTGACCCGATTCAAGGCGGGGCAGGCACGTCGATGAATATGAATGCGAACGAAGTTATTGCGAACCGAGCGCTTGAATTGCTTGGCAAAGCGAAGGGCGACTATGCAAGCCTAAGCCCGAACAATCATGTCAACCGTTCGCAATCGACGAACGATGCATTTCCTACTGCAATTCATATTTCTGTCTTAACGCTCTTAGATAAGCTGCTCATTGTTATGAAGGAGCTTCACAGCGCATTTTGCAGCAAGGCCAAGCAATTCGATCATGTCATTAAAATGGGGCGCACACATCTTCAGGATGCGGTTCCGATTCGCTTGGGACAGTCCTTCGAAGCATACAGTCGTGTTCTCGCGAGAGATATGCACCGTATTGAACAATCGAAGCAGCATTTATATGAAGTGAATATGGGCGCAACGGCTGTGGGAACTGGCTTGAATGCAGATCCGCGATACATTCAGCGTGTCGTTGAACTGCTTGCTGAGATTAGTCAATTGCCGCTCGTGCATGCGGAGCATCTTGTTGATGCAACGCAGAATACGGATGCGTATACTGAAGTATCTGCTGCGCTCAAGGTATGTATGATGAATATGTCGAAGATGGCCAATGACCTGCGTTTGCTTGCATCAGGTCCACGAGCTGGCTTTGGTGAAATTCGATTGCCGGCACGCCAGCCAGGTTCATCCATCATGCCGGGCAAGGTGAATCCGGTTATGTGCGAAATTGTCAATCAAGTAGCTTTCCAAGTGATTGGCAACGATCATACGATCTGTCTTGCCTCGGAAGCGGGTCAGCTTGAATTGAACGTCATGGAGCCAGTACTTGTATTCAACCTGCTGCAATCGCTGAGCATGATGCAAAATGTGTTCACTGTATTCCGTACCCATTGCTTAGAAGGAATTGAGGCGAATGAGGAACGCTGCCGTGATTATGTGGAGAACAGTGTAGGGATTATTACAGCACTCAGCCCGCACCTTGGTTATGAAGTGTCAGCCCGTATTGCACGGGAAGCAACGGAGAACGGCAAATCCGTTCGAGAGTTGTGCCTGCTCTATAACGTATTGACAGAGGAAGAGCTGGATACGATTCTGGATGCACATGAAATGACGAAGCCAGGAATTGCTGGTGCTGCCTTGTTCGAGCGGGAATAATTGTATAATAAAGAATGTAAGAGACATCTCACGTGAGATGTCTCTTTTCTATAGTCGGATCAGCATACATTTTGCTTTGACAGGTGACGCTAAGTAATGATATATTTTATCGGCCTAATGGTAAATGAATGCTGATGGGAAAGGGATGTACTGGAAAGTGACAACGAGTCAAGACGACAAACCGAAATTGATTATCACAAAAATTCTGAAATGCAGAAATCCGGAATGTAAAGCATGGGTAAGAGACGAATTTGCCTCTGGGGAGCAATCTTGCCCACTCTGCAAAGGACCAATGATTCGAAGCATGAAGCATTTGCCTGCTGTTCAGAATAAAATAAAGCGTCAGCCTAAGAAAAAGAAAGAAGAGCTGTGGTAAGCAAGTGAAGCTGCACTTATAGCCTCTAGGTAAAAGAGCCTCTGTGAAGATAATTTCGGGAAACCGTTATTGTTTTGCAGCGGCTCTTTTGCTATGTGGGATGAAGTGATGCGGTATTGCAAATAATAGACTGAAAGTATATACGATTTGATATGTCTATTAGTAAGGAGTAGATACCGCAATGTCAGAATCAAATTCACCCCATATTCCTCAGCCGAAGACATTTGGTCTGCTGGGGAATTTGCCGCAGCTGAACTTGGAAGCTCCAGTTCAATCCATGGTACAGCTGGCTGAGGAGTATGGCCCTATATTTCGCATTGATTTGCCGGGGAGAAGCGAAATTTTTATCTCTGGCCATGAGTTGGTAAAGGATGCGTGCGACGAATCGCGCTTCGATAAAAACGTATGGGCGCCTTTGCGCAGTGTGCGGGCATTTACCGGCGACGGACTGTTCACAAGCGAAACAGAAGAGCCGAACTGGCAGAGGGCGCACAATATATTGCTGCCGAGCTTTAGCCAGTCGGCTATGCGCGGTTACCATGAGATGATGGTTGATATTGCGGTGCAGCTTATCCAAAAATGGTCAAGGCTGAATCCGGATGAAAGTATCGATGTGCCAGAAGACATGACACGTCTGACACTCGATACAATCGGTCTCTGTGGGTTCAATTATCGATTCAATAGCTTTTATCGCGATCAGCCCCATCCGTTTATTACAAGCATGGTTCGTGCGTTAAGCGAAGCAATGCATCAGCTTCAGCGCCTCAATATTCAAGATAAGCTCATGGTGGTCACGAAGCGGCAGTATCGGCATGATATCCAGTTTATGTACTCGCTCGTAGACAAAATCATTGCGGAGCGGAAGCAGCAGCCGGATGAAGCTGGTCAGGATTTGTTGAGCCATATGCTGAACGGAAAGGATCCAGCAACCGGAGAGTCATTGGATGACGAGAATATCCGATACCAGATTATTACGTTTCTAATTGCGGGTCACGAGACGACAAGCGGCCTGCTGTCGTTCGCAATCTATTACTTACTGAAGCATCCCGAATGCTTGCAGAAGGCTTACGAGGAAGTGGATCGTGTGCTGACAGATCCTGTTCCGACGTATGCACAAGTGAGACAATTGCCATACATACGGATGATACTTAATGAATCACTTCGCTTATGGCCGACCGCCCCGGCATTCTCACTATTTGCGAAGGAGGATACACTGCTGGCTGGCAAATACCCGCTTGCAAAGGGCGAGAGTGTGAATGTGCTTGTACCGAGGCTTCATCGAGACCGTGCTGTATGGGGTGAGGATGCAGAGCAATTCCGACCCGAACGTTTTGAAGACCCGAGCCAAATTCCTCATCATGCCTACAAGCCGTTCGGCAATGGCCAACGCGCGTGTATCGGGCAGCAGTTCGCGCTGCAAGAGGCTGCGCTCGTTTTGGGCATGGTGCTCAAGCATTTTGAGATAATCGATCATACCAACTATCAGCTGAAGGTGAAGGAAGCACTGACGCTGAAGCCTGAAGATTTTCGGATTCGCATTCGGCTGCGGAAGCAACTGGGGGCGGGGATTTTGTCTGCAAAAGGAGCGCTGAGTGGCGAATCAGAATCGCATGAAAATGCTCAACAACAAGCTCCAATGGCCGAAGCGCACGACACGCCGCTGCTCGTCCTATACGGCTCCAATCTCGGGACGGCCGAGGGCATTGCCCGCGAGCTAGCGGATGAGGGACGCTACCAAGGATTCCGGAGTGAGGTCGCTCCACTAAACGACTATGTAGGCAAGCTCCCGAAGACTGGGGCTCTCCTCATTGTAACCTCTTCCTACAACGGCAGGCCGCCAAGCAATGCACAGGCATTCGTGGAGTGGCTCGAGCAGATTGACGATGGCGAGCTGGAAGGTGTCCGCTATTCCGTATTTGGATGTGGGGATCATAACTGGGCAAGCACCTATCAAGATGTACCGCGATTCGTTGACGAGCAGATGCAGAAAAAGGGTGCTGAACGGTTGGTGATTCGGGGCGAAGGGGATGCGAGCGGCGACTTTGAGCTGAATGTCGAGAGCTGGCGTTCCAAGCTGTGGCCAGATATGATGAATGCGCTAGGATTACAGCTGAGCAAGCAATCGGAAGCCGTTCGCAGCACGCTTACTGTTGAATTCGTAAAGGATTATGCAGGCAGCAGGTTGGCCAATTCGTATGAAGCGGTTCATGCCGAAGTTGTAAGCAATCGCGAGTTGCAGCAGGAAGGAAGCGGGCGCAGTACCCGTCATATCGAGATCGCACTCCCCGATGGAGTCACCTATGAGGAAGGCGATCATTTGGGAGTGCTGCCGCGCAATCATCCTTCACAGGTTAATCGCGTGCTGCAAAGATTTGCGCTGAACGGCAGCGATCATCTGATCGTTAATGCAAGCGGACGCAGTGCGGCTCATCTGCCTACTGGCCAACCGGTCAGCCTGTCCGATTTGTTGAGTCATAGTGTAGAATTGCAGGAAGCTGCGACCCGGGCTCAACTCCGTGAATTGGCGTCTTATACAGCTTGCCCGCCTCATAGACGTGAGTTGGAATCACTTCTAGCTGAGGATAAGTATGTAGCTGAAGTGCTGCGCAAACGGGTTTCCATGCTTGATTTGCTAGAGAAATACGAAGCTTGCGAGATGCCGTTCGAGCGTTTTTTAGAACTGCTGCCTCCGCTTAAGGCTCGATACTATTCCATTTCCAGTTCACCTCGCATTCAGGAGAAGCAGGCGAGCATCACGGTCGGGGTCGTCCTCGGCCCGGCGTGGAGCGGCATGGGAGAATATCGTGGAGTTGCTTCCAATTACTTGGCTTCGCGTGAAGTGGGCGACTCGATTCTGATGTTCGTACGGACACCTGAATCCAAATTCCAGCCCCCTGCCGATCCTGCAACGCCGATTATCATGGTTGGACCTGGAACCGGGGTCGCACCTTTCCGCGGCTTTTTGCAGGCTAGACAGGCGCTGCAGCAAGAAGGGAAATCTCTTGGACAAGCCATCCTCTATTACGGCTGCCGGAATGAAGCAGATTACTTATATCGTGAGGAACTGGAGAGATTCGTGCAGGATGGAATCGTAACCGTGCATACCGCCTTCTCTCGTAAAGAAGGTGAGGCTAAAACGTATGTCCAGCATATTATAGCTCAGCATGCGGAACAAATCGTAGAATTACTGGATAAGGGAGCCCACTTATATATCTGCGGAGATGGAAGCAAAATGGCGCCTGATGTGGAAGCTACTGTGCGGCAAGCTTTTCAGAACGTGCATCGTGTTCATGAGGAGGAGGCGAAGCATTGGCTGGAACGTTTGCAAGCGGAAGGGAAATTCGCAAAGGATGTGTGGTCTGGTTTGTAGCATCCAGAACATAAGGCTGCACCATCTATGTTCGTCTGGATATTCACTATTTCATCGGATGGTTGGAAATTTGCGCAGCGGAAAGAAACAACTAGCAATGACAGAGGAAACGACGATGTTGTCGTTCCATGTCATTGCTTTTTTTATGCAGAAAATGATTCAAAATGTCTTTCTCAACTGATTAATTATTTGTGGTAATATGTGGGTAGATGTGTGATTGAAATTGTGAAGCGAAAAAAGGAGGACTGGAGTTGACTGTACATCACATAAAAAGAAAGTTTCTTGCTGGTGTGCTGCTTGTTTTTGCCTTGCTGGGATGGAGTGTCAATATTGATGATACCGCTGCTGCTGCGAAATCAAAATATGCAGTTCAGCTAGGAAATGCAACGGTACCACAAAATGAGATATTGAATGAGCATGGGATGATCCTAGTTCCACTATCCACAATAACGGGTTCTATGGGGCTCGACATGTCCTATGCTTTTCAACCGGGATTATATGATTATCATGTATACGCTATGCCGCAGAAGACCAAGACAGTCGAAGTTTGGGGGAATGACTATCGTGGATATTGGGTCAGTACACATCCGAATGGCAAGGAGGAGTACGAAGATTACACCCATGTTTATCAACCAGATCAGGATTGTGCTCCAAACTCGGATGTCTGTAGAGTGTTGAAGAAGTCATACCGCGGACCAATCATCCGAGACGGCCAACTATATGTACAAGTACGATGGGTTGCGCAAGCATTTGATTGGAATTTAACAATCATTCCGCATGGGAAGGGGCAATTCGTGATTAAGATTACATCCAACACTGAGGGGAGCTAATGCATGGAGAAACGATCAACAAGGCCAGGCCGAATGTTAACGTTCATCTTGAATCATAGATTGATCTCGTTTTTGTTGATTGTGTTGTTAGTTAGTTTGAACGTGTTACTTTTCACGAAAATCTCATTTATCTTTTCACCATTCATTATTTTCATTAAGACAGTACTTTTTCCAGTGCTTTTAGCAGGTGTGCTCTATTACTTGCTGAATCCGATCGTTGATCTTCTGGAACAATGGAGAGTCAAACGATTCATATCCATTCTCATTCTCTATATTCTGATTATCGGCATTATTACGGTCGTCGTCCTTGCTGTTATTCCTGTCATTAAGAAGCAAGTTATGGACTTGATTGCCAACTTTCCAGGGTTCAGTACCCAGATTGAGACGTTGTTCCGCGACATGATCGGCAGTGAGTTCTTCAACCGTATCCAGCAGAGCATCGATATTAATTCCAGCAACTTCGTAAGCTCCTTGTCCGAGCGGGCTACCTCGCTCTTAAACAACACATTCAATGGAATCGGTGGATTTCTAGGTGCAGTCACCGAAACGATTCTCGGCCTTGTCATCGTTCCATTCGTTCTTTTCTATTTACTGAAGGATGGCCGGCGGCTGCCTGATTATATCCTTACATTTTTGCCGACTACGCTGCGCAAGCAATCCCATCAAGTGATGTCCGAGATGAATAATCAAATCAGTTCCTACATACGGGGTCAGATTATTGTAAGCTTCTGCATCGGCATCTTACTGTATGCGGGCTATTTAATCATTGGGCTTGAATATTCACTAATTCTAGCAGTAATTGCAGCTTGTACGAGTATTGTACCGTATTTGGGCCCTGCAATTGCAATCACACCCGCGATGATCGTGGCGCTTGTCACTTCACCGATGATGCTGCTGAAAATGATCATCGTCTGGACGATTGTCCAATTGGTGGAAGGGAAATTCATTTCGCCACAAATTATGGGGAAGACACTCCGCATTCATCCGATTACGATCATTTTCGTCATCTTGACAGCCGGCAACCTGTTCGGTGTAGTGGGCATTATTCTGGCTGTGCCTGGGTATGCAGTGCTCAAGGTTGTTGTTACGCATTTATTTGACTGGTTCAAGCGCCGCTCTAATCTCTATGACGATCATCTTACGATGTAAGTTGCCTCTGCAGCTTGGGCAATTGATAATATTCATATGCAGCGCCATTTCAACGTTTGTATGCGATGAGATGGCGCTGTTTCATGTGTTCATCGCTTATTCTGCATCCTGAGATAACGGCAGTTGCTGCACCGCAAAATTTTGATGATCTAGTATCGAATCTATTTATTTTTTTATCCTGCCAAAGGAGGAATGATCACAACGACCTATTTGTCAAGAAGAGAGAGATGAGAAATTTATAATGTTGCTCTAATAGATTACAAAAAAGTAAACAACAGCAATGTTTCAGCTCTTCTCTAGAAAATAATGGATAAAAATTATGTGTTATGGTATGTAACGTCGCTGGTGAGCACATCAGCACTATCCATTTTTCTGGGAGATGAGAATATTGTTGAATAAAAAGAAGTTTGGAAAAATATTTGTATGCGTAACATTAACATTGTCCTTTGCACTGTCAGCAGGTGCAGTAATGCCTGTTCAAACAGCTAGCGCGGCTTCTACATCGCAAAGCTCTAAGGCAGACAAAATTATAGCAACAGGAAAAAAATACTTAGGTGTTAAATATAAATTTGGTGCCAAGTCGGGAAGCACGAAAGCATTCGACTGCTCCTCGTTCACACAATATGTATATGGAAAACACGGAATCAAGCTTCCACGCACATCGAAGCAGCAATCCAAGGTTGGAGTTGCAGTAAGCAAAAAGAATATGAAGAAGGGTGATCTCCTGTTCTTCTACTCTCCGGTTCATCATGTAGGAATCTATATGGGCAATGGAAAAATCTTGCACACTTATGGCAAGGGCGGAGTAAGAATTGACAACTTGAGCAAGTGGGAGTCCCGCTTGACGAAAGTTCGTCGTGTAATTAAATAGTTTATAATGGACAAGCCTAAAGCAATACGATGTACTGCTTTAGGCTTGTTGTATGTTCTCAGGCATTGTGCAAGTACGGTATGCACACAATAAATGTGCTGCCCTGTCCGATCGTGCTCTCAACTCGAATGGTGCCATGATGCTGCTCTACGAGCTCCTTCGCAATGGCCAGCCCTAAGCCCGTGCCTCCCGTTACGCGAGAGCGAGCCTTATCGACACGATAAAATCGATCGAAAATTTTATCTAAATCTTCTTCGGGTATGCCAATTCCGGAATCCGATACTCGAAGGCATGCATTTTCTTTCTCTTGATAGACGGCAACTTCGATCCAGCCCAGGTCATTGGTATACCTTATGGCATTTTCAATGAGGATAACGGCAACCTGGCGCAATTGTTCCTTATCCCCATGTACATAAGAAGCCTTATTCAGATGCAAACGCAAGGAAATTTTTGAATCGGATTTCCATAGCTGCTTGATTGCTTCTCGGACAATGTCGGTGAGATTTACTTGTTCCTTCGGCGTGGCGCTCTTGCCTGAACGGGCTAACGTCAATAGCTGAATAATAAGCCGCTGCATGCGCTGGCTCTCTAGATCTAGCGAATCCAGTGATTTTTGCAGAACCTCAGCATTTTGATTCCCCCAGCGCTTCAGCAGCTTCACATGACCACGAAACGCGGTCAGCGGAGTGCGGAGCTCGTGTGAAGCATTTGTAATAAAGTTCATCTCCCGTTCAATCAGTTCTTCATGCTCATCTAACAACTGATTGAAGCGCTCCGCCAATTTCGTTAGCTCTACCGGCGTTTTCGGGACATGAACCCTCTGCCTTAAATTCGGTGAATTCTTCATCTGAACAATTGAATTCATTATGCTGAACAGGGGGGAGAGGTTCCTCCTTGTTATTTGATAAATAAGCAGCGAGCCTGCTGTTGAGCTGGCAAGTGCAGTAATGACGAGTACTTTAGTGATAATGAGCAAGATGCGTTCAATGGAGTGGAGCTGAACATGAATATAGATTCGACCGACCTGCCCATTGGTTTGATTCCATATGACTTCATCTCTGATGAACAGTCCATAGTCGGTGTTCCACTGCACGGTATCAAACCATCGGATTCGATTTTTCTGTTCGGCGAGGAAAGCCTCGTCCCAGTTGCGAGTTTGTGCTAATATGCGTCCATCAGAGGACACAATTTGAACATCATAGTTCGCGTGATCGGGGTATAGCAGTTCATCGAGAAGGGATTGCCACTCCAGAAAGCCATCTTGAATGCTTTCTCTTAGTTTGCGTTCGACGGCGAAAAGTTCCTGCTTGGAGTCTTGGAGCAACAGATGGGTGACTGCTCCCATAATACAGATCCCGATTAACAGAATGACAGCTAATAGGCTAAGAACATACCAGATCGTGAAGCGGAACATTAACGTATTGGCAGAATGCTTAAGCTGCTGGATAAGTGACTTGAACATGGTCATTTCAGATACCCTATGGTTCACGCAGCACATATCCGACACCGCGAACGGTCTGGATTAACTTATGCTGATAGCCGCGATCCAGCTTGTTGCGCAAATATCGGATATAGACATCGACGACATTCGTCTCACCAACAAAGTCATATCCCCACACAGAGGACAATAGCTGTTCACGGCCAATCACTTCACCGAGATGTTCCATTAAGTATTGAAGTAACTCGAACTCACGCTGCGTTAATTCGATACGATCCCCAGCACGGGTTACGACTCTTTTCTTCACATCCAAGATGAGATCTGCGAGCTGGTATACTTCCTTCTCTTCCGGATTAGCGGCATGGTTGGGGCGTCGTAAAGCAGTGCGTATGCGGGCAAGCAGTTCCTCAATCTCGAACGGCTTCGTAATATAATCATCTGCACCTGTATCGAGACCAGCAATGATATCTCCAACATAATCACGAGCAGATAAGAGGATAATTGGGACATCACTGACGCGGCGAATTCTCCGGCATACTTCAAGGCCGTTCAGCTTGGGCAGCATCCAGTCTAGCAGGATGAGGCTCCACTCGCCTTGTTGAAAGAATTCTAATGCTTGTTCCCCGTCTACAGCGACAAGTACCTCGTACCCTTCATGCTCAAGTTCAAGCTGGATGAATTGAGATACACTTTGTTCATCTTCGACTAGTAATATGGAGTGGGCTGACATGTGTTCACCACGTTTACACAAAGTTTTCCTATAGTATGACCTTGGGGTTGGGAATGCATTCTGGACTGCTGGAAAAGGAAATAGCTCTCGCCGCAACGTAGAGATTCGACGAGAGCTATCTTGTGGTTAAAGCGGAATCGGCTGAGCAAGCAATGTGCTGATCAAGGCAGCTGCTTCTTGCCTGAGCATGCTGCGTTTGGATTCATAATTCAGAGAGCCGTCTGCGTTAGTTTTAATTTCGGGGCCGTATTTGTGCATAGCGGCAGCATACTTGACACCGTCTAATGCCCAGACGTCAGTATCGCCAACCAGTTTCGCTTCTTGCACAGGAGCTCCGAACGCTTGAGCGATTCGCCACGCAATCATTGCCGCTTCTTGCCGTTGAATGGGTTGATCAGGTCGGAAGAGCTCACCTGATGCTCCGGTGATAAGCCCCAGCTCATACGCCGTTTGAACGTCTTTGGCAGCCCAGTGGCCTTTCATGTCGGTGAAGGAGACTGCGTTCAACGAAGGCTGCATGCGCAAGCACTGCATGAGCATGGAGACGAATTCAGCACGCGTAATGGTGGAGGAGGGACGGAACTGCCCTTGATGTTCGGATACTCCACTCCTCATCATGATATCTTGAATGTATCCATAATACGGATGATTCTTGTCGATATCTGAATAGAGGACTTTAGGAACAGGCAGCTTCTCGAACCATGTTACGTTGCTGTTATCCATGTAGGAAATTTCTCCATTGTCTTCCTGTTTGAAGCCAACTAACTTTCCATGATCCGTGCGGAACAGCCATGGTTCGATCTGAGTCAATGTATGGGTTCCGTAGAATGGATCGATCAGGGATAATTTTTTGTCAGATTGCTCAGCAATTCGAACGACCTGGATGCCCATCCGAAGACTACGGTATTGGCCAACTAGTTTATTTTTCACCTCTTGTGAGGGCTCCGTTTGCGGTGGGGCAGGCCGTTTGTCTGGATAATAGTGATTCATAAAGGAACGAAAAACCGTATTGCGATAATCTGCACTAGAGTCTTCGTTTGAATTGTATGCGACCAAAAAGCCGACATTTTGTTCTGGCAAGAGACTTAACCAAGAGCCGAACCCTGGAAGATTTCCACCCTTGCTTATGACGGTTTCACCATGATAGGACTCTTGAAACAAGGATTCGAAGCCGTATGTCGTATTCGGAATTTTCGGATGAGCGGATACACGGATTTTTACCATCTCGCGTACGGTTGCAGGCTGTAAGATTCGCTGCCCCTTGTACATACCGCCATTTAAAAGCGCGATCATAAATTTAGCCATATCCGCACCGGTTGATACCAGGCTTCCGTCAGGGCCGTCTGCGGGAGATACCTCGTAATAAGGAAGAACTTCACCTGTCTTCGTATAGCTTGTCGCTAGATCCTTCTTAGCCTCTGGCGTCATTACGAAGCTGCTGTTCGTCATCCCAAGCGGCTGCAAAATATGCTGCATGCCATATTCGTGGAACGGAACTCCAGTTATGCGCTCAACAAGATAACCTTGAAGTCGAAAGGCGAAATTGTCATAGCTGTATACAGTGCCTGGCTTGCGTACAACCGTTGGCATATACTTGCGAATATACTCAGCGTTCGTCTTGATTGCTATGTCGTCAGGAGCTTCAGGGTAATCGAAACCAGACGTGTGCGTCATAAGATGCTCAGCTGTTAACGACCCTTCGACTTTTCGAGGAATGGCGACATCCCCCATGTACGCGCTGATGTCTTTCTTCAGATCAATCTTACCCTGCTCAGCGAGCTGAAGCAGCGCCAATGATGCGAAGGGCTTCGTTATGGAAGCAAACCTTAGAATCGTACGATCGGGATCCATGGACTTTTTGGTTTCTACATCTGCATAGCCATACCCTTTGCTTAATACGACTTGCCCATCCTTGACGACGACAAAGACAGCTCCCGGAAGCTTCTTCATTGAAGGTGAGGAAAATAACTTGTCAGCAAATGCTTCAACCTCCTTAGGATCGGAGGGGCCGTTAGTCAAGATTGATGGGGACGAGGCTTGTGTGTTCCGTATTACTGTGCTTGCGGACGGGGAAGATTCTGTACTCGAATCAGCCGCATACGCCGGAGCGACAGTTGTGAGTGCCACGGCAAGTGAGAGTATTATCATCAGCTTCCGAGCACGGCGATGATTCGGATTAGTTCTTGCAGATGTTCTATCTGTTGAATGTGGTTGCATTTTCTCTCCTCCAATATGGATAAAGATTAATGGAGACTGAACTTGCGAGTACATATGAGACTGTGTCATTCTTGCACGGTACTTCAATTGCTGAGCATCTATTTGCGCTGCTTTTTAGTAAATATGGGGCTCATGCTGAGAATTTTCTTATTTGCATGAAGTAAATAGATGGAGTTAATGTGGGTTAACCATTCTTTTTTTGTTGGTTTGAGTTGGTTATGCTAGAAATCATAGTATAATCATTTACATATAGAAGAGAGGCATTCTATCGAGTTAGCTATCGAGCTACACGAATTATTAAGCTACGCGTCATCGAAGATGTTGCGAAAATGGTTCGTTAGGGATATCCTCTGCTTCGACATACATACATATGCAACTAAGAAATCTAGCTTACAAGGAGGGCACAGTTTATGCTTCATCCGTCGTTAATTGAGAATGTGCTTACCGCCGCTTTAGCAACTGGCGGGGATTTTGCTGAGGTATTTATGGAAGATCGGACGACGTCTAGCCTGGGGATGATTGGTGGGATCGTAGAACATACACTTGGCGGTCGAGATTATGGCGTCGGGATACGCATATTCAACGGGGTGTTCGCGGTATATGCGTATACGAATGATTGCACCGCAGATAATCTGATCAAGGTAGCTGCTTCAGCTGCACAAGCGATCCGTGGTCAAACCAAAGATATTGTAATTGATTTGCGTCGAGCGAGCATCGCTGATCATCATCCGGTTCTTATTCCACCGAATGAAGTGGGAAAGGGACGCAAGATAGATTGGATGAGACGTGCGCATGCATCATCTATGGCATACAGCCGAGCGATTACGCAAACCTCGATAGCACTGAATAACTGGGTACAAGATATTTGCATTGCCAATTCCGAAGGACTGCTGGTGGAAGATCGCAGAACCTACACGAGAATAAGCTTCAGCTCAATTGCTGAAGCGGGGGGCGTCAAGCAAGGAGGATACGTCGCTCCTGGTTCTCACGCGGGTCTGGAGTTAATCGAGTCGATGGATATTGATTGGTACGCTAGAGAAGCATCCCGCATCGCGACTACAATGGTAGGCGCCGGCTATGCGCCGAGCGGCAAGCTGCCGGTCATTATCGATAATGCCTTTGGCGGTGTCCTATTCCATGAGGCATGCGGGCATGGACTTGAGGCGACAGCTGTTGCGAAGAAGGCTTCTGTGTTCGCCGACAAGATCGGTGAGCAAGTGGCGTCTCCACTTGTAACTGCCATCGATGACGGGACGATTCCGAATGCTTGGGGCTCACTGAATATCGACGATGAAGGAGCGCCAACACAGCGTAATGTGCTCATCGAGAATGGGGTGCTGAAGGGCTATCTGATTGATAAGCTGGGCAGCCGCAAAATGGGAATGCCGTCAACGGGATCTGGCCGCCGGCAATCCTATCAATTTGCACCGACCTCCCGCATGAATAACACGTACATTGCAGCAGGTCATTCCACACCGGAAGAGATTATTGCCAATACAGAGTATGGCCTGTATGCCAAGACAATGGGCGGAGGCTCCGTTAATACAGCGACAGGTGAATTCAATTTTGCGGTCAATGAAGGCTATATCGTGCGCAACGGAAAGGTCGAAGAACCGGTCAAAGGTGCAACTCTAATCGGCAAGGGAATCGATGTTCTCCAGAAAATTGATATGGTAGGCAACAATCTAGATCACGGTCAAGGCATGTGCGGCTCATTGAGCGGCAGTATTCCCGTCAATTGCGGTCAGCCAATGCTTCGTGTATCCAGCATGACGGTCGGCGGAAGAAAGGGGGAATAAACGATGGCATTGGAGATTGCAGCATTTCAACAGCATCTATTTGAAGAAGGGCGTAAACAAGGCTGCGTGAAGATGGAAGTCTATTATGAACAGACTCGTTCAACTTCTGTGCGTGTCTCTAAGGGAGATATCGACGCATTTACAATTAAGGAGACGGGCGGCGTCTCATTTCGCGGCGAATTCAACGGCAAAATGGGCTATGCCTATTCGGAAAGATTAGAAACGGATGTCATTGCATTTCTGATTGAAGAAGCAAGAAGTAATGCGTATGCACTCGAAAGCAGCGAAATAGACAAGTTGTTCCCTGGAGCACCCACTTATCAGCAGGTCAAAACCCATGAAGCGGAGCTGCTGCTTACGGCACCACAGCTTCTCATTGATGCAGCGATGGGCATGGAGCGAATCGCGCTAGCATCCGATGAACGGATTACCTTAGTGAGAAGCTCTTCTGTTACGCTCACTGAGAATGAGGTCATGATCGCTAATACAGAGGGGTTGAATTGTAGCGCATCATACAGCACTGCAGTTGGCAGCCTATCCGTTGTGGCGACACAATCTGGCCAGACGACGACAGGCGATTGGTTCGATTACTCCATGGAACGCTTCGAGGATATCGACTTCGAGGTTATTGCTCACAAGGCAGTTGAGGAAGCGGTGTCGAAGCTGGGGGCGGATACCATATTGTCTGATCAATATCCAGTCATCTTCCGCCATGATGCAGCCAGCCAGCTGCTAGGTTCCTATACGTCCATCTTCTCAGCAGAGGCGGTAAATAAGGGCTTCTCAGGCTTGAAGGATAAGATCGGCGAGCAGATAGCGGGAAGTAATGTCACCCTTGTGGATGACCCGCTCATGAATGGCGTTCTGGGTGCTTGCTCGTTCGATGCAGAGGGGTATGCCTGCACATGTACGGAAGTGATTAAGGAAGGCAAGCTGCTCACTTATTTGCATAATGGGAAGACGGCAAGCAAGGCAGGTTTGGTCTCGACAGGTCATGCCTCTAAGGGCGGGTACCGCGGTAAAATCGGTATTGCGCCTCACAATATGTATGTACTTCCAGGTTCGACGGCGCTTGAGGACATGATTGCAGGCATGGAGAGAGGTGTAATGATTGTACAACTCCAAGGTCTGCACGCGGGGACGAATGCCGTATCCGGCGAATTCTCGTTATCCTGCACCGGCTTCCTTATCGAGCAGGGGAGAGTCGTACGTCCTGTCAATCAAATCACGGTATCCGGCAACTTGTTCGAGATGTTGAAGCAGATAGAGGTTGTAGGCAGTGATATCCGATTCACAGGCAGATGTAATGCGCCATCATTGAAGGTAAAGGGCTTGACGATCTCAGGAGCATAAATCTGAAGCAAATGCAACACAGGAATTGGATTTGACAGGAAAGAAGCCCGCTTTCTATAATGAATTGTTATAATAAGGTCGGTAGATAACAGCAGGAGATGCAGCATGACTGAACTATCAAAAAAAGAAACGTTTGTTTTTGGGTTAATGTTATTTGCTTTATTCTTTGGTGCAGGTAATCTCATATTCCCACCTGCGGTGGGATATGCGGCAGGTTCAAGTGTATGGCAGGCGATGGTAGGGTTCTTAATTACCTCAGTAGGACTGCCGATTCTAGGTGTTGCAGCAATCGCTAAATCTGGTGATTTGCAGTCGCTTACAAATCGCGTCCACCCAGGATTTGGGTTTGTGTTTACGCTTATTACGTATTTAGCGCTAGGGCCGTTTCTCGTCATTCCGCGTGCCGGCAGCGTAGCGTTTGAGATGGGAACAGTCCCACTCCTTCCAGAGCCGCTTCGAACAAGCGGCTGGTCATTATTGACGTATTCCGTGATTTATTTTGTCATCAGCTATTGGTTGTGCTTGAATCCATCGAAGCTGTTCGAGCGCATCGGCAAAATACTGACACCGATATTGTTGGTGATGATTATTATCGTCTTCATTCAGAGTTTATTCCATCCGCTCGGGGACTATGGTGTGCCTGCAGAAGGGTATGTACAATATGCTGCTTTTAAGGGTGGTATAGATGGTTACTCAACGATGGATGCCTTGTCTGCTCTGTTGCTTGGTAGTGTCGTCGTATCGGCAATACGCAAGCGTGGCGTTACGAACACACAGAAGCTGTCTGCCATCACGATTAAGGCTGGGCTGATCGCAGGTGTATGTCTCGCCATCATTTACATGATGATCGGATACCTTGGCTCCACGAGCCATTCTGTAATCGAAGGGGCTGCGAATGGCGGTCAAATATTGACTACAATCGTGC
Organism: Paenibacillus sp. MER 180; assembly: GCF_023713665.1. Lineage (NCBI taxonomy): Bacteria > Bacillati > Bacillota > Bacilli > Caryophanales > Paenibacillaceae > Paenibacillus > Paenibacillus sp. MER 180. The sequence continues at coordinate 172,700 of NZ_JAMAVT010000005.1, read as the reverse complement.
TATTTTTATTTGGAAAATGGGGCACCGTACTGCTTGGGATTGTATTCCTTCTTGCTTGCTTAACGACTTCGGTCGGCCTGTTGGCAGCGTGTGGAGAGTACTTCAATTCCATTATGCCGCGTATTTCGTATAACAAGTGGATTGGAATCTTGTGTGTCGTAAGTGTAGGCGTAACCAATTTGGGGCTTGATCAGATTATTTCATTTTCAGCGCCAATCGTGTCCGCCATTTACCCACTTACCATTGTCCTTATCATTTTGGCGTTGCTTCATCGCATGTTCCATGGACATTCAGCCGTATATATTGGCAGCTTGCTCGCAACTGCATTTATTAGTATAGTGGATGGCTTGAAGCAGGCGAATATTGAAATGGGAGCGGTTGAGAGACTGTACAGCCATCTCCCGTGGTATACAGCTGGACTTGGCTGGGTCGTTCCTGCCATTGCGGGGGCAATTGTCGGCTATTTGTGGGCATTTGCTCGCAAGGAGTCACAGGATAGTCAGCCAACGGAAGCAACTGAAGCAATTGAATAATGGTAGAGTGAGTATAAGCTTAATTTCCTTAGTTAGGAGATTAAGCTTTTTTTCATCTCGCTGTATGAATTAGCAGAAGGAATACACGAACGGGGAGCGAATAGAATCAGAATATGTTGTTGAGCATTTGCTTAGGCATTATGCAAGAAAAGGGGTCAAGAAACGATGATAGTGAAAATGACACATTCGAATAGGGATGATTACAATAAACCAAACGACGACGGGTTTACTGTGATTGGTCGGATTGTTCCTACCTATGAAAATGATACATGGTCTTATACAGAAGAACGATTTGATGAGCCGTATTTCAAGCAATATGAAGAGGAAGAACTTGATAACCGTTATATGGAGGACAAAGATAAGGCAGTGTTCTTCTATTACGGGGAGGACAGCTGCGTCGGACAAATGAAAATTTGTTCAAACTGGAATGGATTTGCGCTCATTGAACATATTCAAGTTGCAGCAGCTTGGAGGCACAAGGGAATTGGAACTGCATTATTGAAGACGGCTGAGGAATGGGCGATGCAAAATAACTGTGCCGGTCTTATGCTCGAGACACAGGATGTGAACATTCAAGCGTGTCGCTTATATGCCAAGTATGGCTTTGTCATTGGCGCAGTAGACAATATGATGTATGCGAATTTTGCAACTGCGAAGGAAAGAGCGATTATTTGGTATTATAAGTTCTCGCGCTAGTTGCAAGGGATTCATAACGGCTAGGTGAAGCCTCCTTCTCATAAGGCAGGCTCTTTTTTGTTGCATGGAAATGGTGTTTTTGTGTTGAAGCAAGTGTATTCGATTCTCTAACAAATGTATTCGTAAGGTAGAATTACCGACCCTGAATATAATTGTGTCTTTATTGTGAAAAATATGTGTCAATTCCGTTAACGTTAATGGTATAATAAGGAATGACAACAAAGAAACTTCATACAACCTATCATGCATATTCAGATTGGGGCGGATGAAATGAATTATCAGGTGAAGGTTCCTACGCGAACAAAAGAGATATTGGGAGGCTCTCTGTTATTCAGTGCCGGAATGCTGCAAATTGCGGCTATGACAGAGCGGACATTTCCTGTATTGTTCTTCATGCAGATGGCGGTTATTGGCATTGTAGTAATGTCATTGATCGCGGGAGCATACGCGACATGGGTTAAGCGGACAGTCGAAATACATCCAACTTCAGACACGATTCGCTTGCATGGCAATGTGTATCATGCAAATGAGATCGAATCCATTAAGATAAAAGGCGCCAATTCCCCTGCAATCGGTATACAATTAAAATCGAAGCATATAATTCCGTTAAAATGTTGTTTTTCCTTCGCGAAGGGAGATCAACGTGGAAATGAGGAGCTTCTGAAATGGGCGGAACGCAATGGTGTTCCTGTGAAGCAAACATACTTCATTACATGGATTTAACAACAGAGGATATGCTAGGGAAGGGGGGCGCTGAAATGATTCGGGAAGTTGCTACATTATCCATTAAGGCTGGTATGTGCAATGATTTCGAAAGCGCCTTCCGTCATGCATCTTCGATATTGGAAGCTGCAAGAGGGTATATCACACATGAATTGCATAAATGTGTAGAGGCAGCCGATCGATACATGGTGATTGTGCAGTGGCACTCTTTGAAAGAGCATGCGGTTGGTTTTCGTCATACCGTGCAATATGAACAATGGAATGCGCTGCTGGAAGCTTATTATGAGTCACCTCCACAGGTGGAGCATTATGTGCAAATCCCGGTTCACTTGAAGTAGTGTGTTATCATTTCATGTTGTCTACTCTTTTGTCTATATACAGCGTGCCGTCACGTTGTATCTCCGCATAGAAGATTTCCTCGATTTGCTCGGGAGAGCATCCTGCTTTACGCAGCGCTTGGCTTAACCATTCCTTCGTCAGGTTAAGGTCAAGGAGATTTTTATAGACGATGGAGCCATCAACGATAATCTCGGTAGGCATATACAATGTAGGCTGCACGTACACTTTCAGGTCCTCTTTCGTAGGGGACTCTTTTTCGGCTTTTTTGAGCACACTCATTCTTCCATGCGGTTCCAGAATTGCATAATCAACATCTTGAATGGAGAAGACATCCTTTTCGCGAAGCAGCATGCTAATATCGTCCATATTGAGATGCATGGACGCCATTGCTTTTTCGAGAATCTTTCCTTTTTTAATGACAATGGTAGGTTCACCGTCTAAGAGTACGCGAATTCGTGGGAACTTTAAGGACAGCTTACCGATCCCTATTGTTAGCAGGCTCCATACTGTTAAGCTTATGATTCCGTCAACAATGGAAATATGAGTCTCAATTGCGATATCCGCAGCGATAGAACCGAATGTGATTCCAGTGATGTAGTTGAATAAGGTAATGTGGCTCATTTGTTTTTTGCCTAGCAATCGGCTAAATGCAAGCAAAGAGATGAAAGCAAATATAGTACGAGCTATGATGTCCACCGATGCACGCTCCTTTGTAATTGGAGTTTGTCCCACCCTCTTTGATATTATTCGAATATAAGTCCTGACTACGGATACATAGAGTACGTTCTTTGCAGCAAAAGACTAAGTCATCCATCTACATAGGATATAGGGTTGCTGAAGCTGCTATAGATGAGGGGGATATACATAATGGCTTGTCAACAAGAAGATTTGACCGTTGATATAATAAATGTACCTACTTCTGTATTTGTTGATGTAGAAAGTGCGTTCGCCAGTGATCAACGCCGCTTACTGGTTAGCGATAATCCTGAAATATTAAATGAGTCCTCATTCCCGGGGACAGCGTGTACCTTATGGCATGATATCGTGTGCTCCGATGAGGAATCTGTCACGCATCGCCTATTCGGATGGCATCGCAATGAAACAGGACAGCCGCTGCAGCTGGGGGTGACTGTACAAAACCTGTCCACATCTACCCGGATAGCCATTCAGCATATCCGTAGGGATATCCATATTCAGCCGGTGTCAGATCAGATGATTCAAGTAGGACAATGTCTTGCAAAGTCTTGTTTAAGCGGAACGCTGGATCATTATACTTCCGTAGACCAACACGCAGATGTGACTAGCACAGCAATGATTGAGTCGGTAAGGCTCGATACCAACTATTTTGCAGGGTTCATCTATGAGTTCACGATAGAACGGGATTCAGGGGCAGGGGAGACGGAGTATGCGATCCGTACAGTCGCAAGTCGGGACGTCACTGCCGATATAAGACTCATTCATTCAGATCCGCTGACTCCGTACGGCACTCATCCTAGAGGAAGCTGGCCTTATGCCGAGGTTCATGCTAGTATGCCTGCCTATGTTATAGGGACAGAGTGTGTATACCGTGTGTGTGCCCGAAAGAAGATGAATGGAGAAGTGGCTTCAGATTTTTTGTTTGCCGCAAATGCTAGCGAATTACGGGAAGGTGCGGTTGATAATACCGGTCAATTCGGTGCTATTTACTTGGTGGATATTCCGCTGCATAATGATACGGAGGAAGAAGCGGTTGTTAGCATTTATGTAAATCCTAGAGGGGGAGCATTTGCAGGGGCTATATTCGTTGATGGAAAAGTAATCGGTGTACCGCTCATGATGGACAACACGAATGTATGCTTGATCGCGAAGGTTGTGGCTCCTGTTGGTGTTCGCACCTTTCAATGCAAATTGATGACGGCAGGGGAATCCAATTTACCGCTCGGCATTTATTTGAAGTAGTGGTTTGAAGTTTTGTGTGAAGTAGTTATGGAAATGAAGAAGATACTGAGGGATGTGGTCGGACCGATGCAAATGTATGTCGGGTTACTGCGTGGAGTTAACGTAGGTGGCAAAAACAAGATAAAAATGGCAGATTTGAAGCTTCTTCTTGAAAATATGGGACTTACCCATGTACGAACGCTGCTGCAGAGCGGCAATGTTGTATTTGCTTCATCAGAAGCAAGGGAATGGCTAGAAGCACGAATTCAGGAGGAAATAGGGAATGCATTTGGCTTCAAGCCGAACGTCATGCTGCGGACGGCTCAGGAAATGAAGGCTATTGTAGCTGAATGTCCGTATGATGCAGCTGTGCTGAAGGAAGGAGAGGGGATTCAGATTACAATGTGCAAGGACGAGCCTTCGCCTGACACCGCAAGTATATTGTCTAATGCTATGCAAGAAGTTGATGAATTCCAGATACAAGGCCGTGAGATATATTGTTTGTATCGCCAGAGTGTTCTGGATTCGAAACTGGCAAATAATTTCCAAAAGTTAGGATCGAATGTAACGACACGGAATTGGAATACAATGACGAAACTTGCGGCGATTGCGGGTGAATTTGATGATTTCCTGCAGCGTGAGAATGGCAATGGAAATGATTAATCTATTGGTTCGTGCGATGGAGACTTACTCTATTGACAAAATGGGTATTTTCACATCATAATATGTAATGTTTAAACATATAAACATATGAGGTGAGAATCATCACGACTGAGCACGGACAATATGATTGCAGCAGTAACAAAGAGCAGGTGCTGGAGAAGTTCCAGCAGGCGACCCCCATTTTTCAAGCGCTTGGAGACACGAATCGGCAGCAGATTATTATACTCCTACTTGAACATAGCGCTCTGAATGTGAACCAAATCACCGAACATATGGAGATATCGAGACCGGCCGTCTCGCACCATCTGAAAATCTTAAGACAAGCCGGGCTCATCACGTTCGACAAGCAGGCGAATGAGAAGCTGTATTCCTTGCGTGCAGGGGGATTTATGACGACGATTAAAGAGTTGATGCTGTCCATTGAAGCGGGAGTATAACCAATGAAGGCAGATTGGTTCGGATAGAAGAATGCGTATCGTGTTACAGGTACTCCATGAATTCAAGTCGATTTCCAAATGGATCGTTTACATAGAATCGAATTACACCTTCTTCTATCCGGGCGGAGTCGTCGGTCACTTCAATATGATGCTGCAGGAGATGGGACTGTAAGGATTCAAGATTGGTAACAACGAAGGCGGGATGAGCTTTTGTCGCAGGAATGAAGTCTTGCTGCACGCCGATATGCACTTGGTGACTTCCGCATTGGAACCATACACCTCCACGCTGCTGAAGAGCTTCGGGCTTCGGAATCTCTGCCCAGCCCAATAATTCGTGATAGAATTTCCGTGCTACGGATTCACATTCGACGGGGGCGGCTAACTGGATATGGTCAAGACCATGAAAGATGTGGGACATGAGTAACCTCCTTTTCTGTTCCATTCAGTGGAACACAGTTTCAAATTCCTAATCCTATTATATAGGATCAAGATGTAAAATCCAATGGGTAAAGTGTTTCTGTGCAAGAAGTGCTTATTTTTTTGCTAAGTATGTTTAAATGTTTAAACATATTATCTAATTAAAGGGTGAACGATTATCATGAGTAATCAAAAGTCTAACCGAAGCATTTATGTGCTTATGCTGCTCGTGCCGTTATTTTGGGGTGGATCATTTTCTACAGCAGCTCATGTCATTACCGAGATTCCTCCACTCGTAGCCGCAACGATTCGATTTGCATTGGCAGGGATGATCTTAGCGGTGCTGCTCACGATGCGATCAGAGTGGAATATCCGTGCATGGAAGGATAATTGGAAGGGGCTTCTCATTGTATCGCTTACGGGAATTTTCGGATACAATGCGTTGTTCTTTATGGCGCTGCATTATACGTCTGCAATTAACGGTTCACTCATCATTGCGACGATGCCGCTGTTCGTATCGCTTGGTGCGATGTTATTCTTCAAGGAACGATGGAGCGGCAAGTTTGGGATTAGCCTTGCGCTGTCCTTCATCGGTGTGGTTATCGTAATTACGAAGGGCTCATGGCACCGATTAGCTAGCTTGTCCTTCAACGAAGGAGATTTATTGTTTCTGGCAGCATTAATGTGCGGGGTCATATATAGTCTTGTTGGGAAAAAGGTAGTGCATGATGTCTCTCCCTTGTTCACGACTACAGTAATGACCTTGTTAGGTTCTCTGTTTCTGGGAGTCAGTTCGCTATTTGAAGGGGGTTGGGGTAAAGTTCCCGATATGTCTCTGCAAGGTTGGACGGAGATGGCGTATATGGTCGTATGCGGAACGCTTATCGGTTATATTATTTTCAACCTTGGCGTGCAGCAGATCGGTGCGAGCAAGGCGAGCATATACTTGAACTTGACGCCAATCGTAACCTCACTATTGTCCGTATGGCTGTACGGCGACAGCATGACGTGGTCGATTGCTGTGGGTCTTGTCTTCGTGCTGGCAGGTGTATGCTTGGCAACCATTCAGCCGAGACGAAGAGCTAGAACATCAATCATCGATCAATCGGTGAAGTGATAGAAGATGAGACGTGGTCATATACCGTAAATCGAAGGTAGATTTGAATATGCAACACTCTGAAGGGATACAATCAGCCAGCTTGGACGCGTCAACAAGACTATTGTCGAATCTTATCTCCATGCTAGAGAAGAAAGAGAAGAAAGAGAAGAAACTCTCCTTATTAGATCTGGGAGAGTTTCTTTGATGATAAAAATTAAATGACCTATCAGATTGTATCTGAAGCCAATTAGACGGTCGAGCCGGTGAACGGGAAGTGCAGTGCGGCCATATAGGCGAGCGTAATTAATCCAACCATGAGCAGAGTGAACCATACATCGCGCCAATGGCAGCGTGTAATATAATAGTAGGTACGTGATCGACCCATCTGGAACCGCTTCGCCTCCATTGCGACAGCAACTCGCTGTGCACGGCGAATGCTCTGTGCGAGCAGTGGCAGGGCGTACATGCGTAGACGCTCATACATCCCTTTAAATCCCTTGCTGTATTGGACGCCGCGGATATGCAGGGCATGCGTGCGAACTCGGTAATCCTCCCAGATCGCAGGGAGCAGCCGCAAGGAGGCGATGAAGCTATAAGCATATTGCGGCGGAAGCCGGAATTGCTGCATCAGCGCATAGAATAACAATATTGGCTTCGTCGTGAAGGCGAATGTAATGCCGAGCATGCCGAAGCAAAGTGTCTTCACTCCGATGACAAGTCCGCGGAGGAAGCTCTCCTCTGTAATGCGGATTATTCCCCATGACCACCATTCATGCTCCCCCTTGCCGAACAAGATCATCGTGGATGCTGTCGAGACGAACAGGAGAAGGAACGGTGTTGTCACGAACAGCAGCTTCTTCGTAGAGTGGCCGCTACATAGAAACAACAGCAGTGTGTACAAGATTAGCTGATAACATGCAAAATCAAGCTCTCGGGTAAGCAGCGCGACGATGAGCAGAGCGAGAAAGACGAGAAGCTTGAGCGCAGGGTTAACCTGATGAAGCCATGTTTCCGATTTGGGAGCGAGCAGCTTCATTTCATCTGCACCTCCCGCATTGTCTGTCCATGTGGGGAAACTTCTTGTTCGATCAGTTGGCCTTTCTCAACATGCCATATCCGATCTGCAAAACGATTCACGATATTCATGTCATGTGTCACCATGACTATGGCGGTTCCTTCTGTCCGAAGACGGTTCAACTTTTCCAATATAGCAAATGTGTTTTTAGCGTCTTGCCCGAAGGTTGGCTCATCCAGGAGCAGTATCGGACGCTTACGCATCATCGCTGTAGCGACACTTAATCTGCGTTTCTGACCAAGTGACAAATGATACGGATGCCGATCCTGTTCGATATTCAGATCGAATGATTCCAAGATTTGTTCCACTCTATGTGCAATGTCCGATTCATCCCAGTTGTTCTGCCTTGGTTCATAAGCAAGCTCATCATAGATCGAATCCGTTAGAAACTGCATCTCAGGATTCTGAAATACGAAGGCGAGTTCGGCTGGAGGCTGCTTTCCTCTATTTCTGAATCGCGGGAACCATCGCTTGCGAGCTGGTGCTGGCAGCTCTTGACCCTCAATAAGATACATGCCTGTAGTACGCAGAATTTGCATAAGAGACAACAATAGTGTGCTCTTGCCAGCGCCGTTCTCTCCAATAATCGTAATCCATTCACCCGGATAAATATCTACGCTGGGGACGGATATGCGACGAATTTCTTCATAGTAGCCGCTAAAATCACGCAAAGAGAGCAGTGGCTGCACGGCTTGCAGACGCGCGTAAGTGCGCCCGCCATCTTGCTTGCAATGAGGTTGTTGATATTCGTTCGCCGTTCGTTGCTGCGATATGGCTTGGTAAGCTTCTGAATGAATGTAGTCCTGCCATACACCTGGATACCAAATGCCATATTCAATGAGCTTATCTTTATGATGTAGAAATACATTTTTCGGCTCGTCGTCCGCAATGATTTGTCCAGTGCTGTCGAATAGCACCACACGATTGATAATGTCGATAACATGCTCGATTTTATGCTCCACGATTAGAATAGTGGAGGAATCGGCAGCTTGTTTCACGGTGTCCCAGACTTGCTTCGTTCCTTCTGGATCAAGAAGCGCTGTGGGCTCATCGAGGAACAACACCTCTGGTTCTAGCAGCAGGACGGACGCAAGCGCGAGCCGCTGCTTCATGCCTTGGGATAGCGTATGGATTTCTGTATGCAGATTGTTGAACTGCAATCCCACTCTTTCGAGTATGCCTGTCATGCATGCTGGCATTTGATCACGGGGGATCGAGAGATTTTCCAGTACAAACGCGAGCTCTTCATCTACATATGGCATGCAGAACTGGCTGTCCGGATCTTGGAATACGAAGCCCCAGCTTGAAGGAATCTTAATCTGATCGTATTTCATCGGTACTTCAATAGAGTGGGGCATAATTCCGCTTAATACTTGCAGCAGTGTTGATTTGCCGCAACCGCTTGGCCCGAGGAGCAATACCTTCTCGCCGATAGAAATGTGGAAGGAGAGGTCCTTGAACAGCAAGGAATCCTCTCCTGGAAATGTTAGGCGCAAGCGGTCAACAAATGCAGACGAATTCGCATGAGATTCCTGTTGCATGTGTAACCACCTTATTCCGAATTTGTGGCGTACGCACAAATTTTATCTATTCATATTATGCGTGCTATTGATTAAGTACCGCGTAATCCTCTTTGGATACAGGACGTATGGATTTGGTCACCCCTGTCGCTTCCAATGCGCGAACGAGCAAGCCGGCAAATACGCCAGCGAAGATGAACGCACTAATGACACGAAGTCCGTACTTCAAGACGAGCACCCATGTCTCGTAATCTGCATATCCGTAACCGAGATCGATCATGAATGAGCCGACTGCGGACAGAATGCCAGCGATGCCTGCGATGACGATGCTGTGCTTGCGGTATCCGGTCATGGTGAATGCCAATTCTGCTGCCAGACCTTGTACACAGCCATACACAATCGTCTCCAGTCCCCAAGCAGAGCCAAGAATAGCCGATAAATTAGCGGCAGCAAGACTTGCCAGGAAGCAGACGCCGGGCTTGCGAATGACCAGGTACGCGAATGGGCCAGCCATAAACCACATGCCATATGTTAATTGTCCTGCTTGCGGGAACAGCGGCTTCGCGAGACTGTAGACGCTCTCCCACATTTTGAAGATCACACCAAATACGACCCCGATCATCACGGTAATGAGAATATCCGTGAACTTTAATTTGTTGCTTCTCTGTTGTTCTGGCAACATAACCCTCTCCTTTGTTGTATAGTTAGCATACAAAAAACCGTCTGGCAACCAGACGGTAGAAGAGTCCTAGATCACAGCAGAGCATGATCACATGACAAATACAGATTCTCTACGCTGGCATTACCCAGATCAGATTAACGGTCAGTAGCGGTATACTTATCTACAATCTCAGCTTGATTCCTCAAGCCCCCGAATTTGTATGACTATGCAATTGCTCATATCATACAATATTCATGTTAGGTTGACAACGAAATGTTTACAAAAAAACATAAAAGATACGAGGAAGTTAGAAGTCTATGAGGTTGAAATTGTTCGCTGGACAACATAGAAGAGGAGGAGTGGTGAGCGTGTTTAGGAGATTTGGAGAGAGAATAGAACAAAATGAGGATCAGGAAGAAACCCTGATCCTCATTAATAGTTAATCGTGTGAAGCTGTAGAATGTCGTCTCAATGACAAGCTGTATACGATCCCTCCGCAAGCAAGGACTGCTATGAGCAGCATAATCAGGCCACTGTATAAGGGAAATGAAGCTTCATTGGCAACGGCAACGGTAGGTGTCAGTGAAGTCAGCAGCCAACTATGTGTAAGCAGACCGCCGACTACAGCGATGCCGATGCCTTCAGCTATAAAGCATGCAAAGCTGAGCATGCTCATGCCTTCTCCTGCTTGGTCAGGTGCTAGTGATTCTGCAACGGATGCAGATATAACTGTCTTAATGAATGACAACCCTCCGAACACGAGCACGAGGGCGAACGTCATCAACCATGGAGAATCATTCCCCCATGCAATGAGCGTGACGAAACTGAATGTGACGAGACCTATTCCAGCGACAAATACAAATGAAGTTCCTCTCTTATCAACGAGAGTTCCACCGAGTATGCCGAACAGAATGACGCTGAGTGTCCCTGGGAAAATGATCGCGCTGCCGATAACGGCGGTCGAAAGTTGGTGTACATCCCGCATGAAGTAAGGAACCATCGAAATAAATCCAGCTACCGTTCCTAGCAAAATGGAACCAGCAAGCGTGCCGAGTACATATGGGCGATTAGCGAACAGGGACGGAGCAATAAACGGCTCGCGAATACGGCGGATATGGAAGGCAAACCCAAGAACGAGAATCATACTGCAGACAAGATAGAACCAGACATATGTCGTAGTAAACAAGGTAAATAGAATAATGCCTGCTGACAAGAGGGCAATGCCGATGATATCTGTTCGTCCATTGCGAGAAGGCTCCTGCGGCAGTGCGGTCAAGAAGAAGGGGAGACTGACTATCGTCATTACCGGAATGACAAACAGGTAGGACCAATGCACATAATCTGCCAGTACACCGCCTACAGCTGGGCCAATCCCTTCACCAAGCGCTACCATAGAACCAATCATGCCGAACGCCTTGCCTCGATGCTGCTCTCCAACGTAGCGAGTGACCATAACCATGATGAGTCCGGGCACGGCCGAAGCCCCGGCACCTTGTATCAATCTGGCTGCCAATACAGCTGACAAGTAGTCATGGGCAAAGAAACCGAGCAACGAGCCACTACCATAGATGAGCACACCGATGAGCAGCGGCTTCTTAATGCCGTATTGGGATGACAGGGTGCCATAAATGATGGAGCCGAGCGCGAAGGTAATCATGAAGCATGTGTTGATCCAATTCGTAACGGACGGAGTGATATTGAAATCGTATGCGATGTCGGGCAATGATACGTTGAAAACAGTCTCATTCAACACACTGAAAAAAGCTAAAAAGCTTAACCACGCGATCGATTTCTTCACATTGGGAAAGGCATACACGGGTTGTTCTTGTTCTGCCGCATCGATGCGGTTGTCATTGTTCATTTGTTCCACGAATAGGAATCCCCTTTCTCTTGCTAAAGGGGAGTTGCGCAGTTTACAGGGGTATTATGCGTTATCCCCGATCAATACCTGCCCCAGTTGATGTTACGCACTTCATCTTAACGCCTCCTCATTATTGTTGCTTCCAGTATAGCAGTGGGGTTTTCCTTATTCAATTAAAAATGCAATAATATAGAATGCACTCAACGCAAGACATACAAGGGTAAGGAGATACAAAGTAAATGAATGTACTTATTGCAGACGATGAACCGCATATGTTGAAAATTTTAGCGGCTTATTTTGATAAAGAGGGCTTTCGAACGTTTACGGCAGAGAACGGGCGTCAAGCGCTTGAGATCTATTACAACCAGCCGCTGGACTTGGCAGTGCTCGATTGGATGATGCCGCAGATGAGCGGGATTGAGTTGTGTCGAGAAATCAAAGCGAATTCGAAGTTGAAGGTGCTCATGCTTACGGCCAAGGGAGAGCACGAAGATGAGCTGACAGCTCTTGATTCTGGAGCGGATGAGTATATTCGGAAGCCGTTCGATCCTCGGGTTTTGCTGGCGAGGGCGAAGAAGCTGCTGAACATGCAGGCACAATATCTATTCGGGGATATCCAGGTAGATATGGAAGGACAGAAGATTAGCAAGTGTGGAATTGATCTGCGGGTTACGAAGAAGGAATTTCAATTGATGAAGTTTTTTATTCTGAACAAGGGGCAGGTCTTAACGCGCAAAGCGCTGCTTGATCATGTATGGGGCTATGATTACTTCGGTGAGGAACGTACGGTAGATACGCATATACGCCGCTTGCGGGAGAAGATCGGCGAGGAATGGATACGGACGCACCGTGGTATGGGCTACAGCTTCGAGCATCCGAATAGCCATGAATAAGCTTAGTCGCAAGCTGTTTGTGCAAATTGCGCTTATTCTTGTCGTTGTGTTCGGACTCTCGTATTGTGTGAATACGTTCTTTATGCCAAATTATTTTGTCCATCAGAAGCGTGCTGCGTTGGCGGAAGCGGTGGAGAGGTTGCGCAGCATAGAGTCGAAGCAGCTCCTTGAAGAAGTTCAGCGGGTAGCGGATGATTACCATTTCACAATCGTTCATGCATCCTACGACCATGACATTGACCGCTTGAATTGGACACTGCGCGAACAATTTACGCGGGAGAGGATTGCGATGAGCAAATTCTGGCTCACGGAAGAGAGCCTTGCACAGCTAATGCGCGGCGGGACAGTTACGAAGTCGTATCAGCAGGAAAAGTTGAAGTCGAGCGTTCTCGTTACATTTGTCATGAAGGAAGGAATGATCTTCGCAGCAGGCGAATCGGTGGCCAATTCCGGCGAGACGATACGTATCGTCAATCAGTTCAATTTAATTATGGCAGTTGGTGCGCTCACACTAGCGCTACTGCTCGCTGCTTGGTTCTCCAAGCGAACAGTGAAGCCAATTGAGCAGCTTAAGAACACGGCAGAGGATATCGCAGAACAAAGATACCGGACAGTTGATATCCGAACAGGAGATGAGATTGAGGATCTTGCACACAGCATTAATACGATGAGTGATAAGCTGAAGCAGGCGCATCAAGAGTTGGAGGAGAAGAACCGGAACTTGCGTGTCCTCATTCGTGACATCTCACATGAACTGAAGACACCGCTTGCCGTGATCAAGGCATATTCCGCAGGGGTGAAGGATGGTCTGGATGACGGCACCTACATGGATGTCATACAGTCGCAAACGGATGATATGTCCGAGCTCGTTACGAAGCTGTTGGAATGGTCTCGCTTGCAGACGGAAGAGCTGAACATTGAGAATGTTCATGTCGTTAATCTTCTTGATCAAGTCATTGCGAAATATGAGCTACCTCTGCAACAGCATTCGATTGAATTGACCTTGAATGATCAGAATGCGGAAAGCTGTTGCGTTCAGGCTGATAGGGTCAAGCTTGAAATGGTGCTGAACAATCTCGTATCGAACGCAATGAAATACACGACGAATCGGAAAATTCAGATTGATCTTACGAACAAGAATGATGCGTTAGTTCTGTTCATTCGGAATGGATGTACGTTTTCCATGACTGAAGAGCAGCTGAAGCAATTGTGGGAGCCGTTCTTTGTTGCTGACAGCTCGCGCAACAAGCAGCTTAGCGGAACGGGACTTGGCTTAGCTATTGTGAAGGGGATCCTGCAGAAACACAAGGCGGCTTATGGCGTACGACTGCATACTGGAGATATCGAATTTCATATTGTGCTTCCTCTATGCAAGCAGGGGGAGCAGATGTAAGCTGCCTTTCGAGTGGTATTTTCAATTTACTGCTGAAAGGCAGTTTTTTGTATGTAGGCAATAAATTTCATGCTCTTGCTATTTGATGCTCATGTTCACGCAGACAGGTTTCTAGAGGGCTATTTTCATTTTGTCATATTGGCGTAACATTGGTCTCCTATGATTGGGCTGAGGTGAGATCATGAAGAACAAGAAGTGGAGCAAGCATACGATTCGTGTGTCTCTGATTGTGTTGCTTCTCCTTGCAGGAACATTATTTTATGGCATGAAGATGGAACCGAACAGCTTGAGCGTGACGAGGCAGACGATACTAAGTAGGTATATACCTCCAAGCTTTCATGGCATGAAGATTGTGCATTTTTCCGATGTTCATTTGGGGGATCATTTTAATGATGTCCAGCTGCTTGAACTTGTTGATCGGATTAATCAAGAACATCCAGATATTATTGTGTTTACGGGAGATATGGTTGACAATTTCAATGCGTATGGAAATCGGAGAGACCGTTCCCAGCGAATACTAGGACAGCTGCAAGCAACATTAGGCAAGTATGCCGTATTCGGCAATCATGATCGCGGTGGAGGCGGCAGCCGGATTTATCGGTCTTATATGGAAGAAGCAGGCTTCACTGTACTCGTGAACGCTACGGAGCAAATCCATCTCCCGAATCATGATGAATATATCACCATTAGCGGGCTTGATGATTTCTTGTTAGGTACGCCCAATATACATGGAACGCTGAAAGACATAGAACCTGACAACTTCAATTTGCTCGTCGTGCATGAGCCGGATGTTGCCGATCAAGTCATCGATTATCCGATCGACTTGCAATTATCTGGACACAGTCACGGGGGCCAAGTTCAATTGCCGTGGTACGGCACGATATACACGCCGCCATTAGCGAAGAAGTATGTTGAGGGGATGTATAAAATCGAGGGAACAACTACCCTGAACAAGCCGATGAAACTCTATGTCAATCGAGGCATCGGGACGACAGAACTGCCTGTCCGCTTCCTTAGCAAGCCTGAAATTACGGTTCATACATTGATGCGTTCGTGAGAACTCTCCCCAGTATTGCTTGGAGACAGACAGATAGGGCTCTAGTGTATCCATTTGCAGCCCGATAAAGGTACACGGTCGTATGGAAATTGGCAAACACGTGCAATTGGCTACTAGATTCGTTACACTTACATTTGCAAGTATGTAGAATGCGAATCAGATATGAGGAATCTACGATAGATACAAGGGGAGAACGGAACGATGCAGCCTATTCGCGTGCTTGTCGCCGACGACGAGCTAGAGATTCGAGATTTATTGAAGAAGTACTTGGAGCGGGAATTATACACGGTAGATACAGCAGCTCACGGTGAAGAAGCGCTGCGATTGTTCGAACAGCATAAATATAATCTTATCGTTCTCGACTTAATGATGCCTTACATAGATGGAGTAGAGGTGTGCCGCCGTATTCGCGAGAGAAGCAATGTTCCGATATTGATGCTGACAGCGAAGGACGAAGAGATGGACAAGATTGTAGGTCTGGGTATCGGGGCTGATGATTATATGACGAAGCCCTTCAGCATACATGAGTTGGTTGCAAGGAGCAAGGCATTGCTGAGAAGATTCATGATCCTAGGCAGTGAAGCCGGCAGCCTTGCAGAAGAAGGATCAGCAACCATGCGATTTAAGGGATTAATAATTGATGTTAAAAAATACGTGGTTACCCGCAATGGGCGAGAAGTAAATCTGACCGCCAAGGAATTTGAGTTGTTGAGATTGTTCGCTTCTCATCCTGAGCAGGTATTTACGAAGACGCAGATTTTTAGACAGGTGTGGGGATCAGAATACATTGAGGACGACAATACGGTTATGGTTCATATTCGTAAGCTTCGGCTGAAAATTGAAACAGACCCCTCTGAACCGAAGCTGATTCAGACGGTGTGGGGCATTGGCTATAAGTTTACAGGTGAACGCGATGAGGCATGACAAAAACAGTCTAATGCTGGTTATTTTGTTAATGGGATTAACGATATGGTTCATCATCGATAGTATGACAATACAGCCTCTAGGTATATACAGGTGGGGGCTGTTTGCTGTATTGTTCATCGTTGCTGCGCTGCTGCTCTACAGACGTGTTCGGTTTATCGCGGAGGTTAGGAGCCATGCTGCCGCCGTGAAGCGTGCTGTTCGCGGCAATGTCAATACGAGACTGCTGGCGAATGAATCTGAGGCGTATGATGAGATGCTCTTTTCGATTAATGAATTAATCGAGCAGATGGAGAAGCTTCAAGTGAATGCAATTCGATCCGATGCTGCCCGCAAGAGGCTTCTCGCTAATATCTCGCACGATATACGGACACCGCTTACTTCGATTATCGGTTATGTTGATGCATTGCAGGATGAACATATCTCTTCAGAGCAAGAGAGGGATGAGTACGTTGCGATTATTTCAGCGAAGGCACAAGCGCTTAAGGAATTGATTGATCATATCTTCCAGATGGCGAAGCTGGATGCCGATGAAGTCGAGATGAGATGGGAGTCGTTAGATGCTGCAGAGCTGCTGAGGGAAGCGCTGATTTCATTCCTGCCGGATTTGAAGAAGAACGGTATGGATCTAGCGGTTCAGATTCCTGAGGAGTCCTGTATGGTTGCAATGGATCGCTATGGGTATATACGAATTTTGAACAACCTGATCAAGAACGCGATACAGTACGGCAAGGAAGGTCAGTTGTTAGGGGTGGAACTAGAGTGGAATGAGTCGAACATTGCCATAACGATATGGGATAGAGGGCCGGGCATTCCGGCGGACGAGTTATCGAAGATATTTGAGCGCACCTACCGCTCCGAACGATCACGGAATCTGCTGCATGGCGGTAGTGGGCTAGGACTAGCAATTACGAAGGCGTTTGTCGATAAGCTTGGCGGGCACATCTCCGTGTTGAGCGAGCCGCACGTCCGAACAGCCTTTATCGTCAATATTCCAATTCGAAAGACATTGCCACCAGTTAAGAGATAGTTAAGAACTCATTAAGCAGCATTTAAATTCATCCCCTTACGATAATAGTAGACTTACATACTCAGGAGGTGCTGCATGAGCACGATCATACGTACGACCCGGCTCACGAAGCAGTATGGGGAACAGATTGCTGTTCATGATCTGAACATGCATGTGAAGCAGGGCGAAATATACGGCTTTCTCGGTCGCAATGGCGCTGGCAAAACAACGACTATCCGCATGCTGCTCGGATTAATTAAGCCTACAGAAGGGGAAATTGAGCTATTCGGGCAGCGATTGAACGCTAAGCCTAGAGAAATCCTATCCAGAATCGGCTCGATGGTGGAGCATCCCGGATTCTATGAGAATTTAACGGCATATGAGAACTTGCTCATTAATGCGAAGCTGATGGGCGTATACAAACGTAATGCGTTGGAGGAAGCACTAGAAACGGTCGGGCTGCAGGAAGAGACGAAGAAGCTGGTAGGTCAATATTCGATGGGGATGAAGCAGCGACTCGGGATTGCCAGGGCGATCCTGCATCATCCAGAGCTGCTTATTCTCGATGAGCCAACGAATGGCCTTGATCCGATTGGCATTAAGGAGATGCGCAGGCTCATTAAATCTTTAGCGGTAGAACGCAACATCACTGTGCTTATATCCAGTCATATTTTATCTGAGGTTGAGCAGCTTGCCGACCAGCTTGGCATTATCCATGAGGGGAAGTTGCTTGAGGAAATATCGATTGGAGAGCTGCATAAACGAAATCGCAGATATATCGAGTTCCGTGTGTCTAATGACAATAAGGCAGCGATGCTGCTCGAGTCGCAAGCAGGCGTCCATGATTATGAAATCCATGGTGACGGATTGATACGTGTATATTCACGGATTGGAGAACAGAACAAGCTGAATAAGATGTTCGTTCAGAACGATATTGATGTGTTCAAAATGACGCTCCACGAGGACACGCTTGAAGATTATTTTGTAAAGCGGATTGGCGGTGGTACAATTGGTTAATTTGCTCTATACCGAATTATTAAAGCTGAAACGATCGAAGATGTTTCTCGTGAGTATAATTGGGGCGTCTGCCGCACCGATTATGATGTTCATCGCCTACTTGAGCCAGATGAAGCGTGATCCAGAGAAAGTAATCCCTTTCGAAATTTCCTTTTATAATACAAATCTGAATGTGATGCTGCTGCTTGGAGTGCTGTTGTATGGTGTTATTACTGCATATTTATTCAATCGAGAATTTGTGGAAGATACACTTAAGAACCTGCTTACAATCCCGGTATCAAGAGTTGCTCTAATCGCGAGCAAAATGCTAATGCTATTCATCTGGATACTTCTATTGACGATGGTGGCATGGGTGCTTACATTAGGTTTCGCATTTTTTATCAAATCAGACGTGCTAAGTGCTGCGGTTCTGTTGTCATCATTGCGTGACTATGTACTAGGTGCTGTCCTTATGTTTCTGTTGTCCACACCGACGATTTGGGTAACCTTCTTATTCAAAAATTATGTGCCTACCATCATGTTCACAGCGGTGATCACGTTAGGGAATGTTACCGTGATCAGCTCCGATTACAAGGCGCTGTTCCCTTGGTCAGCTGCACATGTAATTGTGACCCAAAGTTATGTAGCGGATTATCCACCGCTATACTCGTTTATTGCGGTTGGTATCACTTCGCTATTTGGCTTAGCAGCAAGCGTTATGTATTTTAATAGAATGGATATTAAATGAAGTGAACTATATAGGGAGTTAAATGATGCAGATCGGCCTCCGGGTCGGTCTTCTTTATGTTCTCAGTAGGTGATGGATGTACAAGCAATATGAATGAGATGGGGGAATAGGGTGGCATCGCAAAAATGAAATTTCTTATTTCCGTAGCGGATCATTCTTTGCATGGTTATGCACATTGCTGCTTGAAGAGACAAAAAGGAGTGATGTTCGGCATGGAGCAGACTCTGTTTTTCTGTGATTATGTTGTACCTCACTGTCACAATGGCTCGAAACCGCGCGGTTGCCCGGGAAATGAGAGTACAAGCACGGGAAATGAGTATGGTTTGCTGGGGAAATCCCATGAGTTAGCAAAAGAACCGTATCGGGTCGGTTCCCTATATTGGATATTGGTGATGACCGACTAGGATGGAACCGTAGTGCTTCTGTGGCAAGGAAAAAACTTAAAAATCATTGATATGAATATTGAGCCATATCTAATATATGAGATGAAAGAATCAATAAAAAGCCACATGGGAGGGAGCATGAATGGATCTGAACTACTCGATTTATGGAACAGGCGAGCCGATTGTGCTGATTCACAGCGGAGACATCGATTCAAGGGCATGGGGGGAGCTTGTACCACTTCTCGCAAGAACTCACCAGGTCGTTACCTTTGATGCCCGTGGTACGGGACGATCGCCCGCACCGCAAGAGCCGCTCAACCTTGTTGAAGATTTACGTCAACTGCTGGACGACCTGAAGCTGGAACAGGTGACCTTAGTCTCCGGATGTGAGCAAGGTGATACAGTTTTCATTGCAGGGGCCTATTTATCGTACAGTGATGGCTAGCGGTCAGCGTGATCTCTTTATTGACATGCACACCCAATACTTTACGCGTGTCTTCACAGAGTGGCGCAGCTTTGAGGTGATCTGGCCTCAGCCACCTGCGATCGAACAGTTGGAGAAAATCGCGGTTCCTACTTTGTTTATGTACGGGACAGTGGAGTGGGACGATATGCATCTGATCGCGCAGGAGTTCAAGCGGATACCGCGTGTTGCTTTCGTCGAAATAGCAGGTGCAGACCACATGCTCCCATTGACGCATCCTCAAGAGATGGCCTCGCATATTCAATCTTTTTTGGCAGCAACAGAGGATGAATCGTAGGGTGCAAATTTGGTGACTTTCCACGAATCAGCGGCAGTCAGACACGCATCCGGCGTCTTGTACTGCCGCTATCTCTGCATTAGTATCAGGTCTGGTCTATATCTTTAACGTTCCCCGGTAACCCATATACATACTATGCAAGTTGACAAATCATCATTAGATCGTGATCGTGCGATGTGGTTTGCTATAATGCGATGTTCCGCCACCACCGACGATCACTCTTCCGCCTCTCGGAAACACCAATCGCTTGTTTATCCCGCCCGACAGTATTACCTCAACTTGAGCCCGGTTTGCAGTTGCAATGTAGATGACATAACCACTTCTTGAAATTTCCGTTCTCCAATTCCGATCAAACTCAGATCGCAGTACCCGGTTTGAATACACCTGATTTACCACATCAGATGATCTCGATGTTCGTAGCGCTTTAGATTTGCTCATCGGATGTTTCCCTCCGTCTATTCAAAATGAATTGACATGGATCACTTCTAGTAATCACCTCCAATTATTGTATGCTTGTTCATATCGGATGTTTGGATTGTTATATGTGATAATCAAAAAGTGTGCTGATTTGACTCCAATGTCTTGGTTAAATAAAAAAAGTTGAGATTGGGGAGATCGCCATCCCGTCGCTGAAAAGGGGAACAATCGAATTTTTTATCATGTATTTCTCTACAATTCCAAAATAAATGATCTCCAATATTCGTCTGAGGTGTGGTACGATAGTAATGTTTTGTGCCAATAGTCGACATGAAATTTGATAGAGAAAGCGTCATAAAATGGACCTTGCCATTTCTCTTAAAATTGTATATGATTCTATAGCGAACTATATATAGTTGGTTGGATGCGATACATACACTATATATTGTGACAGCAATTGGGATCGAGCGGCGCCACGCGCCAGATTCTAAGACATGCCTATTCAGAGATTGAGAGATTAAAGCGACAGCATACACGAAATTAGGGTACGCCACGTGTCGATCGTTTTGATCCTTGTTTTTGAATGAGCATTTTTTGTTCGTTCCATTTGCAAACTAGTCGAACAACGGAGGGATCACGTGCTTATCGCTTACGATTCGAAGACGGGTAACGTGAAACGATTCGTCGATAAATTGGATTTGGAGTGTGTTCGTGTAACGCCTGACACCAAGCTTAATGAACCCTTTATCCTGATTACGTACACAACCGGGTTCGGACAAGTTCCACAGTCCACGCAAGAGTTCCTGGAAGAACACAGTCATTTGCTCCAAGGTGTCGCGGCCAGCGGCAACATGAACTGGGGCACTCGGTATGGGCTTGCAGCTGACCATATTTCCAGAGAATACTCCGTCCCCGTACTGATGAAGTTTGAACTCAGCGGGACAAAACGAGATGTAGACAACTTTATTCGGGAGGTCCATGACTTTGATACCAAAATGGATACAGCTTAACAATGAAATCATGGTTCAGAAGGACGGTAAATTTCAATTTGGCAAGGATCACGATGCAGCAAAGAGCTACTTCGTTGATTATGTCAATCAAAATACAGTGTTTTTCCATAACCTTGAAGAGAAGATTCATTATTTGATCGAGAATGATTACTATGAGAAAGAGCTTTTCGACCAATATGAATTTAAAGATATTAAGAAATTGTACGAGTTCCTGTACTCGAAGAAATTCCGCTTCCCATCCTTCATGAGTGCGTTCAAGTTCTACAATAACTACGCGATGAAGACGAATGATGATACGAAGTTCTTGGAACGTTATGAAGACAGACTGGCGGTTGTATCCTTGTTCTTAGCGAGCGGAGATATGAACAAAGCATTCGAATATGCAGATCTGTTGATTGCACAAGAGTATCAGCCAGCAACGCCAACCTTCCTGAATGCAGGGAAGAAGCGCAGAGGAGAGCTTGTCAGCTGCTTCCTGCTCGAAGTGAACGATTCCATGAACTCGATCGGATTTGCGATCAACTCCGCACTTCAGTTAAGTAAAATTGGCGGCGGCGTGAGCTTGAACTTGAGCAAGATTCGCGGTGCAGGCGAGCAGATCAAAGGGCTAGACGGTAAGGCAAGCGGCGTACTCCCCGTTATGAAATTGTTCGAGGATGCTTTCTCCTACGCGAACCAACTTGGACAGCGTGACGGAAGCGGCGTTGTATACTTGAACGTGTTCCATGCTGACATCCATGAATTCCTGGATACGAAGAAAATCAACAGTGATGAGAAAATCCGCATTAAGACTTTGTCGCTTGGCGTCGTTGCTCCGAACAAGTTCTTCGAGCTTGTTGAGCAGGATAAAGACATGTACTTGTTCTATCCGCACACGGTATTCCAAGCATATGGCAAGCATTTGGATGATATGGATCTCTCCGAAATGTATGATGAGCTCGTAGACAATCCGAAAGTCCGCAAAAAGAAAATTGTCGCTCGCGACCTAGTTTTGAAAATTGCACAGATTCAGATGGAATCTGGTTACCCATATATCATGTTCGTAGATAACACGAATGAATATCATGCCCTGAAAGAAATCGGTAAGGTTAAATTCTCCAACCTGTGCAGTGAGATCGCACAGCTTAGTGAAGTGTCCACAATTAACGATTACGGCATTGAGGATGAGATTAACCGCGATATTTCCTGTAACTTGGGTTCACTTAACATTGTTAACGTCATGAAGAATAAGCGGATGCGTGATACGGTTCATTGTTCTATGGACGCACTGACAGAAGTATCTGACCGCAGCAATATCAGTATCGTTCCATCCGTAGCGAAGGCGAACCGTGAGCTTCATTCGGTAGGCCTTGGTGCAATGAACTTGCACGGTTACTTGGCGAAGAACAAGATTGCATATGAGTCCATGGAAGCAAGAGACTTCGTGCGTGCGTTCTTCATGATGCTGAACTTCTATTCCTTGGAACGTTCCATGCTGATTGCGAAAGAGCGCGGCGTGACGTTCACGGACTTTGACAAGAGTGAATATGCGAGCGGCGCATATTTCGATAGATACTTGAACACGGACTTCACTCCGAAGACAGATCGCGTGAAGGAATTGTTCGAAGGTCACACGATGCCTACATTGGAGGATTGGGCTCGCTTGAAGGAGCAAGTGATGGAGCACGGCTTGTACCATGCATACCGTCTGGCAATCGCACCTACAGGCTCTATCTCGTACTTGCAGTCGTCAACAGCTTCGATCGCACCGATTACTCAGCGCATCGAGGAGCGTGAGTACGGAGATTCCAAGACGATCTATCCAATGCCTTACATTAACGATGAGAACTACTTCTATTACAAAGAAGCATATGACATGGATATGTTCAACCTGATTGACTTGGTTGCGGATGTTCAAGTTCATATTGACCAAGCGATCTCAACGGTACTGTTTGTTAAGGATGATCTGACGACTCGTGATCTTGCAAAATATTATATTTACGCACAGAAGAAGGGGCTTAAGACGCTCTACTATACACGTACGAAGAAGAAAACAATCGATGAGTGTGTAAGCTGCGTTGTCTAATTGAGCGCAACCTGCATTAAATGAGAGTTCAAAAAGGATGGTTTTCAGCACCGAGCACTGTGTAGATTACTTCGTGATCAAAAGCGGTCTTTTTGAATTACCTCTAGAAGGAGATTCGTAGATGAGAAACTTTGAAGCTGTTAACTGGAACAGACCTGAATCGGATTATATGGAAATGCTGTGGACGCAAAATACGTCCCAATTCTGGCTTGATACGGAGATTCCAATCTCGAAGGACTTGAAGTCTTGGACGAAAATGTCCGATGATGAGAAACTTGCCTATATGCATGTGCTTGGCGGCTTGACTTTGCTGGATACAGAACAAGGGAACGTGGGAATGCCGGTTATTGCGCAGCATGTAGAAGGCAAGCAGAAGAAGGCAATTCTGATCTTCCAAGCAGCAATGGAAGAAATCCATGCGAAGAGCTATAGCACTATCTTTACGACGGTTGCTAGCACAGCAATGATTGATGAGACATTCGATTGGGTAAAAGACAATAAGCACCTGCAGAAGAAAACAGCAATCATTGACGGCCTATATAAAGGCATTCAAGACAACGATCCAATCAGCTTGTACAAAGCGATGGTGGCATCGGTATTCTTGGAGAGCTTCCTGTTCTATTCCGGCTTCTTCTATCCACTGTACTTGGCTGGACAAGGCAAGATGGTAGCAAGCGGTGAGATCATTAAGCTGATCATCCGCGACGAGAGCGTCCATGGTGTGTTCGTAGGCTTGCTTGCACAGGAAATTTACAATAAGCAAAGTGCGGATGTGCAGCGTGAGTTGTCCCAATTCGTGAACAAGCTGATGCTTGAATTGTACGAGAACGAGCTTGAATACACCGAGCAGCTGTATGATGCAATTGGACTTACACATGAAGTTAAGAAGTACATTCGCTACAACGGCAACAAAGCGCTTATGAACTTGGGCTTTGAGCAATACTTCCCAGAAGAAGATGTTAACCCCGTTGTCTTGAACGGTATCCGTACCGAAACAAGTACACATGACTTCTTCTCCACGAAGGGAAGCGGGTATCAAAAGGGTAAGGTAGAGCCTTTGCAAGACAAAGACTTTACAATGCTGAACGATCGTGTCAAACAATCAGATATCTTTGCATAAGATGATAAGGATTGCTAGGAATGATGCAAGAACAACTGAGTGGGAACGCTCAGTTGTTTTTGTATTGTCGTGTCATAAGAGCGGAATACTTAATGTACCGGCTGCATGTATATCCATACTAGGGGAACACCCGTATATTCATGAATCAATTTTCACTGCTTTAGTTTGATGAGATAATTCGGACAGATGATTTTCATACATAAAGGACGGGCTTTCATGAAAAAAAGAATTACGGATATTGCTATCATTATCGCAGGCGCTTTCATTTTTGCATTAGCAGTTAACTTGTTTGTCATCCCCAATGATTTCGGTGAGGGCGGGGTAACAGGGGTCACCATTATTCTCTACTATCTGTTCGAATGGTCACCAGGATTGATGAACCTGATCTTAAATGCGGTATTGCTAGTCGTTGGCTACAAATTCTTGGATAAGAAAACGACGATCTATACCATCATTGCAGTTGTGTTCAACTCATTATTCCTGCATTTGACGGAGAGCTGGCGGATTGCATCCAATGAGCTCATGATCAATGCGATTTTTGGCGGTATTTTCGCAGGTGTCGGGATCGGTCTTATCATCCGAGTTGGGGGCACAACAGCAGGCTCGACGATTTTGGCTCGCATTATGAACAAGTATTTGGATTGGAATGTAAGTTACGCATTATTGTTCTTCGACCTCATTGTGGCATTCGCGTCGTTCTTCATCATTGGACCGCAAGGCTTGATGCTAACTATTGCGATGCTGTATGTAGGGACGAAAGTGATGGATTTCATTATCGAAGGATTGAATCCGAAGAAGGCGGTTACGATTATTTCCGTGGAGCATGATCGGATCGCGGAGCAAGTGAATGTCGTCATGGATCGTGGAGTGACGGTGCTGGAAGGACATGGTTATTATACGAAGGATCGGAAGCAAGTACTGTACATTGTTATTAGTAAGCAGGAAGTATCAACCCTGAAGAAAATCGTCCGAGCAACAGATAAGGATGCATTTATTACGATTCATGATGTTAGGGATGTGTTCGGAGAAGGCTTTATTGATATTACGAAATAACCAGACTTCAACAACCAAATATGGCGTGTCTGCCACTTGGATTCCGCGCCACATCTAACTGTGAAAAAGTTAGGTGTGGCGCGGAATGTTTTCGCTAACACTTTTCTGCCAAAATGTGCGATAATACGAATTGTACAACTAGAATATGGGAGGGCACAACAATGGTACAACCGTGGTTTGAGAAAGCGAAGCTTGGGATTTTCATTCATTATGGCATTTATGCGGTCGATGGGATTTCAGAATCCTGGTCTTTCTATAATGGAAGAGTGTCGTATGAAGACTACATGAAGCAGCTCGATGGATTTACGGCAAGCAAGTTCGATGCAGACAAGTGGGCAGACCTCTTCGAGAAGTCTGGTGCGAAATATGCAGTTCTGACAACGAAGCATCATGATGGCGTTGCATTGTGGGATACGAAGTACAGTGACTTGAACGTTGTGAAGAAGACGCCTGCCAAGCGTGATCTTATCAAAGAGTATGCCAAGGCGCTTACAGATCGCGGTATTAAGCTTGGTATGTACTATTCCTTGATAGACTGGTCACATCCAGATTATGCAAGTGTGTACGAAGGCGGGAAGGTGCCTGAGGATTTGAACAAGGTGAACCGCTTCTGCAGTCCGACGGATGGTGTACAGGATGAAGAGGCATGGCAGCGCTTCCTTGAATTCAATAACAATCAATTGCGTGAATTGCTTACTGACTATGGCAAGGTGGATCTGTTGTGGTTCGACGGGGATTGGGAGCGAAGCGCAGAACAGTGGAATTTGCCTGCGTTCAAGGATTACCTGCTGTCGTTCAACCCTGAGCTTATCATTAACTCCAGGCTTCAAGGGCATGGGGACTACAAGACTCCGGAACAGGGCTTGCCAATTACAAGACCAGAAGGGCCATGGGAGTTCTGCACGACCATTAACAGCTCTTGGGGCTATCAACACGATGATGATTATTATAAAACATTGAATCAAATTATCCGAATGTTCTGTGACTGCATTACGATGGGCGGGAATATGCTGTTGGATGTAGGGCCAATGGAGGACGGAACAATTCCGCAGCGTCAGGAAGAGACGCTCATTGGTCTGGGCAACTGGATTCGGACGCATGAAGAGGCTATTTATGAGACGGATGAAGGCATTCATACACGTTATTATTTGGGCGGCAGTACCGTGTCCAAGGATCGTCAGACGTTATATTTGTTTGTATATGATGATCCGAAAGAAAGCGTTTGCTTAAAAGGTCTCTCGAATAAAATTAAAAAGATTACGGTGCTTCATTCTGGCAAGGAATTAACTTATGAAATTCAAGGCGGTGTGCCGTGGTTCAATATTCCGGGTACAACATGGATACATATGACCCCGGAAGATGCGCATGAGAATGTAACGGTATTGAAGATTGAACTGGAAGGCGAACTGGATATGTACGGCGGTTCCGGTGCCGTGGTTACACACAACTAGGAAGTTGCAATCATAGAGAACACAACGTGGAGAGAGGAAGACGACAGCATGAGCAGCAACAAGCTAATTTTAGCGGGTTATGCAGGTGATCCTGTACTGCCGAATGTTACAGCAGAAGATGCGAAGAAACTAACTCATTTGAACGTGGCATTTGGTCATGTGAAGAACGACCGCATTACGATTGATCATTTGCAGAATTTGTCTCAATTGCAAGTATTGAAGTCTTACAACCCTGAGCTGCTCATTCTACTGTCTGTGGGCGGATGGAGTGCAGGGGGGTTCTCTGAGGCTGCGTCGACAGCAGAAGGAAGACGGCTGTTCGCAGAGTCTGCAGTGCGAGTCTTAGAGACAGCACCGTTCGATGGCATCGACCTTGACTGGGAGTACCCATGCTATTCGGAAGCAGGAATAGCGTCCAGCCCGAATGATAAGCAGAACTTCACCTTGCTTCTCAAGGAACTGCGCGAGGTGCTTGACGCCAAGGGGCAAGCAGACGGAAGACACTATCTGCTGACGATTGCAGCAGGGGCAGACCAATACTATATCGATGGTACAGAAATGGATGTGATCCATTCGTATTTGGACTTCATTCAGCTCATGACATACGATATGCGCGGCGGCTTCCAAACCTTGACGGGGCATCACACGAACTTGTACACATCGACTGGCGACTTGTTCCGCATTAGCATAGATGCATCTGTACGTTTATTCGCTGCTGCAGGAGTGCCTAGAGAGAAGATTGTCATCGGTGCTGCCTTCTATTCAAGAATGTGGAAGGATGTGCCGAATACGAATAATGGCTACTTGCAAATGGCGCCTGGATCGGGTGGATATGGACCTGATTATACGAAGCTGGTTGCGGAATATATCGACAAGAATGGATTCGTTCGTCATTGGGATGAGGAAGCGAAATCTCCATACTTGTACGACGGACATAGCTTTATTACGTATGACGATCCAGAATCCTTAACGCACAAGTGCAAGTATGTGATGGAGCAGGGAATTGCCGGCGTTATGTTCTGGGAATATAGCTGCGATCATACGCATACGTTGCTGGATGCCATGTACCGTGCCTACACAAGCTAATTAGAGATGTTAAATAGAGAATCCCCTGCATACGTCAGCGAAGCGCTGAGACATGCAGGGGATTTGTGATTAGTGGATATCGTTCTTCTGGAAGTTGCCTCCGAGTACATCCGATACACTTTCGATCGCAATGAACGCCTTGCTGTCAATCTCTTGGACAACAGACTTCAGCTTCGCAAGCTCCAGACGGGTAACGACACAATAGATAATTTGGGTATCTTCCTTGCTGTAACCGCCTCTGCCGTAGATGAAGGTCGTGCTTCGACCCAAGCGGCTCTGAATTGCTTCTGATACTTCCTCATACTCCTGCGATATGATGGTTACCGACTTCGATTCATTCAAGCCCTCAACGACAATATCCATCACTTTCGAAGCAATATAGAAAGTAAAGATGGAGTACATTGCTGAATCCCAACCGAAGACAAACCCAGCAATAATAAAGATGAACACGTTAATAAAGAGAATAATTTGACCAACTGGCACCCGAGTCTTCTTGGACACGAGAATAGCTACGATCTCAGTACCATCCAGTGATCCACCGAAGCGAAGAACGAGACCAACACCGAGACCGAGAATAAAGCCACCGAACAGTACCGCCAAGATTTTCTCATTCGTGAATGCGCTGTAAGGATGCAGCCAAAATGTCGTTCCGGACATGACTATGATTCCATATAAGGTGGAAAATGCAAATGTTTTCCCGATTTGCTTGTATCCGATGATGAGAAACGGAAGGTTAATAAGGAAGATGAACACGCCTAGCGGAATTCCGGTTAGCTTGGATATTACGATGGAGATCCCTGTTATTCCGCCATCGATCACACTGTTAGGGACGAGGAACAATTCCAACGCGACCCCCATTAGAATTGCACCAGACGTGATGAAGATGAATCTCTTCAAGATGTCTAGAACGGACATTTTCTTATGAACTCTAGCCATGCAACAAATCCTCTCTGTCTATAGGTTAGTACTAACTTTACGTATGTATATCATATCATTTTCATGAAACATGAACAATAAAGTGACCAAAGTCATGAAAATAACAGTCATAAAATGCAAAACTCAGCGCGAACTGGTAGAGCATGTATATATCGTTTGGAATAAGAAAAGGATAAGGTAGCGGCAATTATTTCATGCAAGTGGAATGGGTTCAGTTGTGCCTCAAGGATAAGGAATTGTCATAAAGGAGAATAACATGTATCTGCAACTTCTCTGGTTAGTGCTATTGCTGCTCCCACGGCCAACCGTATCGGAACCAATCCTTATTGGACATCATGGCCAACAAATCGCATCTGCTCACCGTGCGGATTATTTACTTCCTGGTGCTGCTATTGTGAACGAGCAACAATTAGACAAGCTGATGAAAGCGATAGATCGCCAAGTAGCCATTGCTCCGATTAATGCAGCATTGAATGGTTATGGTGGGATTATTCCTGAGAAAAATGGAATGCGGCTGGATCGAGAATCATTTATCGAGCAGTTTTATAAATACATCGTCAATAGCGGTTCGATGAGGATAGAGGTGCCGATGCAGATTGTCTATCCAAAAGTAGACAGTGAACTCCTATCGCATATTCGTGAGAAGGAAATTGGTCATTACACAACCTTCTATAATACGAACAATAAAAACCGTTCTATGAATATAAAACTTGCTGCTGAGGCGATTAACAATCACGTCCTATTTCCAGGAGAGACGTTCTCTTTTAATAAAGTTGTTGGGCAGCGCACGGAAGAGAGAGGGTATGTGCGTGCGCCTATCATCGTGAAGGGGGAATTGTCAGAAGGAATAGGGGGCGGCATATGTCAGATATCATCCACCCTGTTCAACGCTGTCGACCGAGCAGGACTTCAGATTGTGAAGCGCTACTCTCACTCTAGGAATGTAACCTATGTACCGCCTGGTCGTGATGCAACGGTAAGCTGGAATGGCCCCGACTTTACCTTCCATAATCATTATAATCAACCGATATTGATCCGAGCCTTTGCCAACGGGGGAAGCGTACATATTGGTGTTTACTCATCGGAAGAGATTCGCTACAAGCAACGTGATGTACCTGGTGCTTCGAAGGAACTGCCTGAAGAAGTGAAAGATATCGATGTGGACAAAGACGAATAAGGCAGGCAAGGCTACGATAACCAACCAAAAGAGAAGGGATATCATCAACACTGTTGAGATGCCCTTCTTTTATTTCTTCAGTGGAAAATGCTTGCTATTTCCCGTTTATAATGTTTAATATATATTAAACGTACAAAACATAATGAATAATCATTAGGAGGTTTAGGCTTGAACAAGATGACATTAAATGATGCACAGCAATCTTTAATAGAGGATTTCGGAACGTATATCGAATCATCAGGGGGTGCACGCTCACTCGGGAAAATATGGGGCTATCTGCTGCTAGCAGGAGAGCCGCGTTCGCTTGATCAAATGGTGCTGGACTTGCAGATTAGTAAAGGCACAGCATCCTTATCTGTCCGTCAAGGGGTTCAAGTATCCTTATTTCGCAAAGTAGGTATCCCTGGAAGCAAACGGGATTACTACGAACTGCATCCGGATGCTTGGACGTCGATTTTGCATACGAGCATTGCGCAAGGGGGAATGATGGGGAATTACGTGAGGCGGGCGAAGTCCATCGCATCGGATGAACAAGCAAAAATGAAAATGGATGAAAGCATCGAGTTTTTTGATTTTGTCGTCCACCAAATGAAGCAAATTCTAGTTCAGTGGCAGGAACAACGTCAACATAAGGACAGTCATAACTAGGGGGAAACAGCATCATGCCGAAGGCAGTTGTGAATGGGATGATCATGAATTATGAGCGTAAAGGAAAGGGTACGCCTGTCTTATTCTTGCATGGCAGTGGATCATCATGGCGAATGTGGGAACCGCAATTCGAAGCCTTCTCAGAACGGTACAGCATGATAATGCCGGATTATAGGGGGCATGGCGATTCTACTAAGGAATTTCCAGAAGGCAAATATGATCATTACGTGATTGTTGAAGATTTGAAGTGTTTCTTGGATGAGCTTGGGCTGAACAAAGTACATGTCATCGGTGTCTCGCAGGGCGGACAATTGGCGACCCTGCTTGCGATCCGGTATCCACAATATATAGATAAGCTAGTCATATCGAACAGCTATAGTGAAATGCCGACGGTTGCAGCGGGCTGGGTGCTGTCCATTTCCAATTTTCTTTTCAGCCTGCTTCCTTACCGTACGATCGTGAATCTCATGATGAAGTTTTATAAGGATGATCCATATACACAGCGAATATTACGCAATTCTTTCTCAATCGATAAGAAGATGCTTCTTGCTATGAAAAAGGCTCCTTTCCCGACGCATACGAATGAACTGCACCGCATTCAGTCAACAGCTTTAGTCATGGGGGGAGAAGGAAAGGTAATGACTGGTATTGACGAGGGGAAAGGGTCTCGTACCATTTATGATCAAATCAATCATGCGATACTCGCCTTGTTCAAAGATGCTTACGATCCTCTGAGCACAATGCGCAAAGATATTTTCAATGAGATGATTATCGATTTCTTCGAAGACAGACCGCTAAGAACTTACAACGATGTTGTGGTAGAAAGGAAGCAAGCTTAATTGTAGTTCTATTGTATGTAGCTAATGAATGTGATAGGTTGGAGAAACGTGAACAGTGAAGGAGGCGTTGTGCTATGGCAAAAACGACGAAAATGAATTGGGTGTATCAACGAGATGGGGTCAACGCATAAGTAGCCCACGAAACTGCGGCAGCCCCGATAGGATGAGAGGGGAAGCATCGTGACAACACAATCATTCACTTCTGTAACGATTCAGCTAGGAAATGTAGCATTTGAGCTCAGGGAAGCTCATTCTTTCGATTGGATTCACAAGTATGGTCATGTATTCTGCGTATTCGACGAGCAGGATTCGGGGAATATTGCGTTTGGCGTTGAGCAGGAAGGGCGCAAGCGATTTATTAAATATGCAGGTGCTAGAACGAAGGAGTATACAGGCGAGCCGGAAGTTGCCATCGAGCGGTTAAAAGCGGCGGTTCCATTATATACGGCACTGAAGCATCCGAACTTGATTGAGTTATTGGAGCACTTTGAGGTTCAGGGCGGTGGCTATGCCGCTGTTTTTGAGTGGTTCAATGGGAAATGTCTTCATTCCCACTGGTCGTTCCCGCCGCCGGCTAAGTATCATGATCCAAGATCTCCATTTTATCGACATCGGCATCTTCCCATGCAGCAGCGACTGAACTCATTGGATGTCATTTTCTCATTTCATGAGCATGTGGAAGCACAGGGATATGTGGCAGTAGATTTTTATGATGGAAGTATCCTATATGATTTCACTACAAATCGAACGAAGATTTGTGACATCGACTTTTATCGGAGATCTCCTACGGTCAATGATATCGGGGAACAATTCTGGGGAGCGGTGCGATCCAAATCGCCAGAGGAATACGAATTAGGCGCGCCGATCGATTCCCGAACGAATGTGTACAATTTAGGAGCCATTGCTTTTGGACTGTTAGGTGGGGAACGAAATCACGCTCTGGAACGCTGGGAAGCGGGACAAGCGCTGTATGAGATCGCTCTGCAAGCCGTTCAGCAGGATAGAGACCAACGATTTCCAAGCATTGCAGCTTTCAAATCTGCCTGGGATGAAGCTCGATGCCAGACGCAATCATGATCTTCAAGTTTGCATGAACCTATAGAGTAGAGCAAATGAAATTTACTTATGAATCCTCTCCAATGACATTGGAGGGGATTTTTCATGTCTTATAGACTGAACGAAATCGTAGGGCAACATGTACTATAGCTGTATAAATCCAATAGGGGGGAAGCAATTGGAGAAGGGCATAATGGCTGTGAATGCACTCGCGAGAACAATCTATAAGTAGTTCTGAATATGCAGGTGGTACTATATTCCTATAAATTTGCAATGAAGAAACGAAAGGAATGGGACTAAGAGACCTGTTCTGTTAGCTTATAAATTCGTTATTATGAAGAAGAGATTCGTCGAAGCACTGCTTTCGGCGTTTTTTTTCACAATAAAAAGAAACGTATGTTCGCAACCTTTCATCAAAATGACACGAATGCGGTAAATTTGAAGGAGGACGAAGTGGACAAGAAGGCGAAGCAGATACTGATGAAAACGTTCTGGAGCAGTGCGGGATGGAAAGATACTCGTACGATAACGTTCGCTGGGGAGGATTTCGAGTACGCTAAGGACAAAGGTCTGATGTTCGATCCCGTGACAATGAGTCACGATGAATGTGTGCTGCGCATCGTAGAATTGCATAAATTGATTACGAAGGAGATGGTGGCACAAGCCTTCCTGCACAGCCTGTCTACGCGTAAGGTGCATTTGCGAAGTGCGCTCTCCAGTTGGGCACTAACACATAGTTTGCTACCCCATCTATTTGAGAGCAATATCGGTAGATGCAAGAGCAGCACGTACGCGATGTATGGGGATTGCTATGAATGTGACAAGAGCGGGATTGCCGTTCTTGAATCCTATACGAATGAAGATATCAATGTTCTGAATTTCGAGCGGATGAAATGGGGAGGCGTTCGTCTTAACCATATCCTATATTGTCTATTAGATCTGGAACAGCTCCTAGCAGAAGGGGCGGTTGACGTTACGGAAGAGGACGTGACCATTCTCAAACATATGCTGACCGCGATAAAAAGCTGCCAGCCTAGCGATGCTGCGCGTCAATTGGAGAAGAACTTAAGCAATGTGCTGCCATCCAATAAACAGGAACGCGATGTGATGATGGAAATTTTGTCTTATGCGGGTGTGCTGCGAGCTGGTTCGGAGAACAGGCCAGGCAGGGGTGGGAAAAACGACTTCTTCGCTGTTGTAAACTGGCGTGGAGTGGATGGGTATTCCGATCATGCGGTTGAGCATTACTTTGGCAAGTGGTTGTATGAATAGGAATCGAGTACATAAAAAGGATAGTTGACATTGGACAGATAGGAGGAATCAACATGATCGAAATTACAGAGTCATACGTAGATTCACTTGCCCCGAACGCCTCAGCCATCAAGAATGGACAGGGGCTCGTGAAAAAGCGGAGCTTCGTACAGTTGAACCGCTCAGAGGACGGTTCACTCTTATTTGGGGAATGCTCGGGCAGCGGCAAATCGAATTATCAATGCTCGGCAGACTTCATCCAGCCTGAGAAGCCAATTCTGCGCTGTTCCTGTCCAAGCAGGCAGCTGCCATGCAAGCATGCGCTTGGGCTGCTATATGCTTATGTAGGCGGAGGGGAATTCGCAACAGCGCCTGTGCCTGAGGATATCCTCTCCAAGCGGGAGAAGGCCGAGAAACGCGAAGAGAAGAAGCAGCAGCAAGCAGCGGATGGTGCTGAGCCGAAGCCGAAGAAAGTAAACAAGACCGCGCTGAAGAAGAAAGTTCAGGCACAGCTGGACGGACTGGAGACGTTAGAGAAGCTGGTGCTGTCGCTCGTGCGCGGGGGCATCGGTACGATTGATACGAAGACGATTAAGATGATTCAGGATCATGCCAAGCAGCTAGGGAATCACTATTTGCCTGGAGCGCAGAATGAACTACGCAGACTGGCCTTATATTTATCGAGTGATGAAGATCGAGAAACCATCTATACCAATGTAATGGAGCAGTTGACTCTCCTACATGCCTTCATTAAGAAGGGGCGGAGCCATCTGACTGCGAAGCTGGATGATCCGGAACTGGCACTGGATCACGAGAGCACCGTAGAAGAGTGGCTGGGTCATGCATGGCAGCTTAACGAATTGAAAGAATGCGGATTGATGAGCGAGAATGTGGAGCTTATTCAACTCTCCTTCCTCAGCTATGATGATCAAGCTCGACAAGAATATGTCGACCAGGGCTATTGGATGGAGAGAGAAACTGGTGATATTCATCGCACGATGCAGTATCGTCCGTATAAGGCGGCTAAGCAAATGCGTGCAGATGATAGCTTCTTCGATGTTGCACAAGTGAAGACGCTCTATCGATATCCGGGAGAGATGAATCGCAGAGTACGCTGGGATGAATTGATTACTAGAGTAGTAGGAGCGGAAGATGTGGAATGCTTGTCCGCACATGCACAGCGTTCGTATGCTGATGTACTCAAGAAAGTGAAAAATCAGCTGAAAAATCCGCTCGGCGATAAAAATCCAGTGATGCTCCTTCATGTGTCAGACATAAAGCAGACAGATCAGAATGAATATGTATTGTTGGATGAAGCGGGCCAGCAGATCGTGCTTGATGATGTGTGCGCTTCTCATCATTCCACAGTGTCTCTGCTCCCGCTGCTCCCTGCTGATTGGACGAAGGATGCTTCGATGCTGGTCATGTTCGAGCACCGACTTGCAAGCGGACGATTGCTTGCACAGCCATTAACAATAATGAAGGATGCGGAAATGATCCGTCTCATGTATTAAGGAGGATTGGCCATGAGTACAGCATTGTTGCAAGAGCTTCATCAAGAAGTACGGCGACTGTATATTGCAGGCAGTGATTTGGCAGTAGGCGACTTCCGTCTAAAACGACTACTTCCGCAGTTCCAGCAGCTAGGTGAGCGGGCCCCCATTTTCAAGCGGCTGGCAGAAGGAATTGCATCATTAATTGAGCCTCCTGCGGGCAAGGAGCAGTCTTCAGCGGAGACGCTGCAGGACATTGGAATGCTCCTTCATTCCGTCTTATATACGCAGGGAAGCTCGGCTCCGGCAGGGCAGTTGACTGACATGGAGAGCTATCCGAGCAATCTGTCTACGAAGCTGTCCTACCGCAAGCTGGCGGCGGTGCAAGAAGCATTAACGACAACAGGCGGAGGACGCTATGAAGTGATCTTGCAGGCATTCGAGGACGGAATGTTCGCCGATCTGCGCTTGCTCCAGTATGCGATTGCAGCACTTGGAGACCCCTATACGGAAATTGCAGATCTGACTACGGATAAGATTCTTCCTTCCTACGGTTCGCAAGTCGTACCACATCTGATGAAGACATTCCAAATCGATGGCGGCAAGCTGGAAGCAAGAAAGCTTCGCGTCATCGGTACCGTCGGCGGAGAAGAAGTGGCAGCATTTATCTATGAAGCGGCCCAGTCCGGCTCGGATGAAGTGAGAGCGACAGCAATCCGATTGTTGTCAGCCTATATCCAATATGAAGAATCGGTTCTTGATTGGACGAAGGAGAAGAAGAAAGCGATTCGAGAATCCGCGTATCATACGCTTGCGAACTATGGAACAGACAGAGCGGTGGCACGGTTGCATGAAGCGTTTGCCAGCAAGGATATTGAACTTGCCTCAGATGCGGCAGCTGGATGTGATCATCCGCAGCTGACTGCCCAGTTGGTGCAGGATTTGGATCGCGATTTGAGAGCAGCGTTGGAACTAGCAGATGATAAGAAGAAGCTGGATGCGGCTTGGACGAGGATCCGATATGTAGTGCGTGCATTGGATGAGAAGCGATGCGCAGAACTCTACGACGTATATTCAAATTTCGTGAACCGCTACGAAGAATATAGACCCTTCCAATGGCTGGAGCTGCTCCACTCCGTCGCTTGGTATATGGAGACAGAGAATTCGGAAGAGGCACTTGCTCATTTGCGGAAAATTGAAGACCTTGACGTACGATTCATGTCTTATGCTGTTCGCGCCTCGTTCAATCTGTTATCACTAGAGGCAATGTACGATCACTATGTAGAATCGATGCGGAACAAATGGAAGATGCAGACGAACAAAGAGATGCAGAGAAGGAAGAAGGAACTGTGCTCCACAATCGAAGCACGGGTACTGTCCAGGGAATATGTTGAGGTTCCTGCACAGTGGAGCTATTCCAACGGAATGATGTCACTGTACACTACTGTCATTCAACCACTTCCACTTATTCTTGCTGCATGGGATGAGCGCTGGCTGGATTGGTTCATTGAGCAGAATGAGCTTGAGCTCGTCTGTGCTTTTGCACGACCGGGACATGAAAGAAGCGTCAAGTTTATGTTGAGGAAGTTGGAGCAGCATCCTGAATTCCGCAATACGTACGCTGGACTGATTTTGTCTGGATTGAAGCGAGCTGACGCGCCTGAAGAAGTAATTTGGGAAGCTTTAGTGGGAGCTATCGAGAACAAAAAAAATTCGAATTGTTACACATTTGATGGAAATGTGTTTGAGTGCTTATATGAGCTGCCAGCCTCGTATCACGCCCGCTTGTCATTGGTTCTTCCTACATACAAGTATACGGCCGGTGAACAGCTGCGCTATGTTGTGGAACAGATGGAGAAGAAGCAAGCAATGATTGCGTCAGAATCGGTATAGCGCTAGTTCTTTCTAACACGAAAATTGAAATTACGGGCGCATATGTCAGAGTTAAAAGACAGGTGCGTGTAACGAGCTTAAACGTCAGGGGAGATGATGAGATGGCAACGAGCCAACAGCAAATGCAGGATATCATGCGACTCTCAGCCGAGCGCTTGTATGAGGATGAGATTGCGGCACTACGCAAGGCGGACAAAGGAAAGATTCCAACAGGATGGCAAATGTCTCCGCAAGCGGTGCTCACGTTCATCACGGGAGGCAAGGCAGGCAGGACGACAATTACACCCAAATATATCGGTAACAGACGATTAGTGGAAATGGCGATTGCAACGCTTGTTACAGACCGGGCACTCCTTCTGATCGGGGAACCAGGTACAGCCAAGTCATGGCTTTCCGAGAATTTGACGGCCGCTATCTATGGTCATTCCGGTCTTGTTGTACAAGGAACTGCTGGAACAAGCGAAGAACATGTACGTTACTCGTGGAATTACGCGATGCTGCTTGCGAACGGACCAACGCCGGAAGCGCTTGTCCAGAGCCCAATTATGCGGGCAATGGAAGCTGGTGGAATCGCTAGGTTTGAGGAAATATCTCGCTGCGCCTCTGAGGTGCAGGATGCACTTATCTCGATACTTTCGGAGAAGACAATATCTGTGCCTGAGCTCGGCAAGGAAGTAAACGCGCGCAAGGGCTTCTCCATCATTGCGACGGCAAATACAAGAGATCGCGGAGTCAATGAGATGTCGGCTGCCCTGAAGCGCCGATTCAATATTATTGTGCTGCCAACGCCATCGGATATGAATACCGAGGTTGAGATCGTGAAGAAGCGCGTTCAGGAGATCGCTTCCGCTTATGATTTGCAGACAGCTGCTCCTTCTGACGAGGCGCTTCACAAGGTTGTGACCATATTCCGTGAGCTGCGCAGCGGCATGACGGTTGACAGAAAGGAGAAGGTGAAGTCTCCGGCGGGTGTCATATCGACGGCAGAAGCGATATCCCTGCTCACGAACAGCATGGCGCTTGCAGCAAGCTTCGGAAGCGGAGAACTGAGCGATGAGGACTTAGCGGCTGGTCTCCAGGGAGCCATCGTGAAGGATGATGTCAAGGATAAACTCGTCTGGAAGGAATATCTCGACAACGTGATGAAAAAGCGCGGCGCGGAATGGCGCGGACTATACACGGCTTGTAAGGAGCTGAACGAGTGATGAGCGTGGTTGCGGCTTCTGCCGTGAACATATTCGGGGTTCGGCACTTATCGCCGGGCGGCGCGAAGCATATGCTGGATGAACTGGAGCGGATACAGCCTACAGCTGTGCTTATCGAAGGCCCCTCGGACGCGACGCCGGTCATCTGTCATTTGACGAATGAAGTAACGAAACCGCCTATCGCTATTCTGGCCTTTACGGATGATCTGCCTGTGCGGACGGTCATGTGGCCATTTGCCGCTTATTCGCCAGAGCTGCAAGCCATGAGATGGGCAGAGCAACATGGCGCACAGGCTGCATTTATCGATCTTCCATCCTCTGTCACGCTTGCTTTGCAGGAAACACGGCATCGTGCAGATTCTGCTGATGAGGAAAGTGACAGCATGGAGACTGTATCATCTGAGCAACGGATACAGGAAGGGGAACAGCGCTCGATTTACGGCCGAATTGCCGAACTGGCAGGGGAGCCTGATTACGATACGTATTGGGAACGAAACTACGAGCACAACTTGAACCCGGGTGCCTATCGTGATTCCATATTGGCTTTTTCCACTGAGATGCGGCTGTTAACAGAAGAGACAGAACGACTGACCGATCGCACGGAATATGCCTACAACGCGATCAGAGAAGCATATATGCGGCGGAACATCCAAGACACGATAAACGCAGGCCATGCTCCTGAAAAAATCGTCGTGATATGCGGTGCGTATCATGCTTCTGCACTGGCGGATCTAACGGCAGCGATGACGGATGAAGAAGTGGCGCAGCTGCCGAAGCGGAGCTCGAAGCTTACCCTGATGCCTTATTCCTATTATCGATTGTCCTCACGCTCAGGTTATGGAGCGGGTAATCATGCGCCTGGCTACTTCCAGTTGATGTGGGAGCACATGCTGGACGGCACGCTTGCTGATCTGCCCATGCATTATTTATCAGCAGTTGCCCGTCAACTGCGTGAATCAGGGACGCATCGCTCAACAGCAGAGGTAATTGAAGCCGTACGTCTGGCGCAATCGCTTGCCTCCTTACACGGAGGGAGTGCGCCGACCTTGCTGGATTTACGTGATGCGGCACTTACACTGCTCGGTCGCGGTGAACTGTCTGTCATCGCTGAAGCATTAGCGCGAATTGATATCGGAACTGCAATTGGATCACTTGCTGATGGTGTTAGCCAGACACCGATTCAGGATGATCTGAACCGTTGGCTGCGCAAGCTGAAGCTGGAGAAGTACAAGACGACCGTGGCGACCGATCTGGCGCTTGATCTTCGCGAGAATCGTCGTGTCAGCTCGGAAGAAGCTGCATTTCTTGACTTGAATCGCTCATTTCTACTCCATCGGCTAACTCTGCTTGGTATATCGCTTGCGAAGCAGAAGCCGAGCGCGCAAGAGCAAGCAACCTGGGCCGAGCATTGGGTTCTTCAATGGACGCCGGAAGTAGAAATTGAAGTCGTCGAATCCACATTGCTGGGGGAGACAGTTGAGGTAGCTGCTGCTTACGTGCTTCAGCAGAGGCTGGATGGCTGCGTAACGATTGACGAGGCATCCAAGCTAATCCGCGTCGCCTGCGAGTGCGGCATGCTGACGCAGATGGAAGCCGCTCGCCAAGCGCTGCAGCGGCTGGCAGTGGACAGTCGGGATGTCGTTCAGATTGCGGCGGCTGCAAGAGACCTGTCTACGATTATCCGTTACGGTGATATAAGACGTATCGATATGACGCCATTGCTGCCGCTGCTGGAGCAGCTGTTCTTCCGCGCTTGTCTGTTCCTGCTCGATGCCAGTAGCTGCAATGATGAGGCTGCCAATGCCATGATCATCGCGATGAACGAGTTGAATAGCATATCACTCGATCATAGCGAACGGGTTGATGAAGTGCTATGGCTGCAAGAATTGCAACATTTGGCAGAACGGGATGATCGGAATCCACGGTTATGCGGATTTGCCTGTGCCATATTGATGGAACGCAACGTCATCTCTGCACAGCAATGTGCAGAGGAGGTGTCACGCCGCTTGTCCCCAGGTATCCCAGCAGAGCTGGGTGCGGGGTGGTTCGAAGGATTATCAATGCGCAATCGTTATGCGCTGTTGTCACGCATGACGCTCTGGGAACAGTTGAATGAATATATTCTATCTCTTGATGATAGCGAGTTTGTAAGAGCACTCGTCTTCCTGCGGCGAGCATTCAGCACATTCGATCCGAGAGAGAAGGCGATGATAGCAGAGCTGCTTGGGGAATTGTGGGGCGTCCAACCCGAACAGGCCGAAGAATTGCTTATGGGTGAGTTGAAGGAGGAAGAAGCGAGCATGATTGACGAATTGAATGATTTTGATTTTGGGGACATATAACATGAGCACATTCGCTGAATCACAAGCACTTACACGTTGGCGGCTCATCCTCGGCCAGCCAGCGGAGGCGCAGCTGTCCAGCTATTCCATGAATGGTTGTACCCATCTGTCGGAAGAAGAACAGATTATGGATCAAGCATTGGCTGCAATCTATGACGAGACGACTGATTCACAAGGTGGATCCGGCTCATCTGCTGGCGGCAAGGGCGCAGGACTAGGCAAATCAGCACCTCGCTTATCGAAATGGCTTGGAGATGTGCGTTCCTTCTTCCCTGAAGATGTCGTATCGATCATTCAGCATGATGCGATGGAGCGAAAAGGATGGAAGCAGCTGCTGTTCGAACCGGAGGTTCTGGCACAAGTAAAGCCTGATATACAATTAGTGGGCACGTTGCTGTCATTGAAGGGCAAAATTCCTGAGAAGACAAAGGATACGGCGCGTATGCTTGTACAGGCGGTTGTGGATGATCTTGTGAAGATGCTAGAAAATGACATACGTCGAGCGGTTACGGGGGCGTTGAATCGAAGACAGCATTCTCCGCTTCCGTCTGTAAGCGGTATCGATTGGAAGAGAACCATTTCGCGCAACTTGAAGCATTATGATATGGAGCGGAAACAGATCATTCCGGAGCGGTTCTATTTCTTCGACCGCGCGCAGCGCAATAAAGAATGGACGGTCATCGTAGATATCGATCAGAGCGGATCGATGGCGGACTCCGTAATATGGGCGTCTGTTATTGGGTCAATATTTGCATCGATTCCGTCGTTGGACACACGGGTTGTCGTATTCGATACCGAAGTGGTTGATCTGACAGAACAGTGTGCTAATGATCCGGTTGACATGCTGTTCGGAATTCAATTGGGCGGCGGAACGGATATTAACAAATCGGTGGCGTACTGTGAGCAGTACATATCGGAGCCGAAGAAAACATTGTTCATTATCGTGTCCGACCTGTATGAAGGCGGTAACCGAGGAGCGCTCATTCGCCGGATGAAGGAGCTAAGGGAGGCAGGGGTAAGGACAATGTGCCTGCTCGCGCTATCTGATCAAGGCCAGCCCTTCTATGATGAGAATCTTGCTAAGATTCTAGCGCGGGATGGAACACCATGCTTCGCTTGTACACCAAGCTTGCTGCCGGAATTGGTTGAAGGAGCTTTGAAAGGGCATGATCTGACTGAACTAGCTAAGCGGGTAGGTACCAAGTGATGTGGTGCTCACAACGTTATAAATCTAAAAAGGACGGTAAGGACGGTATGCTAACCGTCCTCAGAGTGTCGAGAAAGTCCCTTGGACTTTTCGACACTTTAATTTTTATGTGGTGGCTCTCATCTCATAAAATAAAAATCGATTTAAAACGCTCTGAGAACCGACTTTTTGATAAGAACTTCACGAATTTTGATAGTTCTGTAAAATAGTGAGGTTTCTCAACAGGCTGAGGACGGTATGCTAACCGTCCTTTTTTTCATTTTGATTTATGAACTGGATGACAAGATGTCATGATTGCTGAAAATTTGGTGCAGGTGATGCTCCATATGCGCCACGTAGTCTTGAATCAACCATTCCAAGGTCACGATTTGTCCGTCAGGGAGCTTGCAGCTCACATCAAGGCTTGGTTGAGAGAGATGTGTGATCACTCGAAGGACGGCTTGATTCAAGCTGCACCATAATCTGATTACGTCTTCAATTGGGGCGTTGTTGTACTGCTGCGCATCAACCCAATGGTTCTGATTATATGGAGTGATACTTGACGGATCTGCGGAATCATTGGCGCTTCCACTCTGCTGAAGCTGGATAAATCGAGATACATTGTTGATTGCTGAGTCACATAGATGTCCGAGAATTTGCAGGCGAGACCATTTTCCTGGCGTACGCGGTTGATAGACTTCCTCTTGCAGCGCTTGAAACTGTTCAGGCACCGTATTCAAGGCAGCTTCGAGTCTGGCAATAGAAATTGCAATCAAAGTATCCTCTCCCATGGCATTGATTGTCCATCTAGACATCTATATTGTACTGCGATCATAGGTTAGCTGCCATAGAGCCGCTAAGAAATCACTTATTAAGAAGTGTTCTCTCGCAGCAGCTCAATGACAGGAACCGTTAGAAGGATAGTTTACGGTGCATTCAGCCTAGCACAGGATGAATCAAAATAAAATGGGAGATATGCGAAAACAGAGGTGAATCTTACATGCCTTATAGATAGAGCCTGACTGGAAGCTTATGTCTTGATGGGGTCAGGTAAATAAGAAATGTT
Organism: Paenibacillus sp. MER 180; assembly: GCF_023713665.1. Taxonomy (NCBI): domain Bacteria; kingdom Bacillati; phylum Bacillota; class Bacilli; order Caryophanales; family Paenibacillaceae; genus Paenibacillus; species Paenibacillus sp. MER 180. Next base: position 129,301 of record NZ_JAMAVT010000005.1, on the reverse strand, counting down.
GGATACGATGACAACATCGAGTGTATTAAAGCGATTAAATAAAGGCGGTTGGGGAGTCACGCTGACAATTGTAATTGTATAGTCAATAAAATAAATACGCTATAACTTGCAGGACTAAAAAAGAACAATAGTGATCGAGCTATGTTGTTTACCATTGTGAGCGTGTTGATGAGCAGTTGTGTTACTCACGAGGTTACTGAGGTTGAAGTGCTGCTTTGAGGTGAATGGCTGCGAGTCAATTTCAGTCTGCGGAACAACAGTTGGTCCACTCCGAAGCGGCCTGCATTGGTATAGGCGACGAGAATGAACAACGTAAGGATAATCATGATAGGATTGGCGCTGATAGAACCACTTAGTAGAAATGACATATTCATTACAATGCCGAAAAATGCTGCAGTTCTCGTTAACCCGCCTACGATCAGGCCGATACCGACAAGAAGTTCTCCCCATTGAACCATGAGGCTGAATAGTTGGGCATTCGGGATTGCGACATGTTCGAGGAATGACGCCCACCAACCCTGAACAATAGGATTCTCGCCAGAAGCCTTTGCTAGAGCACCTTTCAAAAATCCGCTTGCATCAAAGCCTCCACCAGTCATTTTGTGCAATCCGGCTGAAACCCAGGTGTAGCCTACATAAAGCCGGAGGGCCAACAATAGTGCTGCTGCCCACACATTTTTCCGTAAAAAATCGATCATTAACCAATCCTCCTTACTATTCGTGTGATTCCCATATATAGGATGCATAAACACTTTATAGTGCAGGACGCTAATTTGCAAGCCCCATTAGAGCTATTTTTTGACTAAAAGCTTGCATTTTCTGCATGAATATAATGATTTTCACATTATTATGCGCAATCACTAGAAAAATAGTAGGAATGAGAGAATCGCTCAACCGTGCAGACGAGAATCATCTATACTTATGAAGAAGTGAAGTACAGGCTATCTCCTATTGAGAATAGGGGATAGCCTGATAGCGGCGCATGGTTAGAAATATTGAATTTGTAGGATAACCGCGCCGATGAACATGCCGCTGCCACAGCCAAGCGCATATGCGCTCAGCTTGCGGCTAACTGTCAGCTTCCAGTGCTGAAGTGAAGCATTGGCTTGAAGACGTCTATCTTCCTCGCGCAGTGCATTCGATGTCGCTGTGAACATGGAGCCTAGTGAAGAAGCTCCACGTACTATTGGATTCAAAAATCCAGTACGCATGACATAAGCGAATGCACCAATAATCAATAGAATCAGTCCATACAGAAAGCATCTGTTCACACTGCCTACATCAATTCGATCACTCATAAGCCCGAATGGGGGAGCACAAATGATGTACACGAGGGCCACGACGATAATCGACGATACCGCGTATCGTGCCAACATGATTATTGCTCAACACGCTTTGCGAAGCGCAGATCCGGGTTAGAACGAACATCGAACACGATGCCTGTTACTTTTGGACTTACCAGTGCTGTATCCACGGAGAACAAGATCGGCATGATTGGCAAGTCTTCCATCAATACTTTTTCAGCTTGCTGGAGGATTTCAACCCGTTTATTTGGATCCAACTCGTACGTTGATTTTGCAATCAGCTCATCAAATTGTTTATTACTCCAATTTGTGAAGTTGTTCGAGTTTGAAGATTGATAGTGTACAAGTACGCCAAGTGGATCAAGGAAGATCCCTTCCCATCCCATACGCGCGACTTGGAAGTTCTTCTGTTTGAACGTATCAATATATGTTTTCCATTCTTGTGATTCAAGCTTAACTTCTACGCCGAGATTTTCTTTGAACATTGCCTGCAATGCTTCAGCCACTTTTTTGTGCTTATCAGCAGAATTCAATTTGAATGTAACAGGCGGAAGAGTAGATAACCCTTCTTCCTTCAAGCCTGCAGCGAGCAATTCTTTTGCTTTTTGAGGATTGAACTCGTAATACTTAGCTGCATCATCACGGAAGTCATTGCCCGATGGGTTCTTGATGCCGTATGGCACATAGCCGTAAGCAGCCTGTTCGCCAGCCTTCGTTACATTCTTTGTCAGAGTCTCGCGATCAATCGCATAGGAGAATGCTTGACGAATTTTTGGATTCGTAAATGGTTTTTCATTTACATTGAACGAATACGTATAGACACTGAAAGTAGGGTGAGCCAAGTATTCTTTATTTTCTTTCTCTTGATCCAGTGTATCGATTGGCAGTGCCGTAATCAAATCAAGGTCGCCGGTTTTGTACATTTGATAATAGGTTGTTGCATCTTGCACCATTTTGAAATGGATGGTATCCATCGAAATGGCGTCTTTGTTCCAGTAATGATCGCTCTTTGCCAGTGTGATCTCTTCGTTATGCTTCCATTCCTTCGAAGTGTAAGGACCATTGCCGACGATTGTGCTCGCTTCAGCTGCCCATTTCTCGTCTTTGTCTACGACAGTGGAACGAACCGGCAAATATGCATGTCCCATTGAAATAATCGGGAAGATACCGAGTGGTGCCTTCAATTCAACGATCAACGTATGATCATCTTTGGCTTTAACGCCAACGTCATCTGCGCTTCCTTTGCCAGTGTTATACTCTTCTGCACCTTTAATATAGTACAAGGAGGATGGGTCATACGCTGCTGTCTTCGGATTCAGTACCCGTTTCCAAGCGTATTCAAAATCTTGTGCTGTAACAGGATCACCGTTCGACCACTTCGCATTATCGCGAATCGTGAATGTATACGTCTTGGCGTCAGCAGATACATCGACTTTGCTCGCAGCACCTTCTACAATTTTGCCGGCTTTGTCATAAGTGTAGAGGCCTTCATATAGGTTATCGATAATAAAATAAGATGTTGTATCTGAAGCGAGAGCTGGATCTAGGGTATACGGTTCGCCGCCCGATAGATTCGTTGTGATCACTTGCGGAATCTTGTCGCTGGATTCTGTACCGGCAGCAGATGTTTCCTTCGCTGTCCCGTTATTGCTTCCAGAGCATCCGGTTAAGGCAGTTGCGGCTAAGATAAGAATTGCTAACATCAGGTTCCATTTTTTCATGCTCGTTCCTCCAATAATATCTTCATATGTAATAGATCATTCTTAATACAAGTGGCAGGCAACCCAGTGATTGCTGTACACTTGCTTGCCTTCCGGCATTTGATTGGCGCATAGCTCCGTTGCTGCCGGACATCTGCTATGGAACGGACATCCGGTAGGCGGAGATAGCGGGCTTGCCGGATCGCCGTGCAGTACAATGCGTTCACGAAGTCTCTTATTTGAAGGATCCGTTGTTGGAATTGCTGATAATAAGGCTTGCGTATAAGGATGAAGCGGGTTGGTGAACAATGAGCTTCGATCTGCCAGCTCCATCATTTTGCCTAAATACATAACGCCGATTCGATCACTAATATGCTTGACCATCGCCAGGTCATGGGCAATGAATAAATAACTTAAGCCTTGTTCGATTTGCAAATCCTTCATCAGATTTACAATTTGTGCCTGTATCGACACATCGAGTGCTGAGATCGGTTCATCAGCGACAATAAATTGCGGATTCACGGCCAATGCACGGGCGATTCCGATACGCTGTCTTTGCCCGCCGCTAAATTCATGCGGGTAGCGAAGCGCATGATCAGGGTGCAGCCCGACCTTCTCAAGCAGCTCAGCAATGCGCTCTTTGCGGGCCTTGCCTCTTGCCAAGCGATGTGCGTCGATTCCTTCGGCAATAATGTCGCCAACACGCAGTCGAGGGTTAAGTGATGCATGCGGGTCTTGAAAGATCATTTGCATGCTCCGATTCAGCTCACGACGTTCCAGGCCGCGTGCCCTAGCCAATTCCTTGCCATTGAACACCACCTTTCCAGCTGTAGGCTCCAGCAGGCCTACAGCGACTCTGCCTAATGTTGACTTGCCGCTGCCGCTCTCACCAACAAGGCCAACCGTCTCGCCGGGAAGGATGGATAAGCTGATTCCGTCAACTGATTTCACAGTGTGATTCGAATCTGTCCGAAAATGCTTGTGCAGTTGATGGAGCTCAACAATAGGCTTCGACATGTTCATTCCTCCTTGCAGGGCCTGTCCCGTGACCGACTGGAGTTCGGGGATCATTCAGCCAGCAGCGAGCGCTATGCTGATCTGAGAACGAATGGGTGTCCGGCAGATGCTGCAGGCAGACCTGCATGGCATAAGGACATCTCTTCGCGAAAGGACAGCCAGTAATCTGTTCGGATAACTCTGGAGGAGAACCTTCAATCGGTGTCAGCCGTTCGTCCTCGGAGGTATCCAGCTTCGGGGTGGACTGAAGCAAGCCCCATGTATATGGATGCTTCGGGCGCTCGAAGATATCTTCGACTGTGCCCGTTTCCACAATCATTCCGGCATACATGACTGCAACGCGGTGTGCGACCTCAGCCACGACACCGAGATCATGGGTAATGAGCAGAATCGAGCTCCCCATCTGTTCTTGCAGCGTTGTCAGCATGTCAAGAATTTGGGCTTGAATCGTGACATCCAGTGCGGTCGTAGGCTCATCCGCTATCAGCAGCTTGGGATTGCAGGCGAGTGCAATTGCGATGGATACCCGCTGCCGCATTCCTCCACTAAATTCATGCGGGTATTGATCGTATCTTCGTTCCGCATCTGGAATGCCTATGAGCTGCAGCAATTGTATCGTTCTCGCTCGTGCATCGGTTCTGGTAAGCACCTGATGCTGTCGCAAACCTTCACTGATCTGCGTACCGATCTTCATCGTTGGATTCAAGGATGACATCGGATCTTGAAAGACCATACCAATCTCGGAACCCCTTAGTTTCCTCATCTGAGAGCGAGAGAGTGAAGTGATGTCTTGGCCTTGAAAATGAATGTCTCCACCCTTCAGCTTCGCATGTGGAGCAGGGAGCATTCCCATAATGGTTCGAGCGGTTATGCTTTTGCCGCTGCCGCTCTCGCCGACGATTGCGAGTGTTTCCCGTTCATCAATATGGAAGGACACGTCTCGCACGGCTTGAAGCTCTCTATTTCTTGATTGGAATACAACATGCAATTGTTGAACTTCGAGCAAATGCTTCATGAGTGCACCTCCTTATTGTTGTGATCGTGGATCTAGGGCATCCTGCAATCCATCTCCAAATGCGTTGAATGCGAACATGGTGAGCGAAATCATCAATCCTGGGAAGAACAGTCGCCACCATTGGCCGCTTAATATGACGCCAAGTGAATCGTTGGCCATTGTGCCCCAGCTGGCATCAGGTGCTTGTACACCTAGACCGAGAAAACTTAGAAATGATTCAGAGAAAATTGCCGCCGGAATCGTAAACGTTAAGTTGACAATAATGATGCCCGCAGCATTCGGGAGCAGATGCTTAAAGATTATGCCAGCATGAGATGTGCCAAGCTTATGCGCTGCAAGTACATACTCTTGCTGCTTAAGCTGTAGAATCTGTCCACGTACAACACGCGCCATTCCAACCCAGCCTGTTATAGATAGGGCGATAATCATGGTGAAAATTCCTGGCTTCATAACGACAAGAAGCAAAATGATTACGAGCAAGTAAGGGATGCTGTATAAAATTTCAACAATGCGCATCAACACATTATCAACGCGATCACCGAGCCTGCCGCGACCTGCCATATATCCTGAAATGCCACCTACTAAAATGCCGACGACAAGATCAATTGCCGCTGCTGCGAATCCGATCGTAAGCGAGATACGTGCTCCTGCCCAAGTTCGCGCCCACACATCGCGTCCCAAATCGTCAGTTCCAAACCAATGTTCTCCGGAAGGGGGGAGATTCGTAGCTGTTAACGATTGAGCGCTCGAAGAATAGGGAACGAGCGATGGACCAATCGCGGCGAGCAAAATAATGACCAGCAGCAGCACGAGTCCGAGTACGGCGAGCTTGTTGCGCGATAGCTTGCGCAATCTATCCTGCCACAATGGAACGCTGCGAGCTGCGAGCTGATGCTCTGCTTGGTGGCTGCGTTCGATGGGATGGAACAGATGATCCAGTTCGGCTGATGAAGCTTTCATGCTAATCTCCTTTGCTAGCAAGTTTAATTCGCGGATCAACGATCCGGTAAGACATGTCGATTAAAAATAACGTAACGACTAATACGACGCTGTAAAAAATCGTTGTGCCCATAATGACGGGATAGTCCCGATTGAAAATACTATCGACGAAGTATTTTCCGATACCAGGGATCGCAAAGATCTTCTCCACCACAAACGTGCCTGTGAGGACGGATGCGAACAGGGGGCCCATGAAGGAAAGTACAGGAATTAAGGAATTTCGCAATCCATGACGAATCACAATTTTCCAAGTAGGCAGACCCTTGGCTTCTGCTGTATGTATGTATTCCTGTTGCAGTACTTCCAACATGCTCGTTCGCACGAAGCGGGCAATGATCGCGATCGGCGCAACTGCAAGCGCGAGTGAGGGAAGAACGGTATGCTTCCAAGTTCCCCATGCAGCGACGGGTAGAAGACCCCATTTCACCGACATGTACTTAATAAGCAATGGTGCCAAGATGAAGCTCGGAATCGAGATGCCGAGCATCGCAATCATCATCGCAACAAAATCCAGCGCGCGGTTATGATGAAGGGCGGCAACCGTGCCTAATCCGATTCCGACCACGATTGCTAGCAGCATAGATTGAATACCGAGAATCGCTGATGGTAGAAATCCGCGGGCTATCAAGGTGTTAACATCCGTTGTCTTGGATTGGATTGACGGCCCTAAGTCCAAGGTGATCAAGCTCTTCAAATACAATAAGTACTGTGTAGGCAAAGGCTTATCCAAGTTATACCTTGCCCTCATGTTCTCCAATACGGACTCTGGGAGCGTCTTCGAATCTGAAGCGAATGGATCACCTGGGATCATGTGCATGATCACGAAAGTCAGCGTAACAATGATCCACAGCGTGACCAGCATGGCGAATAAGCGTTTCAGCACAGCCATTATTCTGTTGTCTCCTGTTCATTTAAAATCTCATAATACACATTGAATAAATCGGGATTATAATTAAATAAAATCTCCTAACGAAATCGTAATCAACCGGTTGTTAAATATTAAATCTGATAGGATTAGTAAGAATAATAGGATAGAAGGTTGGAAATGTCAATGTAATACTATGTAAATTTCAAAATTTAAATTTCATTTCATCAGCTCATAAACTTTAGAGGTAAGAAAGGGGGAAACGATGCCATTCCGTTGATTGTAAAGGGATATACTGGTACAATTGGTTATATTCAAATATTACTACATAATGAAATGAGGGGATCGTTTGTTATACATGCGTTTCGACTTAGAACTTCTCCATGCAAAGTCTATATTATGGACATGAACGGTTGCTTGTGTGGAGTTACATCTCTTAACCGTTCACTTTCATTTTGACTTTCATGGTGAAAATACGTTTATAATGTAGGCTTTGCTCCCTTAAAAGAGACCAATTTTTTAAGGAGCGAAGGTATCATGAAATATATGAAGGCGAATGAATGCTTGCCAGAACATCTACTATCAGAAATACAGAAATATGTCTGTGGTGAATTCATATACATTCCAGCACCGCAAGGTTCTCGTAAAAAATGGGGCGAAAACTCTGGGATTCGAAGAGAGCTCCAACTTAGAAATGAGAAGATTCGGCACTATTTCCGTGAAGGGGCATCGATTGATCAGTTATCTGAACAATATTGCCTATCTGTAGATAGCATCAAGAAAATTGTATACAAGAAATAAGGAATGGTAGACCCACCCTGCTTCGAACGCAAGGCGGGTCTATTTGGTGTCAATGCTATAATCATTGTCCGTTATAGGATCGTTTGTGGATTAGTAGAGATATCTCCAAAGGTAAAATGTCGCATAAGCTTCCCAGCCGCTCCACTTCTCGGACATCTCTCGCAATTCATTCTTTGTCGGCTTTCTGTCGGAGCCGAGGCGATGGCGAATGGCATTATGAAGTCCGACATCATCAATCGGAAATGCAGACGGCATTCGCAAGCAGCGCATGAGTACGTAATTGGCCGTCCATGGACCGATTCCACGTATTTGCGTCAACATCTGTTCGGCTTGCTTGAAGTCGCCGGCTGCGAGCAGCATTTCTTTTGACAATCGCTTATCGGCAATTAGCTGTGCAGTATGGATTAGGTACTCGCATTTTCGTTCGGTCATGCGCAATTGCTGTAGATCTTGGACGGCTAGAGAAGCGATATCGTGGGCAGTAGGATAGATCCAGTAGGTGTTCCCATCATATGTAATTCGCTTGCCAAAATGTTCGACTAGTCTCCGCTTCAACGTATACGCAAACGCAAGATTAATCTGCTGGCCAATAATTCCCCAGCTCATCGCTTCAAATAGGTCAGGGATGCCAATGATTCGCAATCCAGAGAATGACTGGACAGCATGTTGAAGCAAGGGATCGTATTGGGCCAGAGCATAAAAGGGTGTCAAGTCTGTATCTAGGTCGAACCAATCTCGAACGTAATGTTCGACAGCATGATGTTCCTCCGGACTACGAGGAACCGTATTTCCGAGATAGACAATGTTCAGAGATTGATCTACATTGGCGCTAATTTCTACGATTGGCGAACTATGTTCAAGAGGAATTGCCTTACATACCTTGTGTTGTTGTATCTCATATAGACATTCATTGGTCGTACGAGATAAGTAGTTCAGATTCTCGTTGAAGTTGAATTCTTTAGGAACCTCCAACCGCGTCTGATTTTTCTTGTGTTCCATTGTCATGTTATCCCTCCCTGCACGAGAAATATCTACTATTTTAGTTGTATCATACTTCCGAATCACATGGATTTCGAAATATTGCGTTTCTATTCCTATTCGCGTACATAGCCCCGTCTATCAGGTTATACTGGAAGAGGAGGTGAAGTTCTATGCCAGAGAGGAACGAACCTATTCGGTTCACAGTTTTGTCTGAAGATGGGGGAAAGCAAACCATCATGGTAGGTATTGCGACAGAGGAACAGTGGCAAGCCATCTTAGGGAATGATTCATCCTACGATCACCAATTCATCTATGCAGTGAAGACAACAGGGATCTTCTGCAGACCCTCATGCAAGTCAAGACCTCCAATTAGAGCGAACATATGTATATTTCAGAATGCGGAACATGCACAGAAGGCTGGATTTCGCCCGTGCAAACGGTGCAAGCCATCAGGAGAACGCATGCCGGATCAGGAATGGGTCCAGCAGATCGTTCAATGCATTCACAGCCGTTACACGGAGTCATTGACGCTTCAAGCACTCGCCGAATTTTGTCACGGCAGTCCTTATCACTTACAACGTACATTTAAGCGGATAATGGGGGTATCTCCGATGGAATATGTTCAGCGTACGCGCATGCATCATGCCAAGCATCTACTTATTCATTCCAAGTATCCCGTTGCGGACATAGCGCAGACTGTAGGGCTTTCGAATACCCCGTATTTTATCACCTTGTTCAAAAAAATGACCGGACATACACCGGCAGCCTATCGGATGCGCGAATGGAATATCGATCAGGATGAGATAAGCGGAGGAGAGAACAATCATGGGAACTGAGAACCTCAGTATATATTGGGCATTGTTGCAACATGATGAATGGCAGCTGTATATTGCTGCTTCAGAACGCGGTTTATGTTATATTAGCGGTCAGAATGAATCATTTGAACAGCTTAGTCAATGGGCTGAGCGGCACTATCCCGCTGCTGGTCTAGTACGTGCTGCTGAACGTATGCAGCCATATGTTACGGAAGTAGTGGAATATTTGGCAGGGCATCGTGCGGAATTCGCTGTGCCGCTGGATATACAGGGAACTCCGTTCCAATGTGAAGTATGGGAAGCACTGTGTGCAATACCCTACGGTGAAACTCGAACTTATTCCGAAATCGCGGAACAGGTTAAGAAACCGAAGGCCGCGCGAGCCGTTGGCAGTGCAATCGGGGCGAATCCTATTCTGATTACGGTGCCCTGCCATCGTGTCATTGGGAAGGATGGTTCTATAACCGGCTATCGAGGTGGGCTTGAGATGAAGAGACGTCTTCTGCACGTTGAACAACGGCCTGCGATCAAGTCATGACGTAGAAGGTTGATAAAGATTGATCGCTGGCGAAGGGAGGAGTGAGGCGAATGATTGACTTGCAATTTACTACACCGAAAACGCTGCTGAATAAAGGTACCGGATTCCTAGCCGACTATTCCCATACACTGAACCCATATACCGGGTGCTCATTCGCCTGCTCTTATTGTTATGTGCGACAAATGCCAGTGGCTAAGTTCCGCAAGGCGGCATGGGGCAGCTGGATTGATATTAAACAGCAGGCGGCAGCGGCGCTGCGCAAAGAACTGCGCCGAGCGAAGACGAAGGGCAGAGTCACGATCTTCATGTCATCAAGTACTGATCCCTATCAGCCGATCGAATACAAGGAACAGGTAACTCGTTCGCTGCTGGAGGTTATGGCTGATGAGCAGCCTGAATTCCTATTGGTGCAAACACGCAGCCCATTTGTTCAGCGGGATATCGATCTGCTGCAGCAGATGAGGGACAGGGTGCGTGTAAGTATGACGGTTGAGACCGATAGGGAAGAGATTCGCAAGCATTTTACGCCTGGGGCGCCGCCAATTGCAGCTAGATTGAAGGCTTTGGAACAATTGCGTCTGGCGGGTATTCCGACGCAGGCAACGATCGCTCCCGTTCTTCCAAGCAGTGAATCGTTTCCACAGAAGCTGGCAGGGCTGACGAATCGAATTTGTATCGATGATTACGTTATGGGTGATGGTAGCGGGGGAGCTAGAACGAGACAATTGGGAATATTCAGATTGTACGAGGAGCTCGGTTTACAGGAATGGTACGAGCCAGATGCATATCAGCTCGTGTATGATCGGTTCAGCCGCGTGTTTGCTCCCGATCAACTTCATATAAGCCAGAAGGGCTTTGCCCCAGCGTAGACATTGATATAATAGACAGCAAAGCCAGTAAAGCCAGTAAAGCCAGTGAGTACAGATAGCAAATACATGAATTACTGTAGGGATTTTATAGTCTGTACAGACGCACAGAAGGATAGACAGCGTAGGAAGTTGGGCAGTTCGCCGACTCCGATAGCTGTCTATTTTTTTGTCTATATACAAATGGAATAAGATGCGTTATTGTTTATATGACTAAATGAACTAAAATAGTCATATAAATGAAAGTTTATTGGCAGCATACATAGGAGCGTGAAGCAGATGACACAGGTTCATGTACAAGGTTGGGTGGCAGCAGGATTTGAAGAAGTGGAAGAAGAGTTCGTACGGAACTTTACGAGGCGCAAAGAAACGGGTGCAGCATGTGCTGTATATGTACAGGGGAAGAAGGTTGTAGATTTATGGGGCGGGGTATCAGACCCTTATAGCGGAACATTATGGCAAGAACATACGATGGTACAGGTGTTTTCAAGCACGAAGGGCTTCGCAGCTCTGGCAGGGGCACTTGCGGTATCACGGGGGCTGCTCGATTATGATGAGCAAGTCATTGCCTATTGGCCCGAATTCGCTGTTCATGGCAAAGATCGCATCACAGTTAGGCAGCTGTTGTCGCATCAAGCTGGACTGTGCACGGTAGATACATTACAATTGGAGAAGTTTGCAGATTTAGATACGGCTCAAGTTGCCAATAAGCTTGCGAACGCAAGGCCGGAATGGGCACCAGGTGCGAGGCATGGCTACCACGCTTGGACAGTTGGCTGGTATATCGGTGAACTTATACGTCGCGTAGACCCAAGAGGAAGAAGCTTGGGCCGATTTTTCCACGAGGAGATTGCGCATCCGCTTGATGCGGAATTCTATATTGGTCTGCCTGCTTCGGTGCCAGATGCAAGACTGGCTCAGGTGAGAGGCATTAACAGCCCAGCTCAAATCTTGAAGCATATTCATGAGATTCCCTTCTCCATGCTGCTGGGGTTCCTCAACCCTCGCTCGTTAACAGCGCGGAGCATGGTTGATCCGAAGCGGCTAGTTGCGAATGAGAACTTCAACCGTCGTGAGATGCTGGCGATCGAATTTCCATCCGGCAATGGAATTGGCGAGGTACGCGCAATGGCTGCCATATATGGTGAATTTGCTGCGGGAGGCAAGAAGCTGAACTTGTCCAAATCGGTACTTCGAACGCTAGAGGCTCCACCGGAGCTGCCATTATCAGGGGCCTATGACCATGTGAATCGGACTAAGCTGGCTTATTCCGTCGGATTCTGGAAGCCCATTGAAGGGCATGCGTTCGGCAGCAGCCACCGGGCATACGGACATCCGGGAGCCGGAGGTTCCTTCTGCTATGCGGACCCAGACTATGAGCTGGGATATGCCTACGGGTTAAATGAGATAGGCGGGTATATGGACAATAATCCGCGTGAAAATGCGGTGCGCCAGGCGGTATATCGCTGCCTGAAGTAAAGGAGAGAGTCATTATTCCGAAGTTTAGTGAGAGCGAGAGAGAAGCGGTTCGTTCATGCCTGATGTCCACAGGCAAGGAACTGTTTACTCAATATGGGCTGAAAAAAACGAGTGTTGATGAAATTGTAAAGGCATGCGGCATCGCGAAGGGATCATTTTATGCCTTTTTCCAGTCGAAGGAAGAACTGTATTATACCATCATGCAAGAAGAAGAATCGTTCAAGGATCAGAAGATTCGAGAAATGCTGAACAGTGAACGATCTCCGAAGGAACTGCTGAAGGGCCTGTTCGACTTGTCATTTGAGATGCTGGAGACAAATCCGTTCCTGAAACGAGTTCAACAACGAGACGAATACGAATTGCTGATCAGAAAATTGCCTAAAGATAAGTTGGAAGAACATATTCAAGCTGACAATCGAGCTGGTGCCGAGCTGATTAAGCAGTGGCAGGAGAAGCAGGTCATTATTGATAAAGACCCAGAAGTCATTATCGGTTTACTGCGCTCGGTTATGCTGCTGTCATTGCACAGAGAGGAAATTGGAGGTAAGTTCGATCAGGTCAAGGAACTGCTGCTTGAATGTGTGACGGAGGGACTGCTTCGCAAATAACAGGAACACAGCTTCATAAGCTTACCATCAAAGTTGTACTGCTGATCAGAAGGCGGTGCAACTTTTTTATTAGGCAATGTCCCTTTTGTGTGAGTTTAAGTGTTGTATAGGTGAGGGAAGGAGGGGAAAGTTGGAATGGAGTCTGTTGAAGGGTTTGTTGAACAGGTGCAGGCAGGCCAAATCGAAGAATATATCCATATCATTAATACCTACCAAAACCCGTTATTTCGATACTGCTCACGTCTGCTGGGAAACAAGCATGAAGCAGAAGATGCTGTTCAGGACATATTCGTGAGAGCCTACGAGAAAATTCACTTGTATAAGCCAAATGTATTGTTCTCTTCTTGGCTATATAAGATTGCTTACCATTATTGCCTCAATCTAATTCGCAAGCGCAACATACAACAAAAATTCAAATGGTGGTTTACACAAGAGTCGACAACGGAGAGTGCTGAAGACACCGTCGGGAAGTCATTATTTGATGAGCCGCTTCATTCCGCATTGAAGCAACTTAGCGTGGAGGAACGGAACTTATTAGTTCTTCGCGTATTTGAGGAAAAGTCCTTTGCAGAGATCGGTGAGATTCTGAACAAAAGCACGGAGACAGTGAAGAAACGGTTTGGACGTACTAGAATCAAATTGCAGCAGTTCATGACGGAAGAAGGGGGGCGGGTTCGATGGAGCGAATCAGATCTATTATCGAAGATGAAGAAATAAGACAATATGAGCGAGGACTTGATACTGAAATGAAGATCGATATTCGCGAACCCGTTATGCAGCGCATTGATAGTTTACACATACATAGGAAACCCATGAATCGTCCAAAAGCAAGATTTCGTAGAAAGACGATCATTGTTCTTGCCTCCATCATTGTTGCGTTAACCTCTATCTCGGGATATGCGGCATCTAGAATAATCCAAATTCTTAATTCCAAAGGGGATGTCGTTGTTGAGACAAGAGAAAGGAATCTCACTCCACGAGATTTTCGCATAGATAAGACACTAGAGGAATATGGGGAGATGGTGAAAGCACAATTAAAGCCGGGGGAATGGGCTGCGTATTACGTTGAAGATGAACAGTTTGCTCATTTGACTACAATAAATAGAGTTAATTTTGAATATAATCCGGTCGTGCATACCAATTATGATCGTTTGCAGCAGGAGATCAAGGATAAAGCTGGAGTGCCTGCCGTCGATATAGCAAATGCTCCAACAGGGCTAAAGTTTGAGTCAGGATGGGTATTTCCGAGTTTATATCCATTTGACGATATAAAAAGATTAGCAGAACAATTGGAGAAAGAATCAAAACAAGCAAAAAATAATCAAAACCTGTTTATCAAACCTCTAGCTTGGAAAGAAGTAGGCAGCTCACGCGCGAACTTCAATTACGATGGAAATCAACTAAAGTTGATAGGTTTTTACCATACTCAGTCGCGAGTGGTCTCGCAAAACACTTCAGAAATTGCCGTTACCAAATTAAAGTTGAACGGGATGGAAGTTCTGTACAAAGAAAATGTAAAAGGGAAAAATGCCAGCTTCAAGCATCAAGTGGAATGGATGCGGGAGGATGAAAATACCTATTATATGTTGTCTGATGAAGCGGAAAGTAAGCTATCCAAATCCGAGTTTATTGAGATTGCGAAAAGTATGGTAGGGAAATAGGCATGTTTGAAAGCGGCCCGAGTGGCCGTTTTATTTATTTTAAAAAACAGATCTTTCCCGTCCCTTTTAACAGGTGCCAAGTGTTATACATAGTGAGAGTCAGGTGAGTCAGTTCATTTGGTTCCACGATATCCTTCGAAAACAAAGGGAAGAAAGGGATGGACAAATTATGAAATCAAAATCATTTCTAATTACCATGTGCGCCGTTCTTGCGATGTCAATGAGTATAAGTCAAGTGGTGACGGCAAAGGAAGCTTCTGCAGCTAAGGGAGCGTCCACGAAGAAAAAGGAGTCACAGAAAAAGGAAGATGCCAAGCAAAATGGAGAGCTTACAATCAAGGATGGTGAGCTTTATGCTACGTATACAAGCAAGGATAACTCCATTAATTTTAGTTTCAGAACGATAACCGGGGAAACTTATGAGGAGTTTCTCAAACAAGCTGTTCAGTATAAAGCGCCAAAGTTTACGGAGCCAGCTTCCTTGCCTGAAGGTTATGGGTTTATTAAGAGCGAAATCACTCCTCCATACCCTGATTCGTTCAGTGAGGCATATCGGGTGCTACTTGACCAATTGAAAAAGGAAGCAAAAGGGAAAAAGGAGTATCAGAAGAAGCTGAACTGGAAGGAAGCCGGGGAGGCAGGAGTCATGTATGCGAAGGGGTCGGACTTCATTTTCTTGACAGTGACTAGAATGCAGCCTCTGACTATTGAAAAATCACCCGCGGCTCCTGTTGGCGGAAAACTGGAGAAGGTTAAGGTAAATGGATTAGATGCGGTTTATACGACAGGGAGCAATGCACTTTATTCGAATGTACTGATGTGGCAAGTAAAAGAGAAGAAGCTTGAATATCGGATTTCTACGAATAAGCAAAGCCCATTAACGAAGGAAGAACTTATTCAGATCGCAGAAAGTTGGAATGCTGCAAACTAACGGTTTCCCCTGATTTCAGGAACATATAAGAAAGCCCTAGACGATGTCACAGGGCTTTCTTGCATGCACATGTTGCGTCTTGCTTTTATAGCAGTTTGTCTGCGAAAGGAGTAACAAGCTGTAATTTCACACGATCTCGAAGCTCCTGCATATGACTAACGAGGGACGCACGATTTTCTTGAATGTAGTTTGCTGTTTCTATTAATGCTATCTCCATATAATCGGCATGAGTTGGTATGATAATAGATGGGAGACTCATCGAATGTACAAAGTCATACGATTTGAAGCGGTAGCCCAAGCAGATGAATGGGATTCCTGCAGCAGCGGACAATACATTGGCGTGTAGTTTCAGGTTGACAGTGAAATCGAATCTTTGTACTAGTTTTAAATAGGAGTCAAGGGAATGAATCTCTTTATCGAATACGACATGGTCTGGGAATCCGATTTTTTGCTGCAAACGTTTGGCGGCTTCACGGTCTGGTCCCCATACCACATAAATGTAGATCTTGTATCCCTCTCGAATCCAGCGCTGTGCCGCATAGGCAAGTTCATCTTCTACAACGGATTCATTGCGTCCATAGATGCGATTATAAGACGTTCCCCAGTTCAGACCGATCCAGCGTTCACTAGTTTGTCTCACACCTGCATGGTCTGAAGTAGGGAGCGGGGCCAGCATGGCGGGATCCCCGCTAATGGATACACGATCCATTTGTACACCGTTGTTGGACAAGTATTCGTAAGTCCATGGACCTCGAATGCCGCAATATGCCGCATTGCTGATAACCTCTTGCAGCATTGTGCGATATTCGGCACTATCAGCTGCAGGTTCAGGGCTTAAGGAGCGGTCATCATTGATCATCAGCCGACTGAGTCGATCATGCCCGCTGCCCCAGATAATTGTTGTTTTGTTCTTCTTGGCAGCGTGATACATAATATCAACATACCCTGGTATAAGAAGAGAACCTCCGCCAAGCACTACGGTGTCATAAGGGGAGATATCGTTCACATCAACACCTGGCAATGAAGGGATAATTTCGTACTTATCCGGTTCCAAATATTCCTGTGACATGTTCTGGAACATGCTCCACATCCATTCATCCCCGAAATTGTTGTAGCCAATCCACCCCAGATATAGTATTTTCCTCATTTGTGTTGCACCTCCTCTTGGCCGGCTTGCAGGATGACATGTCGATAGAGATCTTCCAACTGATTCACGATTTTGTGAATATCGAAATGCTCTAACGTCCACTTAAGGCCCTGTAACCCGGTCTTGCGCAAGGATGCTTTATTAGCCAATGCCTCGCGCAGTTCATTCGCGATTAATTCTTCGGACGGCTTACATACGGAAGCATGGTCACCGAAATATTGCTTCCATGCCTGTTCATACGTGGATGGCGTGACAAGCCCGAAGTACCCGTGGTTGCCGATAGCAATTACCGGCTTGCCGCAGGCCATTGCCTCCAATGCTACTCTCCCTGTGCCGACGACTATATCGGCGAGACTTAGATAATCGCGAACCTTTTTTTGACTTCCTACCATGTGAATGAACGGTTGTCCAATTTCAGATTCGATGCTTTTGGACAATTCACGAATTTCGTGATATTGATGCCCATCTCCGACGATGACGACATTCAGTTGAGAACGTCCTTCCAAGCGCAGTCTTCTCGCAGCCCAGATGAGCATTGTGCACACATAAGCCTTGTCCCATGACAACCTGCTGGCGTACACGATGGTGTCTGCATGATCTGGTATACCGAGACGGCTTCGTAAAGAGGAGGAATCCACTTCAATGAACTCGTCCGGATTTACTCCATTTGGGATTAGCTCGGATTGAATATCCATGCCCTCCAAAAATTGCTTTACTGGATGGCTTACACTAATGACAGCGTCACTATATTGATTCATACTAGTTAATTGATCTTCAGGATAATAAGTGCCATGAGCGGTAAATACAACGGGAATTCCTAGCTCTTTTGCAGCCATTGCGGCGTATAGGCCGGATGGTGATTGGTGAACGTGAACGACGTTGATTTTCTGGGTTTTCATGATTTGCTTTAATGAGGAGATGATTTTTGGCAGCATGTGGTTCTGCAAATGAAGAAGTGTTCCTGGCGATAAATCAACAGCGTGAATTTGACATCCTGCTCGTGCATAAGCCTCATACATATTGCCGCTGGCGCCGGCGTATATCGAGTGAATTCCACGCTTTTTAAGGGCTTTAACAATGCTAAGCACATGCGTCTCTGTACCCCCGACGGCTAAGCTGTCCATCACCATCATCACACGAATACGATTAGGATTCATTCGTTGGATCCTGCTTTTTTGAAAAATATTTTCGAGAGCGTTGTTTTGGGTGACTGCGGTAGTAATAGAGAACGTCAGGGATGTTTTCAATATTCAAATGGTTAGGATCCAGAGAACGAGCAATAAAATCATAATCTTCCGCGCCTTTTACACGTCTTGTGTGACCGCCTATACGATCGAACAGAGCGCCGCGCATCATGATTGTGCCATGACATACACAGTGCCCTCCCTTGCGATAGGTTGTACGGATATGCTCTCCATAGCGAAGCCACTTCGGGATTGTAACGACCTCGTTCGGGTCATGTTCGAACACGTGATAGTTTGTGCCTAGCAATTCAATATTTTGATGAGCTTCAAGAAAGTTGATTTGCTTTTCCAGCCGCTGCAAATGGGAGATATCATCGGAGTCTTGGATTGCAATGTACTCTCCCTTGGCCATATAGAATCCAATTGTCATTGCTCCTGCATACCCGATATTCCGGGGAAGTGCCATTGTAAATATCGAATTATGATTGGGTAAGTTTATGCGATTATCGAGAAGCCAAGCTTGTGTCTGTTGGATGGAATCATCGGTCGAGCCATCATCAATCAGGATGATCTCCCAATTTGTATACGTCTGCTGCAGGATGCCGTTCAGGCATTCCTGCAAATAAGCTGCACGGTTATAATTTGGAATTACCACACTGACAAGTCCTTTAATTCGAGAATAAGTCATATTTATACCACTCCAATATCAGAATTCAATATGAAATTAAATAATACGAATGTAAGAGATAGATTTTAATGGGAAAACAGCGTATTGGCCATTCTCATACCCAGATATGCTTGATGTGCGCAGCGTTAGCTTGGTTTCATCGACAGAAATGAGCGTACCGGTTGTAGTCTCCAACGAAGTAGCAACTTGCAGATTAGAACCGATTAGGGGTCTCAGCTTGTCCATCATGGTCATCACCTCCTCTCATGAGATTAACCAGCTTGCAGTGATATCGCGTTGGCCAGCTGCACAATAACGACCAAATCTTCCGACTCCATAATTTCAACATAATCGTTTCCGACTTCTGTGATTATCCCTTCTACGATTCCGGCCGGTGTATTTATGGACACATTCCGATTCACATACCTCTCAATCATTTCCTGAAGTGGAGAGGAGGGGGGATGTGGCGTGTTCAGTTTTTCCATTTCCTGTTTGACTTCAGTTTTGAGTCTTTTAATGATGGGATTATCCTCATTTGGATTGCTAAGCAGTGAATCATGCACTGCTTGTTTGACAATATTGCTAATTCCTTCGAGCAATGCTTGCAGCTCTTTCTCATTTGCTCTGAACCACATAAGCGTCTCACCTGATTTCTTCATTTTTCGATAAAATATGATACATTTTATACGTTTCCTAGCTGATTTGATTGAGCAGATATACGAAATCTATGAAAATGTTTGTTTGTATGGAAGCAATTATCATGTAAAGTTTCAATTTATTAACATTTTTAGAGACAGTTTTGTCTTCAGTTTCGAAATAGAGAAGGAAGATAAATAGGAAGAGTTGACTTTCTTTATGGTTGTAACTATAATAGTTACATCGAACGAATTATTTTTTTGTTATCGGTGTAACTACAGTTGTTACATCATATTGAGATATGGAAGGCGAGGACTTGAATATGACTGTGAAGATTAAAGCCTATTCTGATTTTGTATGTCCGTTTTGTTTTCTGGGCAAAGGCCCGTTGGATGAAATCGTAAAGGAGAAGGACGTTGAAGTGGAATGGATGCCATTCGAGCTTCGTCCCGAACCATATCCGAAGATCGATCCATGGAATGAACCTGATAAGCTTGCATCGTGGGATGCATTTATTAAGCCAACAGCAGAGAAGCTCGGCATCGATATGCGTCTGCCGCATGTATCTCCTCATCCATATACCAACCTGGCATTTGAAGGGTATCAATATGCGAAGGAACAAGGCAAGGGCAACGAATATATTCAGCGCGTGTTTACAGCCTTTTTCCAAGAAGAGCAGAATATCGGGGAGATTGAAGTATTGACGAAGGTTGCAGAGGAGCTTGGCTTGGATGCAGCAGCGTTCCGCGGGGCGCTTGAATCCCGCACATATCGTGAAGCTCATCAAGCAGCGATCAAGCATGCTTATGAAGAGGCTCGCATCTCAGCTGTACCGACATTCATTATCGGTGATCAGGTGATTCAAGGTCTGGCTAGCAAGGAGCGTTTGGCTCAAGCCATTGATCGCGCAGCTTCCAAGCAGTCATTTGACTCGGTTGAAGGTATGCAGTGCGATCTCGATGGAAATTGCTAAGTTTATCATGTATACCAATCACATTATTTATAAATGGAGGAAACCTCAATGACAACATTCAAAGACGCAATCATCAACCGCCGTTCCATTCGCAAAGTAACTAAAAATCCCGCGATTACAGAAGAGCGCATCCGTGAAATTTTGAAAACATCCTTGCATGCTCCAACATCATTCAACATGCAAAGCGGCCGTATGGTCGTATTGTTGGACGGTGAACATGAGAAGTTCTGGGACATCGTGAAAGAAACGCTGCGTGCTCGCGTTCCGGCAGAGAACTTTGATGCAACCGTTCAAAGACTGGCAGGCTTCCGCGATGGTGTAGGAACAGTCTTGTTCTTCGAGAACCAAGCAACG
Source organism: Paenibacillus sp. MER 180 (assembly GCF_023713665.1). Taxonomy (NCBI): domain Bacteria; kingdom Bacillati; phylum Bacillota; class Bacilli; order Caryophanales; family Paenibacillaceae; genus Paenibacillus; species Paenibacillus sp. MER 180. Next base: position 108,760 of record NZ_JAMAVT010000005.1, on the reverse strand, counting down.
ATTCAAAGCATGCAAGAAAATGCTCCTAGCTATAAAGAGCAATTCCCGTTCTGGTCCCATCAAGGCAGTGCAATGCTGCAATATGCAGTATGGACAGCGCTGGAAGCAGAGGGTATCGGAGCTTCCCTTCAGCACTACAACCCGATCGTAGATGAAGAAGTGAAACGTACATGGGATATTCCGCAAGAGTGGTCGTTGATCGCGCAAATGCCATTCGGTGAGCCGAATGAACAACCAGGTGAGCGCAGCTTCCTGCCGTTTGAAGAAGTTGTAACGTTCCATAAATAAGATTATGCATCCTATTGTTACAGTGGGGGGCTGAATATGGAAAGTCAGCAAGCAAATGTAGACATCATCCGCCGCACCTATGAAGGGCCTGAATTTCTGTTTGGAGCATTAACTGACAGCACAGTATGGACGGAAGCGGCCGGATATCCGTACGGTGGCACATTCCATGGAGCCGCTAGCATTAAGAGCAATGTTTTTGAACGCTTAGGAACGGACTGGGACGGCTTTGTCGCCACTGTGCACACCTTCCATGAGGTTACGAATCAAAAAATCGTAATTACAGAGGGCATTTATACCGGAACATACAAGGCTACAGGGAAATCCATTCGTGCAGATTTCGTACATGTATGGAAGCTGGATGATGGCAAAATAGCAGCATTCAAGCAATATGTTGACAGTCATGTTGTTGTTCAGGCTATGTCTTAGCATCATGAATAGAAGAAGCATGTCTCTCGTTATAGAGGGCATGCTTCTTTGTGTTTGAAGCGCCGTCACTTGTGCTTCATCCGGTATCACTCGTCAATTAACTCCAGCAAATAATCGGTATACTTTTCCTCGCTCATTCCCGATATGGCATCACGAAGTCTATCCTCAGCTTGCTCAGGAGACAGAGCTTCAAAGTCTTCTTCCTGCATACTTATCATTCGCGCTTGAAATTCAGGCGCACTATGCTGCGTTATATATTGAATCACTTGCTGCAGGGGCATTTTCTTGAGTGCCCATATACTGATACCATCACTCACGGAAGTACCTCCTTCTATTTGTTAAATTGGCATATACCGTTATCGTGTCCGATTTCCGAGGCTCAGATTCTTAGATATTCCATATTACATATTAGGGTTGACACTGCTGTTATAGAGGAGTAGGATGGGAATATAGGGATTTGAACATATGTTCAAAACGATCGTTCAAAACAAATGTTCAATAAATAGGGCCAGCATATTCGCAGTTCCTATACTCAATTTCAATGTTCAATTTTTTGTTCACTGCTAGTGTCAATATCAACCTAGAACTTATTCATCAATAACAACATGAGAGGAGAACAAAGATGGTTCAAGACACAAATGACGTGAAGGCAAAGATTCTCGGCGCGGCGAAGAAGCTGTTTGCACGCAATGGGTTCGAAGGAACAACGGTAAGGCAAATTTGCGAAGAGGCAGGAGTAGCGCTCGCGCTTGTCTCGTACCATTTTGGCGGCAAGGAAAAGGTATTTTATGCGCTATTTGAGTCGTCGATTCCCAATTATGCAACGGCAACCTATACGCTGCAAGATCCGGAGGCTGACTTTTCACAATTTATACATGAATTTGTTCGTCTGCGTCAGACAGAGCCTGAGCTCATTAACTTGCTGCAGCAGGAGATCATTATGCAAAGTCCGCGTATGGAGAAATTGCAAGCCTATGTCTACACATTGTGGAAGCAGCTTCGCGACATACTGAAGGCGGGAAGAGCGGAGGGATGCTTCCAATTCACATCCTTGAAGCAGACGCTGCACTTTATCATAGGAGCTCTCATTTTCACTCGAAATGTACCTGCGCTAGACGACTTGTTCGAGACAACAGTCATGGAAGAGAATGCAGAGAGTGTTGACGAGATTGCTGCATGCACCGTTCATTTTCTCTTGAATGGGTTGAAGTAACCATTAGGTGATCCTTGTACAAATACTTGGTATTGCTTGAATGTTCCAATAAGGAGGAATACTATATGAATAGTTCTATTATTATCTTGTTTTTGTTCGCATTTACGATACACAACTTAGAAGAAGCAGTGTGGCTCACCAGACAATCTTCCGCAGCTGGGAAGGTGAAGATGCATAAAGCCGTTACTCAGGATCAGTTTTTGTTTGGCTTATTTTGGGTAACCGGATTCGCTTATTTGATTACAGCCCTATATATCATCTATCCAGACGTTGCGGTATTCAAATACGCGTATTTCGGCTATGTGGGCGGAATGATTTTTAACATCATCTTCCCGCATTTGATATCGACGATTATCGAACGCTGTTACTCGCCAGGTTTATTTACGGGCCTATTGGTCATCGTTCCGATTGATAGCCTCATTATGAAGACAGGGCTTGCTGCAAATGTAATTTCAGCAAGTGAGCTTATTATCAGTACGATCATTGCTGGTGTTGTCATTATGGCCAGCATTCCATTTAGTTTCAAGGCAGGCAAGAAACTGATTACATATTAAACTTATTAACGAACGAATCTTTTGAATTGAAATACCGGAATGGATAAGCAGTATGCGCCAATCGGATAGAACAACTATTCGGTTGGCGCTATCTGTTTTTTTATTTTTGGACACGTGTCACAAATCGAAGATTACGGTTGTTATAGAGGTTGGAGAGCATCAAGGGAGGTGAACCTGTGGAACTATCCAGCCCGGGGGAACGACAACAGAAGCAGCAATTTATTGAGGCAATTGTTGTGAAGGTGCAGGAAGGAGATGATGAAGCTTTTGCAATCCTTATTCATCATTTCGAGAGGCAAATGTACAGCTATTGCTATTATCTATTAATGAATCGAGAAGAAGCAGAAGATGCTTTGCAGGAGATCTTCCTACAGGCCTACCGCAATCTGAATCAATACATACAGAACACGAACTTTTCGGCTTGGCTGTATAAGATTGCATATAACCACAGCATGAATGTACTGAAGAAGAGAAAACGCTGGTATCGGCTGCTCTTACGCAGTAGAGAGATTGCACCTAATCCTGTTCCTATCAATCATGCAGCAATCATTGAGAATATGCTCGAACTATTGACAGTGGAGGAAAGGCATATTCTGCTGCTTCGAGCAGTTGAGCAATATAGCTTTACTGATATAGCGGACATTATGGGCAGTAATCCAGCTGCGATTCGCAAGAAATATGAGCGGCTGCGTACCAAGCTTCGAAATAACGATAAGGAGGTCTTTGCGAATGGCGAAATGGTCCAATCGAACTAAGCTGACCGATCAAGAAATCAATCAGCTTGAACAAATCATTCACGATACCGAAATGCCGGTCTATACATACAGTCATCGGATCATGAATCGGATTCGGGAAGAAAAAGCAGCGAAGAAGAAATCTATCTGGAAGCCAGCATTGATCGCTACCTCCTTAGCAGCCGTTATTAGCGGTGGTGTAGTTGGAAGCGGGTTCGTATCACCAACGATGGCACATGCATTAAGCAAGCTGCCATTCATCGGTGTCGTGTTCCAGCAAACCGGCGATTTTGGCCTTTCTTATGCGGTTGATAACAATCTGGTTACGAAAATCAATCAATCCATCACCCATGACGGGGTAACGCTTCGGATTAAAAACATGGTTTATGATGGCATCCGCTTGGCTTTTACGTGGGAGCGTGAAGGCGAAAATGTGTCTTCCTATCTGTTCAGTCCCTCTTTAACGGACGATAGGGGAGTAATTCGTCGAATTCGTTTCTTAGACTCTTCACTTGAGGAGATAACATACGACTTAAGTTTAAGCATGTACCAAACTCCTGGAGACCCAGATTCTGGTATCTCAGTAAGTAGGAGTGAACCTTCAGTAACGAGAAATGGAAATCTCAGCAGCGAGCCGAAATCACTACCCGATGAGTTCAATATCCGCATGAATGTATCATTATCGGGAGTTCGGGAGGTGTTCATGTTCAATATTCCGGTGAAGAAGAATACGAAAAATATTAATTTTACAGAGAATATCACGAGATCCTATGACGGTCTTAGCCTGTCGCTTGAGAAATTGGAGTTAACCCCAATCACGACACGAGTGATGCTGAGAGGAAGAGGAGAAATGCAGCATGTTCCCGATAAATTTATAGGTCCGAAAAAAGACTTTGGACTGCGCGATAACCTGCTGTTCAGTGCAGACGTGTTCGATGATCAGGGGAACAAGGCGAAAGGACTGATACATGCGGGACTTGGAGGATTAGCTAATAAGTACGAAGAGTCGAATGATTATGGATTGGATTTGATGTTCGAGCCATTCCGGCAAAAACCGAAGTCGATTACGATCAAGCCTTTTTTGTATGATTATGAGTCTTTAGAAGCCCGGAAAATCGAAAAACATTATATGAAAGAGCTAGAGTTCACCATAGAGCTAGAGAAGGAATAGCGTCTTAGGAGCGAGGAAGGAGAGGCAGCAAGTATGGGGAAATCGAGAGTCACAATCACACTCCTTATGATAATCGCATTGATAAGTGGATGTGCCGGCAAGACGCTAGAGCATGACGAGTCCATACAGACAAGCAAAATCAAGGTGCTGTATCAGGATGAAAATGCGTACTACATCGATATCGGCAAAATAAAAATGATGAACTATCCAGTGGATCAAATCGAATTTATTGTCCAGACGAACGAGTTCGCCAAGTTCAAGGATGGAAAATCACTAGATGAGTTTTACGAGGGGCAGAAAAAGTTCCTAGACAGGCACAAGCCGGATGTCATTGTTGTTGATGAGAACCTGTTCGCGGATACCGCCCGGGAAGGGAAGCTCTATGACATGGAGGCCGATCTGCAAGATGAAAGCTTTCATCTAAACGAATTTATGCCTGGACTGATCGACCGAATGAAGAGCAGAGGAGACGGGAAGCTGTATGGAATAGCGCCCTATTTCTACAGACAAGTCTTATTTTACAATAAGGATCTGTTCGAGAAGCATCATATATCTCCTCCACGAAGCAATATGACATGGGATGAGGTGCTAGAGCTGGCTGGACAAATCTCCGATCCCGGTTCGGGGAAGCGGGATTTTCACGGCATTTATCATACGTACTCCGCCGCCCCGGCGATGATGTACCAGATCGGTTCTTCTTCCGGACTGAGCTTGTTCGACGAGAAGGGGGAGAAGCTGCTGATCGATACAGACGGATGGAAGCATGTCATAAAGAAAATGACAGAAGCAGTGAGAAGCCGTGCGCTGCTCGTTCATCCGAAAGAGCGCAACATGACCCATGATGGGATTTTTTTAGATGGGGATTCTGCCATGTTAATCGGGGATCCATCCTTTATTCATAAAGATGTGATGCAGCCGGACGATAAGAGAAAATTACACAAAAAATGGGGCGTCCTGTCGCCGCCTGGCAATCCGAAGTTGGCAGAGGCGAATATGAAGCTGCCCTATGTGTATGCAGTAGCAGCAGATTCAGATAACAAGCAGGCTGCGATGGAATTCGTCAAATTCATCAATGGCAAGGAAACAATGGGGACATACTTCCAACGCTTTGTTTATGACTACGCGCCGACGCGCATGGGCAATCTGAATGATTTTGATTCAACAGTAACAGAGCCGTTCTATCAATTGAAGCCGCAGAAGGCCGACGGCATATGGGACAACCGGAATGTACCTCGTGATTTCTTTCTCGTTTTCGAACCGATCCTGTCGGAAGAACTGCAAGCGGTCATTGACGGGAAGAAAACAGTAGACCAAGCCGCTGCCGAACTAAAGGAGAAGGGGCAAGCTGCATTACGCCAATTACGGGACAAAGCGCGTACGAGTAATCCAACTGCCAAGTAAACACATGAAAGCCATGTAGCCTTGGGTCGGCAATGTCATGTCCGTTACGATGAATAAGTGAGTAGGAGGATATCCATGAAAAGGGTATGGAAAACGGGAATTTTCATGTTGGCGATCATATCCCTGCTGAGCAGTTGCGCTGAACAAAAAGAAGAACTCGAGCCACTTCAGGCAGGAACAATCAAGGTCGTCTATCTCGATGAGGAATCATTCTATGAGGATTACGGGAAGTACTTCAAATTACAATTTCCACAAATCGACGTGGAAGTGATCAGCAAATCGAAGCTCATCACCGAATTCAATCATGTTACTGATTATAAGGAAGCGACAAGGAAGTTCCTGAATACATACAGTCCTGATGTATTGCTGTTAGATGAGGAGATGTTCAAAGCCTTCGTTGAGGAGGGTAAGCTATATAACTTGGAGACAGCCATTCATCAAGATAACTTCGATCTGGATGGGTTCATGCCTGGACTTATCGACAAGCTCAAAGCGTTAGGCAAGGGTGATCTGTACGGTCTTGTGCCGCGCGTCATCGTACATGCTCTGTACTACAATGCGGATCTGTTCAAGGAATATCAGGTTGAACCGCCGAGAAATAAAATGACCTGGCAAGAGCTAATGGAACTGGCAGCAAGATTTACGGGTCAAGGCAGTGGCGGCCGACACGTGTACGGCTTGGAGGAAACCTATTCCGATCCCGGACGCGAGGTACTGAATATCGGCTTCGATTCTGGCTTGAGGCTATTTGATGAGAAGGCAGATCATGTGCTTATCAATACGGACGGCTGGAAAAGCGTCATGAAGCTCGTCACGGATGGAGTCCGCAGCGGGTCGGTGATTCTAAATTCGAATGGCAGCAACAAACATTTTATGAACAAAGAAGCGGCCATGATATTTGGTTCGCCAGATCTCATGCTGTCGCTCAAGCAGAACGGTATCCAAATGAATTGGGGCATCGCAACCATGCCCGTCCATTCAAATGATGAGTCCGTGAATATATCTTCACGTGAAATCTTCGCCATATCAGCCGCTTCTTCCAATAAGAGGGCAGCTTGGGAGCTGGTCAAGTTCGTAAACGGTGCAGACATGGCGAAATCCAATTCCAAAACATATAACGGGACATTGCCGTCGCGGACAGGATTTTTGAAGGAATACGACGGAAAAAGCCTAGAAGCCTTCTATATGCTAAAAGTGAAGGAAACAGCGCAAAAGTGGGGGAATGACCATGTTCCGGAATCTTTTTTTCGCCTGTTCGTGGAGCCGCTGCGAGCAGAAATGCAGGCTGTGATTGAGAATCGAAAAACGATTGATGAAGCAGCCGCCGTGTTGGAGGAAAAAGGACTAGGGGTGCTGATGCAGGCACGCAGCGAAACCGGAAAATAAGGAATCGTTGGTAGGAAGCGATGAGGCAGCGTACTCCACATATACATCATGTCACGAACGACAATAAAAAGGGGAAGCGAGCGAATTATGCATAGAAAATATAAACTAGTACTTCTATTGCTGACAATCACGTCACTATTGGGTGGGTGCTTTGGCGGAAATTCAGAAATGGAGCCGATGAAAGACGGCAAAGGGAAGCTTAAGATCGTGTATAAGGATGAGGAATCATTCAATCGGGATTATGGAAATTTATTTTTGATGAAATATCCGGATATTGAAGTTGAAGTCATCGCACAGGATGATTTGTTTGATCAATCCGCAGAGCAGAATGCTCCATTTGACTTGAACGAGGAAAAGAAGAAAGTCATAGAGAAATTTAAGCCTGATGTATTGCTGTTGAATGAGAGCATGTTCGAAACCTTTGCCCAGGATGGGAGGCTGTATGACCTCGATATGGTCATTAACCAGGATAAATATGATATTAACGGATTCATGCCAGGGCTTATCGATAGGCTGAAAGAGAAGGGGAACGGGAAGCTGTTCGGATTGGCGCCTTATTTCGAAACACCTGTGTTGTATTACAATCGTGGACTGTTCAAACAATACAATATCGAACCGCCGCGAGATCAAATGAGCTGGAAAGAATTGTTGGACTTGGCCAGCAGATTCGCGAAAGAGGGGGCATATGGCCTGTATCAAACGGAGAAACCCGAGAAGCTTGTGTATGATATTGCGGCTGGATCTGGGCTTCGACTGGTTGATGCTAAAGGAGAGAAACTGCTTATTCAATCCGAGGGCTGGAAGGAAGCTATAACAATGACCACGGAGGCGATCCGCAATAAGTCCGTATACATCCCGGAGCAAGACGCCAACAATGAGCGTATGGATCGCTATTACGAGCCTTTTCACCAAGAAAAAGCCGCGATGACATTTCAAGAGTCCTGGTTCTCTGTTCGTTTGAAAGAAGTTCCGATGTATGAAAAAACGCCGAAGATCGATTGGGGCATTGTTACGACACCGGTCGATCCGGCCAGCCCGAATGAATCAGCCTATGTGCATTTGTCAGAAATTTATTCGATATCCGCAAATTCTGAAAATAAGCGGGCAGCATGGGAATTTATCCAATTCGTAAATGGAACGGACATGGCTCAGGTTGCGACGCTGGGAAATAACGGGAAGCTGCCTACGCGTACAGGCTATTTTAAAGATTTAGAAGGCAGAAGCACGGAACCGTTCTATCTCTTGAAGCCGAAACAAGGAAAAGGACTGTTAGATGACAAGAACATTCCTCACGGGTTTTATGACCTGTTCGACCCGTTATTAGCAGAAGCATTGCAAGCGATCATTGATAAACAGAAAACGATAGATGAAGCCCTCGCAGAGCTGGAGATGAAGGGGCAGCAAGCATTAATAAAAGCGCGTGAAACGGCGGCGAAGAAATCGTAAGGGAATCTCAATTCTGGTTCCCGAATATGAAGAGCCATATTCTTAACGAAGCAAGGGAGAGAGGGAATTGCGAGTGCGGACTAGCTGGAAAATGTGGATAATGCTTCTCATCATCATGTTATTAGTAAGCGGTTGTTTTGGTAGAGAATCGGAAGTAGAGACCTTCAATAAGGTAAAAGGGACAATTAGAGTCGTCTATCAGGATAAAGAGGCATTTTATCGAGATTATGGGCAATTGTTCAAACTGAAGCAACCTGATATTGATGTTGAAGTGGTGAGTAAATCGGAGTTGTACTCCAAGTTCGGAGATCCTGAATTCGATTTTGAGAAAGAGTCGCAGAAACTGCTGGACAAGTACAAGCCAGATGTATTGCTGCTGGATGAGACATCGTTCACAGAATTTGCCCAAGGCGGGAAGCTGTATGCAATTGATGGAGTCATTAAGCGAGATCGTTATGATTTAGAAGGGTTCATGCCAGGTCTTACCGATAGGCTCAAAGCAATGGGCAAGGGGACATTGTATGGACTCTCCCCCACTATAGATACCACTGTATTATACTATAATCGTGATATATTCAAGGAGCATAATATTGAACCTCCTCGAAATCAAATGAGCTGGAGGGAATTTTTTGAACTGGCGACAAGCATATCGAATGCGGGCGGTACGGATAAGCATCTGTATGCGCTAGCCCAAGAATATGGCGGAGCAGACAGCCTGATGTATGAAATTGCTTCCTCAACAGGCTTGAGGCTGTTCGACACGAAGGGAGAGCAGCTGTTGATCAACTCGGAGGGCTGGAAGGAGACCATCCAGCAGGCGACGGATGCGGTGCGAAGCAAGGCACTGTATATTCCACCAGCTAATAAAGGTCCGCAGCCCATTGAACCGGAGAAAGGGCTCTTCTTCACAGGTAAGGCTGCAATGAAGCTGGGAAGGCCGTGGGATTTGGCGCATTTAAGGAATAAGAAAGCCGAGAAAATCAATTGGGATGTTGTGACAGCTCCGATCGATCCTGCGACACCCGATGAAACCGGAAATATAACCATTCACGAAATTTATGCGATCGCAGCTGATTCCGGCAATAAGGAGGCCGCATGGGAACTCGTCAAATTTATAAACGGCACGGAAATGGCTAAGGTGGCAGCTCGAACGACTGTCGGTATGATCCCTACCATTCCTTCCAGACCGGAATATTTCAAGGAATTGGACGGCAGAAGCACGGAAGCATTCTATGCATTGAAGCCGAAGGAACTGTCCGCATTGGATGCTTTGTGGGGCAACAAGAACGTCCCTGATGACTTTAACAGTTCCTTCCGGCTATTGTTGTCCGAAGCGCTGCAATCCATTATTGACAATAAGAAATCGGTGGATGAGGCGGTGAATGAACTGCAGACGAAGGGCCAAGAAGCGCTTCGGGTCGCGCATGAACTACAACAAGAGAAACAAATGCACGGCAAAAATAACAAATAAAATAGACTGATCCGAATGTCTTGAAATCCGTTAAAGTCCACACTTTGACGGATTTTTTTATTTGCTGACCTATTGAGATTGACAACTAATGACTTGCACTGACTTGCTTCAAGCGTACGGTTCACCGATAGCTGACGCCCTCTGACTCATTAAATTTCGCAATGTGTCACATTTCACATCATCCGGATTGTTATATATAGGAAAGCCTCATGAGAGGGTGATCTAAAACGGTTTCCTACCCCGGGGGAAAAAGCGGAGATGGAGAAGGAGAAATATGAACAAAGTTTGGAAAGTTTCAATTCTACTCGTATTGATCATGTCATTCATAGGCGGCTGCTTCGGCAAGAAGGAAGTGCTGGAACCGCTTGAGCCAAGCAAGATCAAAGTGATTTACCAAGATGAAGACGCATTTTACCGTGATTACGGAAAGTACTTCAATATGAAATATCCGCAGATTGAAGTCGAAGTCATTCCACAGGTTCAGGTGCTCAAAAATCTCGGTAAAATGATCCGCGCGGATGAATACGAGGCGGAAGTAAAGAAGCTGCTCGAAAAAACGGACGCAGATGTATATATGCTGGACAGCGGAATGTTCAAGCAGTTCGCCACCGACGGGAAGCTTTATGATCTTGAGGAAGCCATCCGGCAGGACGGCTATAATATCGAGGAGTTTATGCCGGGACTTATCGATTCGATCAAAAACCTGGGCAACGGGAAGTTGTATGGGCTGGCTCCACAAGTAAGCATTGGAGCTCTGTACTATAACACAAAATTGTTCAAGGAAAATCAAATTGATCCGCCGACGAACAAGATGACCTGGGAAGAGGTGCTGCAATTAGCAGCGAGATTTTCTAATGTTAAAAATGGAAACCGTCCTGTGCATGGCTTGTACTTTTCGAATGGCCATGCAGGCAATTTGATGTTCGATATTGCCGATACTTCCGGCTTAAAGTTCTTCGATCCGAAGGGGAAGAAGGTGCTTATCAATTCGGATGGATGGAAAAAAGCAATGAAAATGGCTGTGGATGCTGTACGCAACAATGCGGTTTATTTCCGTCCAGAAGATCAGATGTATTCGTCAAAAAGCGACTTTTTTGATGATGGTGTGGCTGCGATGACTATATTCGGCCCACCTGCTACATATGCCGTTAGATTTAATGAGGACGAGCCGGTAGATTGGGAGGTCGTCACTGTCCCAATTGAGCCTGGGGTGGAATCGACGAATGTTTCCTTTTATCCGCTTTTTGCGGTTTCTGCGAATTCGACCAACAAGCGCGCTGCTTGGGAATTCGTCAAGTTTACAAGCGGATCGGAAATGGCTCATGCCCGATCACGGACGATGACTGGTAATTTACCTTCACGTACCGGTTATTTGAAGGAATTCAAGGGCAAGAGCATGGAACCGTTCTATATGCTGAAGACTCAGCACAACAGCGTCTGGATGAATGACTATGTTCCATTTCCTTTCTTCGGGAAGTTCAATAAGACGCTGGAGGAAGAGCTTCAGGCCGTTATCGATCACAAGAAGTCAGTAGATGAAGCGGCTGCCGCCTTGGAGATAAAGGGACAGGAGCTATTATCCAAATTGCAAGAAGAAGCAAAGCAGAAAACAAAAGGAAAGTCATAAGTAAGGAAACGGGTGAGAAAACGTGCATCACAAATGGAAAATAACGATCCTGCTGCTAACGATCGTTTCCTTAATGAGCGGTTGCTTGGGCAAGAAGGAAGTGCTGGAACCGCTGCAGCCAAGCAAAATCAAGGTGGTCTACCAGGATGAGGACGCCTTCTACCGCGATTACGGGAAGTATTTTCATATGAAATATCCGCAAATTGAGGTCGAGGTTATTCCCGAGATGCAGCTGCTGAAAAAGCTTGGGAAAATCATTAATGCGGATGAATATTTTGTAGAAAAAAAGAAGCTGCTGGAGAGCTCGGGCGCGGATGTATTTTTACTGGACGATTATGTATTCAAGATCTTTGCCCAGGACGGCAAGCTGTATGATTTGGAGGACGCGATCCGCCAGGATGAGTATGATGTGGATGGATTTATGCCGGGATTGCTGGACAAGATCAAAAGTTTGGGCAACGGGAAGCTGTACGGACTGGCGCCATCCTTCAACAGGGAGGTTCTATATTATAACAAGGCCTTATTTAAGGAGCATCAAATCGAATCACCGAGGAACAACATGACCTGGCAGGAACTATTTGATTTAGCCGCGAGATTTTCTAATGTCGGTGCTGGCAGCAATAAGGTGTACGGCTTGTATGAATACTTCGGAGATCCTGGCAGGCTGATGTATCAAATCGCTGATACATCCGGCTTAAGACTGTTCGATCCAAAGGGAGAGAAGGTGCTTCTAAATTCAGAGGGCTGGAAAGATGCAATGAAGCTGGCAGTGGGTGCGGTACGCAGTAAATCGGTATTTTTCCATCCTGAGAGTCAAGTGTATACGCAAAAAAGCTATTTTTTCGAAGGGAAAGCCGCAATGATGGTTGCGAATGCTTTCGTAATGATGGAATTGAAGCAGCGACCTACTTATGTGGAGGGAGAGAAGCCGATAGATTGGGGCGCAGTCACGGTGCCAATTGATCCTGCGGAGCCATCGCAATCAATTTCTCTTTTCGAAATCGCTGCAATTGCAGCCGACTCGCCGAATAAGCGTGCAGCCTGGGAATTCGTCAAGTTCGTGAATGGGGAGGAAATGGCCCAATCTCGTTCAAGAACAATAAACGGCTCACTCCCGTCACGTACTGGCTATGCAAAGGAGATCGACGGCAAGAGCATGGAGGCATTCTATCTGCTGAAGGTCAAGCAGGGGAACACGGTATGGATGAATGAGCATGTTCCAGATATCTTCTTCCGATTGTTCGATAAGCCGCTGCAGGAAGAGATGCAAGCCGTTATTGATAATAAGAAATCAGTGGACGAAGCGTTAGCCGAGCTGGAGATCAAGGGGCAAGAGGTACTCCTAAAAGCGCGCGAAGCAGCGGAGAAGAAGCCTTAAAAAGGCTTCACAAGCTATCTATGCTTACATTTCACAATAGAAGAAGCAAAGGGTTCGCTACTACGTACAGGTTTAATCAAAAAAAGGAGCTAGAAAAATATGCATCATAGATGGAAAGTTGCAATTCTGCTGTTGACGATCGTCTCCTTAATGAGCGGTTGCATGGGCAAGAAGGAAGTGCTGGAGCCATTGCAGCCTAGCAAAATCAAGGTACTTTATCAGGATGAGGATGCCTTCTACCGAGATTACGGTAAGTATTTTCATATGAAATATCCGCAAATTGAAGTCGAAGTCATTCCGCAGACTCAGATACTCAAAAATCTCGGCTCTTCGATTAGTGGAGAAGATTGGGATGCGGAAATGAAGAAACTGCTAGAAAACTCCGGTGCTGACGTATTAAGGATGGGTACGGATATGTTCCCATTATTTGCGAAAAATGGCATATTGTACGAGTTAGAGGATGTAATCCGGCAGGACGACTATGATATGGAGGGCTTTTTGCCGGGGGTCATCGATAGAATGAAAAGCTTAGGCAACGGCAAGTTATATGGGCTTGCTCCTTATATAGATCGACAGGCTTTATACTATAACGCAGCATTGTTCAAAGAGCATCACATCGAACCGCCGAAGAATAATATGACCTGGCAGGAAGTGCTTGATTTGTCTGCAAGATTTGCCAATATCGGAAGCGGCGAGAGTAAGGTGCACGGGTACTACGAATGGATAGGAAGCTTACGCTACTTCTTGTTCAGAATCGCCGATACCTCTGGATTGAGACTGTTCGATCCAAAGGGAGAGAAGGTGATTCTGAACACTGAGGGCTGGAAAAAAGCGATCAAGCAGACAACAGATGCGATGCGCAGCAAAACGGTATTTTTCCATCCGGAAGGCCAGATTTATTCGCAAAAAAGTTATTTTTATAATGATCAAGCTGCGATGATGATTAGCAATGCTTACACATCCCTGGAGCTTATCAATAACAAGAAAGATTGGGGTGTAGTTACAGCGCCAATAGATCCTGCAATGGATTCTTCAAGTATCGACTTTGAATTCATCTATGCAGTTGCAGCCGACTCAGCCAACAAGCGTGCAGCCTGGGAATTCGTCAAGTTCGTAAATGGCCCGGAAATGGCGCAGGCCCGCTCTCGTACACTGAAGGGCCAGCTTCCTTCGCGCAACGGCTATATGAAGGACATAAAGGGCAGAAGTACGGATCCGTACTATACGCCAAAGATCAGGGCGGAGAACAACATTGAGAGAGATGAGCGTATCCCATCCGAGTTCTTCCCATCATTCGATAAGCTGCTGCGTGTGGAGCTGGATGCCGTCGTCGCGAACGAGAAAACAGTTGATGAGGCAGCAGCTGCTCTTGAGGAGAAGGCACAGGAATTGCTAATGAAAGTACGAGAATCTGCAAACAAAGACAAGGCAAAATAGGGAGCGTGTAGTACGTGTTGAAAAATGGAAAGACCGTCATTATGCTGTTGACGATCATGTCTCTCTTAAGCGGCTGCTTCGGAGAACGATCAGAGCTTGCGCCATTAAAGGACGGCAAGGGGAAAATCAGGGTCGTCTATCAAGATGAAGATCGATTTTATAGTGATTATGGGAACTTCTTCAAAATGATGAACCCTGATATCGACATTGAGGTTATCAGTGAAGCAGAATTATTTGACGAAGCCGAAAAAAACGAGGCATTCAATTTGACAGAGGAAAAGAAAAAGCTGCTCGATAAATACAAGCCGGACGTGCTGTTTTTGAATGAAAGCATGTTTGAGGCCTTCGCTCAAGAAGGAAAGTTGTATGACATTGAGCCAGCTATTAGCCAGGATCAATACAAGCTGGACGGATTCATGCCTGGACTTATTGATAGGCTGCGGGCAAAAGGGAACGGAAAGCTATACGGGCTTACTCCATCCTTTGAGACAAACGTCATCTATTATAATCGAAATTTGTTCAAGAAGTATCAAATTGAGCCGCCAAACGGGAAAATGACGTGGAAGGAACTTCTTGATCTGGCAGAGAGATTTGCGAGCGTTGAATCAGGAAAGAAGCAAGTGTTTGGTTTGTATCAAACGAAAGGGCCAGCAAGTTTGATGTATGATATCGCTGCTGCATCGGCACTTAAGCTAGTTGACGCGAAATCAGGCAAGCTGTTGATCGATTCGGATGGTTGGAAAGAAGCGATGAAGATGACGGCAGATGCAGTCCGCAATCATGCGGCTTATGCTCCTCCTCCAATGAAGGAAGGTGAACAGCTTGATGGATACGATGACGCCGACTATGAGAAACATAGAGACTACTTGAAGCAGTACAGCCGATCTAACGAGATGTTCTACATGGGGCAAGCCGCAATGACGATTCAAGCGCCGTGGTTTGCTTCCTTCTTGCGGGATATTCCATACTACTCGAAGACACCGGAGATCGACTGGGGCGTCGCGGCCGCGCCTGTTAATCCTGCTAAGCCCGATGAATCGGCTTACGTGAAATTGTCGGAGATCTATGCCATATCTGCAGATTCTCCGAACAAGCGGGCGGCTTGGGAATTCGTCAAGTTCGTGAACGGGCCGGAAATGGCACAGGTTGCTGGGAAGGCAATGAACGATACGCTCCCCACGCGGTCAGACTATTTCAAGGATTTTAGAGGGCGGGAAACGGATGCGTTCTATCTGTTAAAGCCAATGCAAGTCAGTGGAGTGTCTGATAAAAAGAGCATTCCGGCAGGATTCCATTCCGAATTTGATGCTTTACTGTCGGATGCATTGAATTCTGTGATTGAAAAAGAGAAAACACTGGATGAGGCGGTTGCTGAACTTCAAATCAAGGGACAAGAGATATTGGATAGGTCGCGGGAAACCAAGCAGCAAAAGTAAATGTTCAGAAGAAGATCGAGAGCAGGGACGAAATGTTCCCACACTCGGTCTTTTTTTTGTGCTACAATTTTTATATAAAAAAATTTTTTGTCAATGTCACATTTTTGGCTTTTCGATTGTTAGATATGGTGAAGAGCACTTTTCGTATGATAAGAAAACTCAAATGAGGAGTTGTAAATACGTGACAAAGAGAGAACGAATACAAGAGCTCGATGCTTATCGGGCACTTGCTATCATGGCGGTGCTGGCGATCCATGCGACATCGGAAGCGCTGGCAGCGACAATCGGCAGTCGGGCATACCCGCTTTACTTATTGATAAATACCTTTAGTAAATTTGCCGTACCTGTTTTTATTTTTTTAAGTGGGTTCGTATTGTTTTATAATTATGCGGACAAGCCGTTAAGCGGAGGAACGATACGACAGTTTTACCGGAAACGATTACTGTACATATTAGTACCATACCTTGTTTTTTCCGCCTTCTATTATTTATTGAAGCTCTATCGCAGCGACATGTTATTCGATCTATCGTGGGCGGTGGGATATGACTTTATAAAAGCTTTGTTCGGCGGCAGGGCGTATACGCACCTCTATTACATAATTATTATGGTTCAGTTTTATATATTGTTTCCGTTATTGCTGGCTGTATTCCAAAAGATGCGTCGGACTGTGCCGCTCATGTTCCTGGCAGCTGCATTGCTGCAATGGGGATTTATCATTGTTAATAAGTATGGTTGGCAAATCCCAAGAGGGAATCTGGCAATCTCCTATCTGTCATACTTCATATTCGGGGCATGGATCGCTATGCATTACGAATCGATCCGGAATTGGCTTGTTCACTTGTCGAAGGGATATAAGCAAATTGTAGGCTGGGTCATCTTATGGAGTGCGTGGATTGGGCTCGGAATCTATCATGCATACATGTTTTATCGTGCGAATGTTGGCAAGATATTCGTCAACACCTTGTGGTATGAGCTCGTTTGGTATATTCATTCCTTATTGTCGTGCATCATTTTGATCCAAATCTCATTTGTTCTATTTTACCGTTGTGGAAGAAAAGTATCTTCATGGGTTACTTCCATCGGAGCATGCTCATTCGGCATATATTTGCTGCATCCGTTCCTGCTCTTTATTTATCGGAAAATAGGGATTAAGGGAAATATGCTCGAGTATGCACTGTATATTGCAGGCGGCTGGATATTTGCCTTCATTGGTTCTTGGTTCATCGTATATATGATTTCGCGTGTTACTTCATGGTCATGGATTGCATTCGGCATTGTTCCGGTTCAGGACAAGGACAGCAAAAGCCGTATTGTGGACAAACCGCATCACGAAGCGAATGTACGCAATTTATCGGAATGATAGAAAGAAGGATGGGCTTCATTATGAAGTCCATCCTTTTTTGTAGTAAGCGCCTTATGTTGATGTACGGATTCTACTGGTACGTGCCTTGTGCATGAAGAAGCATTGAAGCAAGAATCCAGCGACGAGAACCATTCCTGCGAGATAGGGGAGATTGGCAGGATCTGCATTCCGCTCAAGAAAGGCACCGAAGGTCATTGTACCGAAAGATCCCGCCAAATAGTTCATCGAGCTAAGGAGTGCGATTGAGATTGTCGCATGGCTTGGGCTGATCTCGACAAGTGTTTTTTGCTGGGCAGCTATGGATGCCCAACCCGCCGCACCCCACAGTATGAGCAAGAATGCGAGACTTGCTGCGTTTTGATGAACACTACCCATGAGCATCATGGACAACATGAGCACAATGATGAGAATAAGCATAATCGTTCGCGGACGCTTATATCGATCCATAATTGAGCCAATCAAGAAGCTTCCGGCGATTCCGCCCAGCCCCCACATCCAAATGAACCAAATCGATTGCTCATATTCGAATGCGGCGATGATTCGATCCAAATACGTATATAATCCTAGGCTGCAAAAGCTTAAAATCGCCGTAACAAGCATTACGAGCGTGATTTGCTTATTTTTGAACAGCGACAATCTATCGCTCAACGTCGGCAAACTATTGCTCTGAATTGTAGGAAACTGACTCGCTAGTGCCATTATGCCCAAGAGACCGACAATTACAATAAACCACATTGTCAATCGCCAATTATACAAGGAAGAAATATAAATCCCTAATGGCACGCCGATAACGGTTCCAGCACTCATACCGAACAAGATTAAACTTAAGGCTCGGCCCCGCTGCCCTTCAGGAGCAAGATGAACGGCCGCAGAGGATGCCAATGGCGAATATAATCCTGCTCCGATTCCCGCTATTCCCCTGGATATAAGAAATACGGCAAATTGATGCGTAATCGCAGACATGATATTGGCCAATGTAAAGAGCGATAATGCAGCAAGTAAAATATGTTTCGTATTTGCTCGACTTAAGATAGCTGCAAAGAATGGAGCTGCGATGGCATAGCAGAGGGTGAACGTACTGACCGATTGTCCTGCTGCACCAATAGAAATGTTGAAGTCTCCTGCGATAAGGGGGAGGATTCCGGCCATCACATAGGCATCAGCACCTAAGGCGAACATGCCGAATAGTAGAAGAGTAATGTTTCTCAAGATGATCACCAACCTTATGATAATATGCATGAAACACATGGATCGCTGTAAGAGCAAGCATCTGTTCTGAATGTATTGTATCGAGTATACTTATATTAGTGAAATTAATGTTTGGCATGAAAGGTATGAGGATAACTCATGACATTGGCGCGCTATGAAGTGTTCATGAAGGTAGTGGAGCAGGGGAATTTCACGAAGGCTGCTGAGCAGTTGAATATGACTCAGTCTGCGGTCAGCCATGCGATTGCGAGTTTGGAGAAGGAGCTTGGTCATGCGCTGCTGAATCGAGGCAAGCAAGCTAAGATTAGTACGACGGTGTTAGCAGATCGTCTTATTCCGCATATGATGCAAATTCTGCGCAGCGAAGCAATTATTCGCGAGGAAGTATCGCTAGAGAACAACCAGCTTGAAGGTTTGCTTAGAATCGGTGCTTTTACAAGTGCAGCGTCACAATTGCTGCCACCGATGATTGCACAAATCAAAAAACATCATCCGTGTGTGAAAGTGATTTTATTTGAGGGAACGTATGAAGAAGTTCAAGAATGGATTCGAAAGGGAACTGTGGATATTGGATTTATGATGAATGCGGGACAGAACCAAGATCTGCATCAAGTATTCATTCATGAAGATGAGCTTGTCATCGGTATGTCGCCAAAGCACCCACTTGCACAGCTGGACACAATCGATATCTCGCAGCTTGAGGGTGTCGATTTCATCATGCCTATGGCGTCCTATCATTCACAGGTGATGGAGTGTCTGTCCAATCATGGGGTGACGCCAAATGTGCTGATGGAAGTCCTGCATTGTAACACGATTATGAACATGGTATCCCAAGAGATCGGTGTTACCATTGGGCCAAAACTGTTGTTTCAGTCCAATGAGCAAATGGCGATCAGACCAGTGAAGCAGGCGACAAGTCGTCCGATCAGTCTGGCCTTTCGAACGGGAAGTCCTACGATTGAAGCCTTTCTAACAAGTAATCAGCTGCGTTCATGAGAAGGTACCACTCAATCTACTAAGTGAATGGAATACGAACAATCCTTGAGTCTATATATCGGATCTCATCTTGTACCGGCGGGATAGTTAAGGGTTAAGTAAACAGAAAAACTCCCGTGAATGGCTGCATTCACGGGAGTTCCTTCCATATTTACACACATGACAGTCCACTGCTTATTGAGATGTCCGTCATGCAAGCATACGTGTTAGCTTATGGATGCTTCGTAGATGGAATGAATGGAGCGGTACAGTGTCTCATCGAATTCCTCAGCTGTCTGCTGCGCAGTTAATCCTACCGACAAGGCGCGTGAGAAGCTGGCAATGAGTCCATGATTGCGAGCCAGTCTTTCATTCGCTTCATCTTGATCGTATCCGCCTGACAAGGCTACAACGCGGAGGACATGCGGATCTTCAATCAATTCACGATAGAAATTATCGACAGTAGGGATGGACAGCTTCAGCATGACTCTTACGTCTTCGCCAAGCGCATTCAATTGCTTCAGAAGCTCTTCCTTCAATAGTTGTTCCGATTGCTGCTTGTCCTTGCTATAGATGTCGACTTCAGGTTCAATAATTGGGACAAGACCCATCGACCAAATCTGCATGCCGACTTCGAATTGCTGTTCGACTACTTTACGTATTCCTTCTGCGTTCGCTTCCTTAATGACTGAGCGCATCTTCGTGCCGAAAATATGTTTCTCGACTGCACGCTTCAGTAGGTCGTTCAGATCAGGCATAGGCTTCATCAGTTGAACACCCTGTTCAAGATCAGCCAATCCTTTGTCCACCTTCAAAAAAGGTACGATGCCTTTCCTTTCCCACAAATAATCTGCGGTAAACTGTCCATCGATCGTCCGATCCATCGTATTCTCAAATAAGATGGCCCCCAATATGTACTTCGAATCAAATGCTGAGCTCGTAATTATGCGTGTGCGCATCTCGTGAACTTGCTCGAACATCTCCTCGTCATTGGAGTAACGATCTTCTGTAACCCCATATTGCAGCAGAGCCTTTGGCGTGCTTCCGCCGCTCTGATCCAATGCTGCAATAAAACCCTCTCCCGTATGAATTCGTTCCACTTGTTCCTTGTTCATTGATGTTTCTCCTTCCTATGTGTGGGATGGATGACCTCGACACTTCGTATACGCAACGTATCTAAGAATGAGGTCATAATAGAAACAGAACTTGACGCGTTCACATGAGCCTAGGCGTTCGAACCATATTGAACAAATCCAGAAGCATTCGTTCATCGTTATTCTTGCCCATACGTCAGGTAGAGTTTCTTATATTGTACAATAAATAATCGTTCTATGCACCGACATATCACCACTAGTTCATAAGCGCTGCTGCTGCAGTGTGAGCCGGTTGGATATGAACATATATTGAACCGATAATGAGGAATGGGAACTGCCGTAAGTAGGTTAGGAGGAGAAGTTGGAGGGGACAATATATTCTTCGTTATCCATCTTCATTCCTCGGAAGGATAAAAAGAAGAGGAGCTCATATCCGAATGATATGGGCTCCTATATTTTTTCTGTTGCAATAATTTCTTTTACTTAACAACTGAATGTAAGGAAGTGCTCGTCCAATTCACAATTATTTAATCACACGACGTGCTGTTTTGAAGGTCTTGTCCCACGCGCTGCCTTTAAAGTTGGAAATCGTCACTCCTACACCTTTCTTATATGTGTGGATGACTTTGTTATTGCCCATATATACAGATACGTGATTGATGATGCCATCACGATTCGTGTCAGAGAAGATAAGGTCTCCCGCCTTCAATTGACTCTTCGAGACTTTAGTACCCACTCGCGATTGCTCTCTGGAAGAGCGAGGGAGGTTAATGCCATTCTTTTTGAAAATATATTGTGTAAAGGAAGAGCAATCAAATGCACTCGTTCTTCCTGTTGCTGCACCGAATACATATGGAGTCCCCATAAATTTCTTGCCTGTTTGGATCACCTTATTTGCTACGGAAGTAGAGGAGGCTGCTTCCACCTTCATGACTGCAGCGTCACTAACAATACTACCCGACAAGGCGAGCGTTGCGCATATTCCGATGCTGAGTAGAGTTTTTCCCATACGTGTTGCCATGATGTTGTTCATGTTGTAATCCTCCTTATGGATAAACAAATGTGATAACCGCCTAGTTGACTTGCAATCAGCATAGCATATCTTTTTTCGTCCATAATCTTCCTTCGATCCGTGAATCCCGCACCACTACAGCAAATATCGAGCTTTATGATAATCAAATGAGAATCAGATTAAAAATATCATTGATAATGAGAATCAATATCTATATAATGAGAATCGTTATCATATAATTGATAATCATTCTCATACACAAGGTAATAAGGAGGCTTACATAATCAATGAAAGTAATTAAATATGGGGTCATCGCACTCATGATCGTCGTGCTTGCCGCTTGCGGCAATGCGAAGGAGAATTCAACGGTCACTGGTTCGGTGCCTGCAACTAAGTCCACAACAAATTCGGGTCAAGACTCGCCAAATCATGTTGATAAGAAACCGGAAGAAGACCCAGAAGTAGAGAAGCTCTTGAAGCAATTCGGGACGAAGCAGCCAGAGAAGATTGTGACATTATCAGTCTCCATTACGGAGATTTTGAACGAAATCGGGGTAACGCCAGCTGGTGTCCCTAAGTCAAGCAATAAACTGCCAGAAGCATTTGATAACGTCCCCCGTGTAGGTTCTTCACACCAGCCTGATCTCGAGCAAATCGCTAAACTGCAGCCAGATGTAATCGTAAGCCCAATGTCTATTAAAGACAGCATTGAGAAGAAGTTGAAGCCAGCGTCATTGCCTACGGCTTATTTGCCGGCAGATTCGTTAGAACAGTTGAAATTATCAACGACTGTACTAGGACGTGTGTTCGGCCGAGAAGACAAGGCAAATGCTTATCTGGAGAAGATTCAGCATGAGGAGCAGGCAGTACTCAATTCCGTGAAGGGCAAGCCTGCACCAAAGGTTATGATTCTGTTCGGTTCAGCAGAAGCCTTGATGCTAATGAATGACAATACATTCGCCGGAAGTATTGCTCGCAATTTGGGGGCTACAAATGTGTTGTCTGACGTAATGAAGAAGTCAGAGGACTATGTACCGCTCAATATGGAGAGTGTGATAGCTGCAAATCCTGATGCCATCTTGCTGGTCGCGCACGGCGATCCGAATGCGGTTGCCAAGAAATTTGAGGATGACGTGAAGAAGAATGGCGCTTGGGAGAAAATGAATGCCTTTAAAAATGGAAAATTGAAGGCTCTTGATTCCAAATTGTACGGTATTGCGTCCATAGTCAAGGCGCCTGCAGCCTATAAAGATATGGCACAAATCCTATTTGGTGAATAAGGGGTTCTTACGGAGTGAAGAAGAGTGCGTCACGACATAAATATATCCTACTACTTCTAGCTGTTGTTCTGCTTGCCATTCTGACGCTGCTCTCCATTGGGATTGGGAGCGTGCAGTTCAGTATGAAGGAAACGCTAGATGCTGTACTCGGATACGGGAATGATGTCGCCAATACGATATTGTGGGATATTCGAATTCCGAGGGTGCTGATGGCCTTGTTTATTGGTGCTAATCTGGCCGCTTCAGGCGCACTAATGCAGGCAGTGGTGCTCAATCCGCTTGCAGATCCAGGACTCACTGGAGTGTCGAGCGGTGCGGCAGTAACGGTACTGTTCATTATGCTTGTTATTCCTGGGTACTATTCGATGGTTCCGCTCGCGGCAATTGTTGGGGGCAGTATAGCAGCGCTTATGGTATATGGACTCGCATGGAAGAAGCACTTTGGTTTAACGCCTGTGCGCATTATTTTGTCAGGGGTAGCTGTGAATGCAGTATTTGGAGGAATGATTGGACTGCTTTCCATCTTGTATAGCGACAGGCTTCCTGCTGCTCTGCAATGGCTGAACGGGAGTTTATCCAGTACTAGTATGGCAGATGTTCTCGTCATCCTTCCGTATTCATTGATAGGATGGGCAGCAGCACTGCTATGTATACGGCATGCGAATATTTTGCGATTAGGCGAGCAGGTAGCACACAATTTAGGCCTTAATCTGACTCATATTCGAATCCTACTTTCTTTTATTGCGGTCTATCTAGCAGCGATATCCGTGTCCACGGTCGGACTTGTTGGGTTTGTAGGCCTGCTTGTGCCGCACATTGCAAGAATACTAATCGGCTCTGACTATCGTTATCGTCTTCCTCTTAGTTTTGTTCTTGGTTCAATGGTGCTCCTCATCGCTGATACCATTGGTCGGACAATCTTTAGTCCTGTAGAGATTCCCGCAGGAATTGTCATGGCCATGGTAGGAGGGCCATACTTCTTATATTTGATGCGGAAAGGGGATGCCTGATCGATGCTGCATCTGTCATCACTGAACATTCGTTATGGGAACAAACAGATTGTGCACGACTTCTCGCTTCATGTGAATGAAGGCGAGGTGCTTACGATCATCGGCCCTAACGGGTCGGGCAAGTCTACTGTTCTGAAGGCAATTACTCGATTAATTCCCTGTGATAGTGGGCGAATTTGTATTGCGAATGAGGAATTGCAGCAGTTCAGTTCGAAACAGTTGTCGCAGATCATGTGCATGTTGTGCCAATCCAATTCAAGCCCTTCCGATATGACCGTAGAAGAACTGGTTGGATATGGGCGAATGCCCCATAAGAAATGGTATGAACGGATGAATGATGAGGACAAGGAGATTATCTGCTGGGCAATGGAGCTAACGGGGATGACCTCCTATAAGGAGAGAAAGGTTGTATCCTTATCAGGTGGAGAGGCGCAGCGCGCATGGATTGCAATGGCGCTGGCCCAGCGGCCAAAAGTGCTGTTGTTGGATGAACCAACGACTTTTCTCGATATCGCGCATCAGCTTGAGGTTTTGGAATTGGTTCGCAAACTAAATCGTGATCTGAATCTAACCGTTATTATGGTGCTGCATGACTTGAACCATGCCAGTGCCTACAGTGACCGAGTATGTGTCATCCAGAGCGGGGGAATCCGCATATGTGGGACCCCGGGTACGGTATTTACATCAGAGCTGATTCGCAGTGTATATGGGGTAGATACAGATATTCAGTATTTACCGGATCGAGAACATCCACGAATACATGTGTTGAATAAATGGAATAAGGAAGCGAGGATTGGGAATGAAGCAACAGGATAATGACAAAATGAAACAAAAATATATGAGTTTCATTGATAGTGTTCAATCTGTAGTGCTTAGCACAATTGCCGAAGATGGCTCTCCGTTTGGCTCATACGCTCCCTATGTGCGGAAGGATGGCAAGCTGTATATTTATTTGAGTAAAATTGCCCAGCATTATCGGTATCTTGAGCATAATCCGTGTGTAGATGTTCTCATGATTGAAGATGAATCCAGGACCGGAAACATGTTCGCTAGACAACGTGCTCGCTTCTCATGTCAAGCGGCGAAGCTGGAAAATGAGGCGAATGAGGACATATTTGCTGAGTTTGAAGCGTCGTTTGGATCAAGTCTTATTCACATGCTAAGAGGACTTGATTTCTCATTGTTTGAACTGTCACCTACAGAAGGACGATATGTTGCTGGATTTGGTCAAGCCTATGATATCGATTTGGAAGCATTGCGCTTCGATCATGTTGCAAGAGATGGGCATCAACAGTCTGAACCAACAATGTAGGAGGGAGATGAAGGGAATGACGTACGATACGGTATCGGTCATATGGGATACGATCCAAGAACGGTTCTATCAGATGGTGCAGGAACTGACTGATGATGAATTGAGTTATGGAGTGGGCAGTGCCACAATTGGCTACATGATTAGACACAATGCAGAGGTGGAATATTTATTTGCAGATTGGTACTTTGGACAAGAGTTGCCTGCGGATGTGGAAATTCGCACGAGTCGAGGGCCGTCAGGAGACTCGAATCGATATACAAGCATACTTGACATGCTGCAATTGATTCAACATTCGCAACATCATATTCGTCAAGCGATGTGTACGCTGCCTGAACAAGCATGGCATGTTCCGGTGAAGTCGCCAATGGGAACGATCACACCGCTACAAGCGGTTGGACGCCTGTTGTATCATACCAGTCTGCATGCAGGGCAAATTGCCTTCATACTTAAGCATACCAATCCCGCCTCCATCTCTGCGAGGCAGCAGAGGTCTACCCCTGCAACTTTACATTGAGCCAACATGTAAGTTAGATTGAGCTACCTTGAAATCAACCTTTTGGTTGATTTCTTTTCTTTGTGTGGAGTAAGATATGTCCCGAGAGGAATGAACTGGAGGATGATGGCAAATGGTAAAGTATCTTGCATGTTCAAAAGTAGATATTTCAAACATTTATGAAGCGTTTACAGTTGGCTTTTCTGATTATATCGTGAAGATGGATATCACCGAAGAGATGTTCAAGACTCGTTTCTTTGGCGTTGAAGGCAACCAGCTAGAGAATTCTTATATTGCGATGGATGGGGAACGACCAGTCGGGTTGATACTAGGCGGATTGAAGAGATATGAAGGCATACTAACGATGCGCTGTGGAGCACTTGCAATCCATCCTGATTATCGTGGAATCGGAGTGAGCTCAAAATTATTCGAGCTGCACAAGGCTAGAGCAGTGGAGTGCGGTTGTGGGCAGTTGTTCCTTGAAGTCATTGTTGGGAATGACAGAGCGATCCAATTCTATAAAAAGAAAGGCTACTCCAAAGTATACGATCTTAGCTATTTTACCTTGAATCATCCAGCTAGTATGCTGGGCAGAAATGTTGAGGGGCATGAAATAAAGCCAGTTCCGTACGAATGTTTTGAGCGGCATGTGCATAATTGGCGCATCCCGCATATCAATTGGCAGAATGATTTGGACTACATGAGGCTGTCTGACGCCAATAACTATGTCGCAGCTTATAAAGACGATAAGGTCATTGCAAGTTTATGTATGAATGATAGTGGCAAGGTTAGTTTTCTCTATGTAGATGTTGAATATCGAAATCAGGGGATTGCTACCGAAATGCTTATGACCATGATAAGAGAGAAGCAGCCAGAGCGATTATCGGTTTCTTTTGCGAATAATCATTATCTAGAAGGCTTTGTATCTAAGCATGGATTCAATCGAAATGAGCTCGAGCAATATGAAATGTATTTGCATTTGTAAATAATTTTGCAGTTGTAATCAATGATTTCCCCTCATTGAGGGACTTGGAGGATGGGTGGTTAAGCCTACATCGGGTTAATGAACTATCAGCGTACGTACAGAATATAATGCTCACACGATCACGTATGCTGTAAGGATGTGTAGACAATGCCATTTATATTGCGCTTCAGTACGATAACAAGAGGTGCGATTACGTTCACTGGGAATTCTCTTGGTATTAGCCGCGCCTCTAGATTTTCTCCTGCTTGTACACCGGGTACGGCTGATGCGATAGGGTCTTTTATTATTAATAATCCAAATGTAATGTGCGGTACAGTTCCGTCCAGTCCTTCGACTGGCGGGGGGACGACGAATATGTATTTGATAAATTTCTCAACAAATTCGCTCGTCCTCCCTCCTGGAAGTACAGTTGTATACGCTGAATTGGTATGGGGCGGGACATATTTGATCAATACACCGGGCGGCGAGGATTTATCAGCCCGCTTGAATGACCCGGTCAGATTCAGTACACCGGCAGGCATGTTCAATATCCAGCCAGAGACGTTCTTCAATTATGCCATTAATACTCAAGGCGATTTAGGCTATGTGCGCTCTGCCAACGTAACTGCGCTGGTTGCGGGAGGCGGTGCGGGAACATACGGGGCTGGCAGAATTGTTGGGACACTGGTTCCGGATCCGAATACGACAAGTTTCGCAGGTTGGTCACTCGGGGTCGTATACGTGAATCCTGCATTGCCTTTCCGCAGCATGAATTTATATGTCGGGAACGTCCCGATTCAAGCCATATCTCCACCAGTCAATGAAATGATCGGGAATTTCCAAACTCCATCAACAGGCCCTATTACCGGCCGCCTGCTCGTCAGCGCGCAAGAAGGAGATGCGGAGATTACGGGAGATTTCGTACGCTTTGGCCCAACCCTTGCCAACCTTACAACGATTCCGCAGCCCGCAGGATTTACGAATAACTTCTTCCAATCACTAATTTATGATGATAACGGGAATATCAACCCGACAGCTACTTTCGGGGATCGCAATCCTATACCTGGGCAGCCAGGGACGAATATCATTGCAGGGAACCGTCAAGGATGGGATATTGCCAACGTAAGCATTTCCAACAGTCTCGTGAACGGGCAAACTTCAGCAGCACTTCAATTCGGAACGAATGGCGACGGATATACCGTCAATCTGCTGGCGATTCAAATTGACAATATTCCACCGACGCTGCTGCTGGAGAAGACCTCTTTTCCTGATACAGTCACCGTTGGAGAAGAGATCGTATACACCATTGTCGTCAGCAACGATGGAGACTCCCCGCTTGTGAACACTGTACTTACTGACCCGCTACCAGCTGGTGTTACGTTTCAATCGGTTCAAACTACGCAAGGTTCGGCATCGTTTGCTGCTGGAACGGTTACCGTAGATATCGGGACGATCCCGGTTGGTCAGAGTATTACCGTCAATATTACCGTGCTGGCAACAGCGGCTGGACTCATATCCAATACAGCTTCAGCCCAAGCAAATCAGACCGGCATCATCTCCTCAACCGCAGTCAATACCGTAAATCCTCTGCCACCTCCAATCCTAGAAATTGAGAAGCTGGACTTTCCCCCAATCGTCGCCGTAAATTCAGAACTCGTTTATATTATATTTGTCTCCAATATTGGAGGGAGCACAGCGACCAATGTTGTTATGAATGATCCGCTGCCGGCAGGAACCACCTTTGTATCCGCTGAATCGGATCAAGGGACGATTTCGTTCGATGGCACGACAATTACGAATGACATTGGTTCACTTGCTCCGGGAGAGACTGTGGTCATTTTTATCGTCGTCATCCCAACGGTCACAGGTACAGTCTTGAACACGGCAACGACGTTTTCAGATGAGACTGCGCCACAATCCTCTACTACCGAAACTCTAGTTATCGAAGAGCCGATACTTGAGTTAATGATATCGAAGTTTGCAGGGCCGGATCCTGCAACTGTTGGAGAAGAACTCATCTATACGATCGTTGTCTCCAACGAGACGACGGAGTTATTAACCGGCGTGGAAGTGGTGGATGTGCTGCCGCCTGGTCTCGTCTTCGTATCTGCCGAAACTACGCAAGGAACCGTAACTGAAGTGGCTGGCACCGTGACAGCATTGATTGGCGATCTTGATCCTGGTCAGTCTGAAATCATCACGATTACCGTTATTCCTACAGCTCCGGGCGTCGTAACGAACACAGCTACAGCGACATCTGATCAAACAGAACCTGTATCATCCACGATTGATACAACCGTCAATGCGCTTCCTCCGGCTTTTTTAACCATTGAGAAGCTTGCCGAGCCGGATCTTGTAACCCTTGGAAATGAAGTCATCTTTCAAGTGACGGTGTGCAACATGGGAGAAACGGCGGCCACAAATGTGGTTGCGGTGGACACATTGCCTGCAGGCGTTGAAGTCACTGGTATCCAAGTATCTGAAGGCACATTCACGCAGGTCGGGCAAACGATCACAGCATCTTTCGGTGTCATTGTCCCTGGAACGTGCGCTATGATTACGATCGAAGCAATTACGACTATAACAGGAATATTAACGAACACAGCAGTGGTGACCGCTGATAATGTTGAAGACCCTGAAACAGCAACCGCAAGCATTACGGTATTACAGCCGCTCGCCATTTCGAAGCAAGCTTCAAGCAACCCTGTGCTTGTCGGCAGCCTGTTGCAATATACGATCAGTGTTGCAAATCTCGGAGAACTTCCTCTAACGAATGTAATCGTGCGTGATGTCATTCCTCCTACGGTTGAATTTGTTAGTGTTCAATCTGAAGGAGGCACTTGCTCTGTATCCGGGCAGACCGTTACTTGTCTCTTGGGCACATTGGAGGGTCAACAAGAACAGACGATTATCATTACAGTCATTCCTTTGTTAGAAGGGGTGGTTACCAACACGGCTACCGCTCAGGCGGATAATACGCCTCCTGTTACAGCTACGATTACGACGCTAGTTGTACGTCCTTTAGAGTGCATTTCTGTCAGCAAACTGTTCGATTGGGTTGTTACTCGGAGTGATTTCATCGTGGAAGAGTCTATTCCCGAAAACTGCAGGGCTTTCGTAGAACAAGCAATTGCTGGCGGTCGGCAAGTGCTTGTAAGCTGCAATGCAGTGCCAGCTATGGGAGAATGCAGCATCACGGTTGTAAAGCGGCTGCCGCTGCCCATTATCGGATCGCAAGCAGCTATTGTACTGACGACGTGCTCTGCAGAGGTAACAATTACGTTAACAGATAGCGGAACAGGAGAAACATGCACGTTTACACTATTAGTCAAGAACAACGAGAAAGTATCACTCTGCTTACCGCTCCCATTAGATGAATCCAACATTACTTCTCAAATATTCGATATCCATTGTGCTGCACGAATTACTGACAGCCTAACGATTGAGTTGCAATTGGATTGGTGTTTGGAGCTTATCGTGAAATTTACAATACCGCTGATGGTTGAAGCTACATTCTGTCAACCTAGGGCATTAATTCCGATACCAGAGTCATGCAGCATCAGCCTTCCAATGCAATGTCCGACGATTTTTCCATTCGTATAAATGTCTTGTAATCCATAGAGATTCTGGATTCTTTATTGTTGTTGAGAACTCATGCCTGCATGAGTTTTTTTTTTTTTGTGCGCGGAAGTGGAATCATAAGGCAGACACATATTTGATCGGATTCAGATCAAGGGGATAGCTTGTGATATAATTACTGCTAAATAAGGAAAGCAAGGAGTTGATCGTCATGCAATATCGTCGTCTTGGCAATAGTGGATTGAAGGTGTCAGCGCTTGGATTAGGAACAAATGCTTTCGGCAAGCGGGCTGACAAGCTGGCTTCGACTCGAATTATTCATCAAGCGCTGGACTATGGCATTAACTTTATTGATACGGCTAATATTTATGCTGGTTCAGAATCAGAACGCATCATCGGTGAGGCGCTGATAGGCAATCGACACAATGTCGTGCTGACAACGAAGGCAGGATTAATTCGAGGACAGGGGCCGAACGAGCGCGGGTCATCTCGCTTTCATTTGCAGCAGGAATTAGACAATAGCTTGAAGCGGCTAAATACCGATTATATTGACCTGTATCAAATACATACATTTGATCCGCATACTCCACTTGAGGAGACGCTGCGGACGCTTGATGATATGATACGTTCAGGCAAGGTGCGGTATATCGGAGCGTCTAACTACGCTGCTTGGGAGCTGATGAAGGCGATTGGCATCAGTGAACGGCTTGGTCTGAATCGTTATGTGTCCATGCAAACCAGCTATTCACTGGCTGATCGAACGCCAGAACTGGAACTGGTTCCGCTATGTCAGGATCAAGGGGTGGGAATCATTCCATATTATCCGCTTGCAGGAGGAATTCTGACAGGGAAATACCGTGTGGGCGATCAGAAGCCAGCTGGCTCACGAGCAGATACGGATCCGAATTTCTACAAGTTCTTCAATGAAGAACGGTTTGCGTTAAGTGAACAGGTGAGCGAATTGGCAGCGGACATCGGCTGTAGCCCAAGCTCGTTGTCATTAGCTTGGCTTATGCACCAGCCTTGTGTATCGACAGTCATTGTAGGAGCGACGAAGGTGGAGCAGTTAGAGGACAATATAACGAGTGTCAATGTCGAACTTAATGAAGAACAGTTGAACCTATTGGATGAAATAAGCCGTCGATATCGTTATGGGGAACCTTTTGCCGTATACCGGTTGCCTGAGTAAATGAGAAAGTAAGGAAGCAATAGACACCGTCTCTAGGTAATAGGGGCGGTTTTTTTGAGTTGAGATTTCGAAATCTTGCGCTCATATTCGAAAAACGATGTAAATGGAAGGACGGTAAGTATAATAGAGTGATAAATGGTCTGTCCTCATAGCGAGCTGATAAACTGTACCTGTTCAATTGTCGTCTTGGTCGGTAAGCTATTATTCAATTGGAACATCTTTCTTGAATTGAACAGTGGAAGGGAGTTGCTGGATTCCGTATGCTTAGACAGAATCCGATCTTGGATCTATCAACTGAGGAACAGTATATGCTAGGCTCATATACGTTAGAGAAGATCAGTCAGTATCTATCATACACCGACGAGGTAGTAGTTGCCCCTGAATTAATCCCATCAGAGATTGTGCAGTATGCGGAGCAAATTGACTTTGCTGCTCCTGTCAAGCCTCAAACTGCGGTTCAGCATGTTATAGAAGGACTGCGTCGATATCAAGTGCACACAGCACATCCAGGATATTATGGCTTATACAATCCCCGCCCGAACTTTATGGGGATTATGGCAGACACGATAACAGCGGCGTTTAACCCCCAGCTTGCTGCATGGAGTCATGCGCCGCTTGCCGTAGAAATTGAGAATTATGTACTGCGTGAGCTCGCCACTCAATTTGGTTACTCGCGTGATGTTGCTGATGGAACCTTCACGACTGGGGGAGCGGAAGCCAATTTGACTGCAGTCTTAACGGCTCTATCTTATCATTTTCCAAAGTATGCAACAGACGGATTAGCAGCTCTGGAGAAGCCACCCATTCTGTATGCTTCTGAAGAGAGTCATCATTCATTGGTGAAAGCGGCTCGTTCCTGCGGGCTTGGAACGAATTCAATTCGCTCCATTCGTACGAACGATTCCTTGCAAATGGATATTGGAGCGTTATTAGAACAAATACGTATAGACCGCGCGCAGGGTTTTGCCCCATTTCTTATTATTGCTACAGCGGGAACGACGGGAGCCGGTGCAATTGATCCGTTAATGGAAATCGCGGCAGTAGCGGAGCATGAACAGATGTGGCTTCATGTGGATGCTGCTTATGGCGGCGCAATCGTATTGGATTCCGAGCTGTCCTTCCATATGGATGGTATCCAGCAAGCAGATTCAATCGCGTTTGATGCTCATAAGTGGCTGTCCGTTCCGATGGGGGCGGGCATGTACTTCACACGGCATTCACGTATATTGAATGAAACCTTCCGTATAACGGCAGATTATATGCCGAAGGAGGGTGAGGAGCTGCCCACGATTGATCCATATACGCATTCCATTCAATGGTCACGGAGATTTATAGGATTGAAGCTGTATTTATCCCTGGCTACAGCGGGTTGGGAAGGATATCGGGCTGTCTTGCGACATCAAGTTGAAATGGGCAAGCTATTCCGAGAAGAATTAATGCGATCTGGCTGGACAGTTGCCAATGATACCGTGCTGCCTGTCATTTGCTTTCTTGATCAAGAAGCATGGACACGAAACGACCAGGACTTCGCTCTATTTGTGAATCAACACGTATTGAGCACAGGGAAAGTGTGGCTATCCGTATTTACCATTCATGGTGTACCAACGCTGCGTGCATGCTTTACCAATTACGATACGAATGTGCAGAATGTGAGTGAACTCATTCATTTATTAAATGAGGCCAGATCCCTATATTACAGTCACCAAGCACATGTGTGATAGATGGTATGGGATAAATTACAATGCAATGGATCATTGCACAATGATAGTGTGTCTACTATAATGTTACCTACAACTTTATAACTGGATGAAGTTTGCGGGAGATAGACGAATCGTCTAGCCGAAGGGGTAAGCTCTCAGGCGCTTAGACATATCGAACCTTGAGCTCGAATACGTATAAGCAGGACCGTAAATGGACAGGACTCTGGAGAGACTCCATGATTGGGGCACCGAAGGGGCAAGACGAATTTGATTCTCGTGGATTCGTTAAAACTCTCAGGTAAAAGGACAGGGATGCAGAAGCGTAGAAAAATCGTAAGTCATTGGTATGATGATCTTATTTAGGTATGTCACTTACGTCAGGTTATTTATTCTGCACACATGTCCCCAGGGTCAAATCATTCGATTTGACTCTTTTTATTATTCACAAAGAGGGGAACTGATTTGACAATGATGGAACAATGGTTAGACAAATTGAACAACATGGTATGGGGAGCACCGCTTCTTATTTTATTAGTAGGAACGGGAATTTTATTAACGATCCGCTTGGGAGCGCTACAGTTGTTCCGCCTGCCGCTCGCCTTGAAGTTAATATTCAAGTCGAAGAACGAGGGAGAAGGGGATGTATCCAGCTTCGGGGCATTGGCTACTGCGCTGGCGGCGACAATTGGAACTGGTAATATCGTGGGGGTTGCTACTGCAATTAAGGTGGGTGGACCCGGTGCATTATTCTGGATGTGGGTTGCTGCATTCTTCGGAATGGCCACCAAATATGCGGAAGGATTGCTTGCTGTCAAGTATCGCAACATTGATGACAATGGACAAGTGCTAGGCGGTCCTATGTATTATATTGAGAAGGGACTTGGCATGAAATTCAAGCCGCTTGCTGTATTCTTTGCGATTAGCGGAGTACTGGTTGCCTTGCTTGGAATTGGTACATTTCCGCAAATTAATGCGATCGTCACTTCTACAGAAGCAAGCCTTGGTGTACCTGCAGTAGTCACTGCGGCAATCGTGACTATCGTGACCGCGCTTGTTACAATTGGCGGGATTCAGAGTATATCGCATGTGACGACGACAATTGTTCCTGTCATGGCTATTATCTATTTTATCGCGAGCTTTGTTGTGCTTATTGCATTTGCGGATCAGATACCGCACGCACTGTCGTTAATTTTCCAAGGCGCGTTTAATGCAACAGCAGCAGGTGGCGGCTTCTTGGGAGCAACGGTTATGATGGCGATCCGCAACGGGATTGCAAGAGGTGTATTCTCCAATGAGTCGGGACTCGGAAGCGCACCGATTGCGGCTGCGGCTGCGAAGGTAAAATGGCCAGCTGAGCAAGGACTCATATCAATGACCGGAACATTCATCGATACGATCATCGTCTGCTCGCTTACAGGATTAACATTGATTGTAACGGGTGTATGGAATGGCCCAATGGAAGGAGCGGCCATGACACAGGCAGCATTTGATGCTGCGCTGCCATACGGTTCCCTCATTCTTATGTTTTGCTTGATTTTATTTGCATTCACGACGATTCTTGGCTGGAACTATTACGGCGAACGGTGCATGGTTTATTTATTCGGTGTCAAATCGATTCTGCCGTACCGCCTTATGTTCATTGCGATCATTGGCTTTGGGGCATTTATCAAGCTGGATATGATATGGAAGCTTGCTGATATTGTAAATGGATTAATGGCGCTGCCGAACTTAGTTGCACTGCTCGGTTTGTCTGGAGTCGTCGTGTCTGAGACGCGTCTATATTGGAAGCATAGGGAATCCGAAAAATAAATAGAAGCAGGAAGCAATTCCTGCTTTTAAGTAAACTGCCAAATGCATGAAAGTGAACATTTGGCAGTTTTTTTGCGTTTAATGAAACCTTTTGCCTATCTTGTGCATCTAATTGACAGTTTGATTCGCGTGTATGGGGTAAAGAAGGGAGTAGAAACGGCTTGCATAGCGATATAGAGACAGAAGTGAGATTGGCTAAGGAAGGTAATAAAGAAGCATTTATTCGACTCATCAAGCAGCATGAAGCCCAAATGTTCAACATGGCCAGGTCGATCGTCAGAAGGGACGAGGATTGTGCAGATGCGATGCAGGAGACTGTGCTCAAGGCTTATCGCGCACTGACAAACCTAAATCATCATGCCTATTTTAAGACTTGGCTCTTTCGGATATTGATCAATGAATGCAATATGATATTGCGGAAGCAGGCTCGCATCATCATGCTGGCTGAACTCCCAGAAGTTGGTGTTGCCACGGCTGAATACAGTGATCATCTTGATTTGCGTCAGGCGATCTATCGGCTTGAGGAAGTATCTCGCAATATTGTTATTTTGTTTTATTTTCAGGATTTGCCTATGCATCAGATCGCCGAGATGATGGATATGTCCGTGGGCGCGGTGAAGACACGGCTGCATCGGGCACGTCACACGCTCGCAGAATGGCTGGATGATACTGAAGAAAGGAAGATGAACGGATGAAAGACATACAACTGCCTATCGATCAGCGACTGGAACAGCTTAGGGAACCATATATTAGCGAGCTGCCAGAATCCGTTCGCAACCGAATGGATCGGACATACCAGATCATCGACGAGATGCTTCCTGGACGGAAGAGAAGAAGTCGGAAGAACCGCTGGCTGCGCAGAGTGTTGATTTCAACAGCGGGTGTAGCGAGCCTCGGGATGGTCATGATCTTCTCGGGTCTTGCCTCTCCAGCGATCGCACAGACGTTAAAGCAGATTCCGTTCATGGATAGCGTATTCAAACTGGTGGGGGATCTTGGCTTGCAAACCGCTGGAGAAAAGGGGATGGTCACCTCAGTCAATCAGCGCGTAACCCATAAGGGAGTGACGCTCACGATTTCTGAGATGATGTATGATGGCAGCAGGCTATCTCTAGTGCTCAGTAGAGAAGATTCGAAAGCGGCGAAGGTTTCTTTTTTTCAGTTATGGAACAAGCAGCGCATGCTAAGCAAGCGAGCCAATAATATCGATTTTTATATGGGAGACAAGCAAATAAATACCGGGATGGGGCTCCAGCCGGGTGGGGAGCATGCTCCGCAATCGATAATCGTTACCGCTTTAGATTCTGCTGATCTTGAGCTTCCAGACTCGTTCGAAATGAAGATGGTCGTGTATTTGGCTGATGTGGATGAGAATTACGAGTTTCTCTTCCCGATCAAGAAGGATACGGAGCGAACGATTATCCTGAAGACATCAGAGACCAAATCACATGATTCGATAAATATGTCGATCGATCGAGTCGAAATTACCCCCATCACAACCCGCTTGCTCGTCGGTGTCCACGGGGCAAGCGGAGAAGAAGATTATCGTAAAATGCTGGATGCAATACCGGATAGCTATAAAGTTGATGGGTTCCTCAATCTGGAGTTCGATATCGAGGATGAGCAGGGAAATGAACAGAATGCAATTGCTGGGAATGGTTCAGGAGAAGGAACAGGAATGGTGTTCTCAACCTCTTACGAGCCGTTCAAGGTGAAGCCTAGCTTAATCGTCATTAAGCCGTTTGTTAGAAAAGGCCCGGATAAGAATTATATTCCACAACTGGAGTTCAAGCTGCCCGTTCGATGAAAGGATTGCATTCCTCGATCATTCGCGTGTAACATGAATATTGATGGAATTATGCTATTACATCATGTATTTCAGTCGGAGGAGAGTTCACATCATGGAGCGCTTGAGTGATTTGGAACCAGGTATTCGAAGCATCGTTAAGGATTTTATTGAATCAGGACGTCCTTCTGCGAGACAGAAGAGCTATCAGGATCGCCGTCAAGGTTATGTACAATCGGTTGTGTTGGCAGGAGAAGCGGAGCCTATATGGGAAATCACCGATCATACGATCGATTCCATCCCTTTACGCATTTACCGACCGTCGTATATGTCTAATCTTCCTGTTATGATCTATTATCATGGCGGGTGCTTTGTGAGCGGGGATTTCACAACTCATGACCGTCAGTTAAGAGCACTAGCTAACAAGGGGAACTCGATCGTGGTAGCGGTAGATTACCGCTTGGCACCAGAACATGCCTATCCAGCTGCTCATGATGATGCCTATAAGGCCGCACAAATTGTGCGTGAGCATGCCGTATCTTGGGGAGGAAATCCGAATGATATTACACTGGCAGGTGATAGTGCGGGCGGACATATTGCGCTAGTAACGTCCTTGCGGCTCAAGGCGCAGAAGGAATGGATGCCAACAAGACAAATCTTGATATATCCGATGTTGGACGCTAGTGGTTCAAGCGAGAGTTATCAACGGTACGGAGATGATTACGTGATCACTCGCGATGCACTGCTCAGCGGTTTTGAAGCTTATTTCGGAGATATTTCATCTGAACATCTAGAGGCGAGTCCTATTCAGCGAAGCGACTTGGAAGGATTGCCATACACGCATATTCTTCTTGCCGAATTCGATCCTCTTGCAGACGAGGGAGAAATGTTGTATCGACGCCTGCTTGAAGCAGGAGTTGGTGTTGAGTGCAGGAAGTATTTTGGTGTCAATCACGGATTTTTCCAACTTGCGGGCATAAGCGGCGCTGCACGGACGGCCATTCAGGATGTTGCCTCTATTATGACGAGGTAACAATAGATACAATCATTTGCTTGAACTAGATATAGAAAAGCTGAAATAGATATAGATATAGATATATAGTTATAGATATAGATAAAAAGAAGAGATAAAAAGGTGAATAGATAAATTCCTAGTTGAATCAGCGGCAGACGGTTCATATCCGGTTACGAGCGTACTGATCTGCCGCTGCACAACTAGGTGAGCAGTGTTAAGGCATACTCAGAAAACCTTTCTTCCATTTTCTGATTTTCGTACGGAATGATGTAAATGGAGCAACCGAATTAATATGTATCCATCGAGCCATCGGCCAATTCTGCTTATCCCCTGTCCAATTGCGAACCCCTTGTATGAATAATGCCTCATCGCTATAGCTATCAATCCAATTCACCCACAGCTGTACGGCATCCTTGAGTTGATTGCGCAATTCAGTTAATGAGTAAGATGAATAATGCTCGTAGAAAGATAGATATAATTCACCGAGTTGATTCCACTTATAGTCTAGAGAAGGCATATTTACGATTTCGCCTTCCTGTTCCTGCTTGTCCCACCCCATAACGAGATGCAGCCAGCCTAATTGATAGGCGATGATCTCGGCTGGAGTTCGATCTACCCCAGTGATCCGCACATCCCTTGCACTGTCCTCGATATCGTTGAATTCTTCATCAAACCGCCTGTAGGTATATTGGATTGCATCAATTAAGGCAGCCTTATTGTTGTAATGATATGCTGTCATTGTGTTATCCCTCCTATTCAGTTCCTGTATATAGTATGACATTGGTAACCTGACAACTGGATGTCAACAATAAATGAACTTTGGAAATTTTGATTTCGCTGTAGAGTCTGTAGAGTTGGAAAGTTCCTTTTGCAATCGGTGATATTCATAGGCTTTAATGGGATTGTTCCAAGATCCATGTCTGTCTATTGAGCTTGTTTTGAAATGTCTGATAGAGTAGTGATAGCAATAATGGCAATAAAAGGATTTTGGTCTATATCATAGTACATTACAGGAAGGTGCTTGCTAGGGATGAATAAGATGTTTGCCACGCTAAGTGCAGTCATCGTATTAGCATGTTCATTACTAATATACCATTTTGTAATGGATGATTCGCATGTTGAACGTACCAATTCACACAGTCAATTATCGCTTATCGATGCACTGCATGTTGGAATGGTAGCGGCAAAAAAGTGGAATCCCGAAGCTGTCCTACTCTATGTGACAAGCGTGGATGACGGGTTAGGGAAGACAAGTGGACAAGAAGGTACAAGGAGTCGATGGAATTTACAAGTGGGTGCCCCTGCGAACAAGCGCGCTGTTATTGCGATTCGGGATGGAAAGGTGGATAAGGTCATACCTGGAATAGGTAATTACAATTCCGAATGGATGGTATCTACCGACAAGGTCAAGATTGACAGTACTGTGGCAGTACTCAAAAGCATACGTTCAAGACATTTGCTGCCTGGAGATGGATGGGCTAACGGCTATCACTTTATTCTTCAGGCAGGAGAAGGATTGACTACAATTTTGGTGATTGGCCGAGATGATCAAGATCAACTGCAGCAGATCGAGTTCGATGCTGTAACGGGGAGGATATTGTCTGGACAAGGGGAGTGATTAAGATGAGAAAGTGGTTTGCAGCCATAATCATGTCAGCAGCACTTCTAGTTACCGGAGTATCTACAGCGAAGGCGGATATCACGTATATGAATGAAGATTTTACTGCTTATACAGGGGCAGCAGGAGACAATAACCCGGTGTTTGCTGGTGGAAAAGCTGCCTACATCGGTGGTGTTGCTGTGCATCCGACAATCTGGGGGGCGGGAAACTGGAACAAGCCTGTTTTTCCGTTTGGTACAATGATTGTATTAAATAATAATGAGAGCATATCGATTCCAGGCGGTTACGTGATAAACACGTTTGTTGTGGAAGATACAGGGGATCTCAAGAATACAGCTAAACTCTCATATCGTTGGATTGATGTCTATTTCGGGAAATATAGCACTGCCAATCATCAAGCGGCTATTAACTTTGGCAAAAAGAAGCTCAGTTATACGGTAATATCTTAATAACTATTGGAATAGGGTACTACTGGAATCAGCATTTCTCCATATCTAAGGTGAGATGCTGTTTCTTTCTGTTTTCAAGCCTTGCCTATGACGTTACGTCATAGTGTACATTGAAGGTATTATGACGAGAGGAGATGTCCTATTGAATGAACACATGTATACCGTTAAAGCTTTTGCAACACTAACTGGTGTTACAGAACGCACACTTCATTTTTATGATCGGAAAGGGTTGATGGCTCCTTCTAGTTACAATGAACATGGACATCGTCTGTACAGTAAGGATGACATTTCAACCATGCAGAAAATTATTACTCTCAAATATTTGGGGTTTTCTTTACAGGAAATCGCGGATTACCTTGCGAACCACGATTCACCTCAAATGCGCGATACACTGCAAAAGCAGAAGGCTATGCTCGCGAAAAAAAGAGGAGAGCTTGACTATGTAATCAATACGATTACGCGGGTGGAGCAGATCATGCAAGATGAAGATTTAGACAGTGACCTGTTACTAGCGATCATCCACTCGATCCATCGTGAAAAGGAACAAGAAGAGTGGCTATCAGACCGATTGCCACAATCAGTTATCGAACATGCGCTTCTAAAGCATCTTTCCCCACAGGAACGACTAAAATTCGAGAGGGAAATGCTCGCAATTGTGAATCAATTGCAGCATTATTGCAAATTAGGAGTATCGCCATCCGA
Source organism: Paenibacillus sp. MER 180 (assembly GCF_023713665.1). Classification (NCBI taxonomy): domain Bacteria; kingdom Bacillati; phylum Bacillota; class Bacilli; order Caryophanales; family Paenibacillaceae; genus Paenibacillus; species Paenibacillus sp. MER 180. The sequence goes on along the minus strand of NZ_JAMAVT010000005.1, from coordinate 68,230 downwards.
AGTAGTGGTTCAGCGTACCATCGAGCACATGATTACGACTATGAATGAACACATTGCACCACATTATCAGGAGAAAATAGCGGAGTTAGATCTCGATGATCATTCGCTGCTTTACGTGTCCATATTCTCCAAGGAAGTAGAGGATTACATCAAAGAGGCCGTGCATCGATTTGAGGAAAATCAGTTAAGGAGGAGCTGAAGATGTCAAGCATCGTATCAGATGTACGTCATCTGATCTATTATTCGATTATGATTTGGATGAAGAAACCAGGTAAGGAGCGGGGAGAGGCATTCTCCTATCATCAACATTCTCAGTTGAAAACCATGGCCATCTTTTTATCCATTTTACTTATAATCGAAGGTGTATTGTTTCATTTTCTCGTACAAATGTGGAGTGAACTTGCTGCATGGATCCTTTCAGCTATTAATATCTATGGACTGTTCTATTTGATGGCACTATATAAATCTGCGAAATACTTGCCACACCTAGTTGTGGACAATCGAATCATTATTCGTTGTGGTTATCAAAACAGGATTGAAGTGCCCCTGAACAATGTTGCCGTCATACAGAAGGCCAAAGAAATCAGCATGGGGGAGAAAATTCCGAAAGATATGCATTATGCCGTCATTATCTGTGATTCCCCACAATACGAAATTGTTCTAAAAGAACCAATCGAGACAAAAGGGTTGTTCGGGAGGACGATCCCGAAACGTTCCGTGGTATTCAGGTGTGATAACCCGGAAGCTTTGCTGCTGAAGCTAAATCAAGGAATCCAACATGCTAATGGGGGGTGATTCGTCGAGATAAATCAGATGTTACTGGAAATAAACTGAACTTTCTTAGCGTTCAAACGTACTATCCTATAAGTACATAATTGGGGAGGCATAAGAATGAAGAAAAGCTTGTCTTTGGTATTGGCAATAAGTATGGTTGTTGCAATGCTTGTTCCGACGAGCGCAATGGCTGCAGCTTCAAATGGGGGCTTGAATTACTCCGCTACTAAAAAAGTTGCTACTGAAAAAGCTTCACTGTTGACGGACACTTTCGGTACGACAAGTGTTCAATATGCACTTATTGATCATGGTAACATCGTAGTATCTGGGCAAGCCGGTAAGAATGATGCTCAAGGAAAAGTACCACTGTCGAAAAACACGATGTACGGAATCGGATCAACCAGCAAGGTATTTACCACGGTAGCCGTTATGAAACTGGTTGAAGAAGGAAAGGTAGATCTAGATACTCCTGTTGTGCAATACATCCCTGAATTTACAATGAAGGATGAGCGGTACAAGAAGATTACACCGCGGATGCTGTTGAATCACTCTTCGGGGCTCCGGGGATCAACGTTAGGAAATAGCTTCTTGCTTGGGGACAATGACACGATTAACCACGATACGATGCTGGAGCAATTGAAGAAGCAGACGCTGAAGGCTGATCCAGGTGCATTCTCTGTTTATTGCAATGATGGATTTACATTAGCTGAGATTCTGGTAGAACGGGTGAGTGGAATGGGCTTTACTAAATTCCTTCATCAATATATTACAGAACCAGCAGCTATGTCTCATACAAAAACACCATTGGACAATGCAGATAAAACAAAGTTTGCAGGCACGTATCACCCTGCATATGAAGGGCAGCTCCCTACGGAAAACGGCAATGTCATCGGTGCGGGGGGAATATACTCGACGGCTGAGGATTTAGTTCGTTTCGCGCAAATCTTTACAGGGGAGAATGACAAAGTATTGTCGTCTACATCTGTTAAAGCAATGCGTCAAGAGGAATATAAGCGCGGATTCTGGCCAGAAGGAGAAGTAGACACGGTTGTGAACTATGGACTTGGATGGGACAGTGTAAAGCTCTATCCATTCAATAGATACGGTATCCAAGCTGAGAATAAGGGCGGCGACACGATCATGTATCATGCTTCGCTGGTTGTACTTCCAGAGCACAATATGGCAGCGGCCGTCTTGTCTTCAGGTGGATCCAGCTCGACGAATGCGATGTTGGCGAACGAGATGGTGTTGCAGGCATTGAAAGAGAAAGGTACGATTAAGGAGTTACAACCTGCTAAGTCATTCGGCAAGCCGAAGAAAGCAGCAATGCCAGCTGATGTTGCCAAGTATGCAGGTTATTATGCGTCAACCAATGTTGTCATGAAAGTGGCCATTGCCAAGAACGGCGAACTGTCTATCACTTATAATCAAGCGCCTGATATGCCTGCAGCGAAGTATGTATATACAGCAGACGGCACATTTATGAATGAAGAAGGAACGACGAAGATACGGTTCGATGCGAAAGACAATGGACGTACTTATTTATGGCAAAGTATGTACCTAGATGTACCAGGACTTTCTCAACTAGCTCTGACTCAGTATACTGGCGAGAAGCTTGAGAAAAATGATATCTCCAAAGAAGTTGAATCCGCATGGACGAAGCGCATAGGCAAAAAGTATTTTCCAGTGAATGAAAAATATAGTTCCCTCACTTATTTGCTTATGGATGGGGGTAAAATCAATAAACACGCCGATCTGCCTGGTTACGTGGACGATAAGACCATTACAGGCCCGGATTCGGCAAGTAATCAGGTGCAAATCCCAGCTATGGGCGGAAGGGATACTATGGAATATCAGTTCTTCACAAAGGACGGAGTGGAGTACTTAGATAGTTCAGGGTATATTATGGTATCAGAGGATACAATTAAGCCCTTGTATCCAGGGTCGAAATCTACAGTAACCATTCAAGAGGATGGTTATGCAAGATGGTTTAAGCTGCCAAAAGCAGTTGCTGGGAAGAAGCTGACCTTTACGACAATGCCTAAGCAATCTTCATTTGCAGTGTACAATGAGCAGGGGCATGTCGTACATTTCTCCTTATCATCAACAGGGAAACAAGGAATTGAATTGCCAAGCGGTGGTACCATTGTATTTGCTGGTGGAGCGGGAGCTAAGTTCGAAGTCTCGATTAAATAAGCAGAAGCAAGAGCAATCATTTCTTAATATGAAATCATGAGTCACTAGGTAATGATATAGCTGATAAGCCGCTGGATATATATCCGGCGGCTTTGTTTGTAGATATGCTAAGCAATTGTTGTTCTGCGGATCATGATGAAGGTAAGTAAAGAATGGATAACCGCCAAGGCGAAAAAGTAAGAAGCAAGCTGCGCAGCTGAATGGCTGCCGAACCATGAGAATATGTTGCCCCACCAGCTGTAGTACGTGCAGAGATAACTGAAGATGGAGGAGATGGCAAGGGTGACTGGAAATAAGATAAACATTCCCGTGCGGCCAAAACGACGGAAAAACATAGCGAACATGAATCCTAAAGTAGACAAATGAGCAGCTGTTGCGAAGTAAACCCACCATTGTTCGAGCAAACTCCCATCCGTAATATAAGGCAGGGAAAAGAAATGAAAATTTGCATCTAGCATTTGGGTAATACTTCGTTCACCAATAGACAATAATATCACAATTGTGGCTACAGTTACGCTGGCTATCAGGAACATTAATATAGTCCCGAAATAATAGTCTTTTCTGCGGATGCTTATTCCAAAAGCGAATGAAAAGTTCTGGGTCACGGCTACAATGCCGAGAATCAGTAAATAGATAAAAATGGAGACCACACCGCCGCTGTAGTAGCCTTGTTCCGGTTGAAGCAAGTAACCGATCAACACGTTGATCAGAAAACTAGGAAGCAGTACAAAGCACCACGGAGCGAAAAACCACATGATGTGATCCTTGCTGTACATTTTCATAACGGTTGTTACTCGATTCATCGCGTCTCCACCGCCTTGCGATCAGATTTTCTTTTTGTGAGGTGAACAATAAGCTGCTGCAGGGATACTGTTGAGAGATCAAGGCCTAACGATGCGGCTTGTTCTCGGATATGAGAAGTTAGATTGCCCAGCACGGTTGCAGACAATAGTCCGCCTAATGGCTGCCGATTGATGATGGTATGGCCTGAGATGAATGACTCGACCATTTCTCGCTGACCAACGACAGAGTAGGCACGGCCACGCAAAGCATCGCTTTCCTCATTCAAAATGATCCTTCCTCCATCGATCACAATCACATGCTCTAAAAATTGACTGACTTCATCAATTAAATGTGTGGACAGTACGATCGTTCGCGGATGTTCCGCATAATCTTCAATCAAGCGGTCGTAGAACAAGTTGCGAGCTACTGCATCAAGTCCGAGATAGGGTTCATCGAAAATGGTCAGCGGAGCTCGACTTGCCAATCCAATAACAATGCCAACGGAAGAAAGCATCCCGCGTGACAGCTTCTTGATACGTCTCCTTAAAGGAAGATTGAAATCATTCAGCAGTTTGCTCGCCAATTCCTGATCCCAATTCGGGAAAATGGAGGGGCAGAGCTCAATGACATCAATGACTCGAAAACTGTCTGGATACTTCTGGCTTTCCTTAATGAAGCAAATCTTGCTCAGAACGCGATTATTCTCATAAGGCGCTTCTCCGAAGACAAGAAGTTCACCGCTTGTTGGAAACAACTGCGCCGTCAGCATATGCATTATCGTTGTTTTTCCTGCGCCATTGCGCCCAAGCAGGCCATAAATTTTGTTAGCTTCGAGTGTAAAGCTAACATCGTGTACGACAGTAACATCACCGAATGACTTGGTTAATCCCTGAACTTCAGTAATGGTTCTCAATTCGTTCGATCTCCTCTCTGAATCATGTCTGTTAATTGTTCCTTGGAAATGCCAAGCTTCTCTGCCTCGCGGATCATGGATACCACATACTGTTCGTAAAAAAGTTCTTTCCGCTTTTCCATGAGTTTTGCCCTCGCTCCTGTCGATACAAACATACCTATCCCACGCTTTTTGTACAAAATGTTCTCATCAACCAGCACATTGACGCCCTTAGCCGCAGTAGCGGGATTGATCTGAAAAAAGGAAGCAAATTGATTCGTTGAAGGGACTTGCGATTCTTCAGGCAATCGACCTTCGATGATGTCATCCTCAATCCGTTCGGCAATTTGCACAAAAATGGGGCGGCTGTCGTCCATTGTGACTGTCATATCTACACCACCAAATTGGTTAATTACTCATGTAACTAACTATATAACTGGTGGTGTTATCTGTCAACCCACATTTACCCAGTTTCTGATGTGGTTGATGTTGTAACCTGTTTGTTGAATAGGGAAAAGGGATGTTGCTAACGCTGCAGGAAATACAAAGACTCGCTTCCGGAATGGGAAGCGAGTCTATTATTCGAAGTGTGTTGTATGTAGAAGGAATCATGGTTTTATTGCTGCGTTCCACCAAAGAAAATAGATAGTAGAAATGCAAACGATAAGAAAGTACATAGAGGCACATACAGCCAGGTATCCATTTTTGCAAATTTCGTTTTGCTGATTCGCTTGAACAACCCGACATAATTGAAGTCGCCTATGACTCGCAAGGCGAATACGACAGCGCATATCCATGCGCCTGCTTGCAGGAGAACAGCATTGAAACGAAATGAAATGTAGGATGCGCGCATAAGTAAAATGACGGCTGAAAGGGCAAGAAGAACAGCAATGAGCAGGGTCATTCCCGGTCGTGGAGAGAATGTGCGCTTGCCATTTTTTTCGGGAATTACAGCTGTTGTGCCCCATGTACCACGGCATGCCCAATATACATGGAGCAGGCTGATGAGATATAGGATACAGGCCGCAACAAGACTGATTACTGATACCATCAACGATTCCTCCTTTTTTACTGAATGTAGGTTTGAGCGATGATATTTGCTGAAAGGCAATGCTGATTGACAAAGAGGACGGTAAGAGCATTTTAGATTGATAACAAAAGTTCTTACGTGATAAGATGGTTGTAATTATTTCTGGTAGATGAAGAAATGATTGCTAATTTCATTATAGATCCATTTATCAATTGGTCAATAAGGGAGAAGAACGGTAGAAATGGAAAGCACATATGAAGAAGCAGTTCAATTGAGGGCTCAAGGGCAAGCCGGGCAGGCGATAACAATCTTTGCACAATTGCTGGAGAAGGACCCGAATAATGCCGAGCTGCTGTATCAAATGGCATGCGCACACGATAACTTAGGATTAGAGAAGCAGGCGGTGCCCTATTATGTAGCAGCTCTTCGCAATCAATTAGGTGAATCTCATCGACCTGGAGCTTTATTAGGCCTAGGAAGCACCTATCGGACACTGGGCCAATACGAAAGTGCGAAGGAGATATTGGCGCAGGGTGTGAGTGAATTCCCGAATCACAGAGAGCTAAAGGTGTTCTATGCAATGGCACTGTACAATGTTGGTGAGCATGCAGAAGCGATGAAATTGCTGCTGACAGAGTTAGCAGATACGACGAAAGATGCAGGAATTGCTAGTTTCGAGAAAGCAATTCGTTTCTACGCAGATAAGCTGGATCACATATGGGATGAGTAGACAAAATGAGTTTTCATTTATGTCTAGAATGGCATACCTGAAGAAGCAGGATTTAGTCATGTTTTAAAACGTTCACGAAGAAGCAAACTTGTGGTATGTTGTGCAGATACCCGAAGAAACATGATTCTGTCATGTCTCTTCGGGAAATAAGTTTGTGGACTTTTTTCGAGTACAGATTTCGTATTCTACGTTTACTCTGATCGTATCCTTTCTTCAATTCCTCTTATCAGCAATCATATGTTTTGTTGCTCGGCACATTCATTGAATGATCTGAACTTGGATCAGAACTTGCTACTGCAAAGTTGTATGCTGAGCGAAGGGTTTTATAACCGCCCATCATAATGCCAAGCGCAAGCACACCAGCTGCAATTGCCACCGTGAACCCCATATGTACACCAAAATGATCCACCATCCATCCAGCAATCGCAGAGCCAAGCGCAACCCCGATACCAAGTCCTGTTGTTGCCCATGTCATTCCTTCGGTTAACTGATGTGAAGGAACGATCTTCTCCACCAATCCCATCGTGATAATCATCGTAGGTGCGACGGACATACCCGCAAAGAAGACAGTAATCGCCAATGTAGTTAGATTGTTGACGAAGAATAGAGGAAACAAGGTTACCAATGCAAGACTAACCGCAATTGCAAATTGACGATACAACGGCATGTTGATTGTAAGTGTGCCGAAGATAAGACCTGCCAAGCATGATCCGATTGCGTAGACAGACAGGACGTAGCTGGCTGCGATGGTGTTCCCCTGCTGTTCGGCAAAGGCAACACTTACAACATCCACGGTTCCAAATATCGTGCCGATTGCAGCAAGCGTAAGAGCAAGCAAGCGCAATGCACCGATTTTGAACACAGATCCCTGACTCGTGTTATGCTGCGGCTGTACTGCCGGTTCACTGCTCTTTTGCATCGTAAATAGTACAATGCCAAATGCCATAAATAAGCATGCGGCGAGAGGGCCAGCTTCTGGGAAAACGGACACGCATAATCCAACGGAAATGACAGGGCCGATAATGAAGCAAATTTCATCGACGACGGATTCAAAGGAATAAGCAGTATGCAGTTTGGGCGATCCCCGATACAGCTCCGTCCAACGTGCACGCACCATTGCGGGCATGCTGGGCATGCAGCCAGCCATGATTGCGAACAGAAAGAGCGTCCAATCGGGCGCGCCTAATCGTGCACATAGCAGCAGAGCCGATATGGAGATAATGCTTAACGCTGCTGCGGGACGAAGAACTCGTGATTGCCCCAACCGATCAACCAATCGGGATATTTGCGGGGCAATCAGCGCCGAAGCGAAGGCAAAAGTGGCAGCGATGGCTCCAGCGAGACCGTATTCTCCGCGCATTTGAGCAATCATGGTAACCAAGCCGATTCCAGTCATAGAGATCGGCATTCTTGCGATAAATCCAGCGGCAGAAAAAATAAGAGAACCCGGAGCAGCAAATAATTCTCGATAAGCACGTAACATATTACAATGTTCCTCCTAGCTGAAATAGGGTAGTTTCCATTTACATACGAAGCGTATGCAAATATAATATTAACATACGGGACGTATGTCAATAACAATCGAGGAAAAATGCGGTATGAAATGATTCGCTCTTGTATGTTATAAATCTTGTTAATTTCAAATTTTATTGTAGAATAGAACGAAATATAAAACTGAGCTAGCATCGTGCAAACTGCATAACGGTGCAGGAGGGAACATGGTTCGAAAAGCAAGAAAAGAAATGATCGAGGAGACAAAGGGAAAGCTGCTTGAAGCGGCAAGAGAAGCGTTCGGAACAATCGGCTATGCCAATACGTCGATGGATGAGTTAACTGCTTCCGTAGGATTGACGCGAGGTGCGCTGTACCATCATTTTGGCGATAAGAAGGGTCTGCTTGCGGCAGTTGTTGACGAAATTGATCAAGAGATGGATAATCGCCTTCACGATATTTCGAATGCGGCAGCAACGTCATGGGAAGGCTTTGTTGGTCGATGCCGTGCGTATATTGAAATGGCAATTGAGCCGGAAATTCAGCGCATCGTACTTAGAGACGCGCCTTCCGTGCTTGGGAATGGATTTACTCATCCTTCTCAGTCTCAATGCTTAGCGACAATGGCAACAATGCTTCAGCAATTTATGGATGAAGGAATCATTGCGGTTACGGATAGTCATGCATTAGCACGGATGTTGAACGGCGGGCTTATGAACGCAGCCTTCTGGTTAGCTAATTCTCAGGATGCGGAGAAGGAGCTGGCCGTTGCGTTGCACAGCTTGGGAGTTGTATTAGACGGTTTGCGGATGAAATCAAAGTAGCTGAATCGATCATGTAAATCAATGAAATCTTTAAAAGATGATGAACAAGTAATCTCAGGAGGGAATGATGATGAAGCAAATTATTGCAATGGGAGGCGGAGGATTCTCGATGGAGCCGGAGAATCCCCTTCTGGATCTGTATGTCTTGCAGCAAGCTAGTTCGGAAAATCCGAAAGTATGCTTTGTGCCAACAGCAAGCGGAGATGCGGATGGGTATATACAGCGGTTTTATAAGGCATTTGGAGAACATACATGTGAGCCTTCCCATCTGTCATTATTCAACCCTCCGACGACGGATTTGGAAGACTATGTGCTGAGCAAAGACATCATGTATGTTGGCGGCGGCAATACACGCAATATGCTAGTGTTGTGGAAGGAATGGGGATTGGATGCCATTCTGAAGAAAGCATGGGAGCAAGGCATTATTTTGTCTGGGTTAAGCGCTGGCTCCATCTGCTGGTTCGAAGAAGGAGTAACAGATTCGATACCCGGGGAGCTGACCGGATTAACTTGCTTAGGTTTTTTGTCGGGAAGCAATTGTCCGCATTATGATGGGGAACAAGAGCGGAGACCCAGCTATCATCGGCTAATGCAGGAAGGCAAGGTTGGACATGGCATAGCTGTTGACGATGGTGTAGGTGTTCACTATTTGGATCGGAACATACATCGAGTGATCAGCTCCAGACCGCATGCAAGAGCCTACTGCGTAGAATCCAGAGATAGAATCATAACAGAAAACAAGCTAGTTCCCGTGTTCTTAGGTGAATCATAGGTGACGCATAGGAATGACATAGGAAAACAAAGAGAAACAAAGAGAAACAAAGAGTAGCACATAGAATCTAGAGAGACCTAAAAAAGTAAGAACTATAAAAAGAAGAGAAAGAAATAGAGAAATATAGAGAGATATCTCAGCGAAAACCATGCAGGCGCAATTGAGAACGCAAGGGATACTCGTACGCCATTTTATGATGCCTCGAACGGAACATTTCCTAAGAGTGTCAATCGGAACAGAAGAAGAGATGGAGCGATTTGTTGAAGCCTATGAAGTTATCTTGAAGCATTCAATCTCGTAAAATTCCATGCATCATTCAAATAGAAGAGCAGATCGTTAGATAAATAAACGATCTGCTCTTCTTTAATTCTATCCGGAATGATGCTTATACGCAATATGGAACGGGATAGCTGCCAATGCCGCAAGTAATGCTTATGATATCTCCGTTACGCCATGCGGTTAGGCTGACTTGCTCATCAATCGCCAGTTCACAGATGGCTGCTTCCAAGTCAGAGTAGCTAGAAATGGTCTTGTTGTTGATGTTCACTATGATGTCACCAGGTTGGAGTCCAGCAACAGCGGCTGGTGAAGAATCCTTAACCGACAATACCTTGGAGCCAGCCGGCTGCCCGTCTTGCGAATGAACAGTCATATGCTGAATGCCGATCCATGTTCTCCACATTTTTTCTCGTGAATCCTGACAGATCTCGTATACGTTCTTCAAGTTGTGAAGGAAGAGAAGGGTTCCATACGCCATATTGTCGGCAATCGCTTGTCCCGCATCTCCAAAAGGAAGTTCAAGGCGGTACTCGATTGAAACTCGAACGCCAGCAGCCTCTTGGGTAAGTGTGGTAATGGTCAACGACATATCCTCGCCTTGCAGAATGAGATGCTTGCCGTGTTCAATTTCAGTAATGACGCCTGAAGTGCTCGCTCCCCATCCATGATCCAGTTCCATTCGACCGCCAACACGGAAATCAACACTTGCTTCCTTGGCATACCACCGAGTTAATTGTTCTGCTTCTGTTAATGCGCTCCATACCTTCTCAAGGGGTGCTTCGATCAGCATATCTCTCTTCACGGATTGTAAGCTATTCATTAGTTTTCCTCACCTTCCAAAAATGTTTTGAGTCGAGTTAAGCGATCTCCTAATATGTAACCCATATCTTGCAAAAGGGATTGATAGGCAGATTGCAACAAGGCTTGCTCCAAACGGTAAATTCGATATTTCCCTTGCTTCTGCTCGCTGATCACTCCTTCTTCTAATAAAATTTGCAAGTGCTTTTTAACGGCGGGTTGAGAGATGTCGAAAAACTGAACAAAATCCGATTGCGTTCGATCGCCTTGAGCAAGCATTTGAAGAATCGTCCTGCGTGTCGGATCACTTAGAACACGATAAATATCCGTAATATTCACCTCACACATAACTGTATGGTTATATGTTATTTCAATGAAAAGGCCATTGTCAACAAAATCGTTAACAAAATTTACATTTAATTTGGTAATATATCACTTGTGTGTGACTGTACATGTGAAAGAGTTGTTTAATAATTTGATATTTTCAAGGCAGATAGGCAGATTTATAGGATTCTATGTCGTTAGAAAATAATTAGGAAATATTTCTTACGAGGGTGGCCAGATTATGATTACGAAAATGCATGTGGAGAACATGTTGCAGGAGTATATGGATGATACAGCTGATTCCTATCATTCCGTATGGATAAAGTGGACACGACGCTTCGTATTGCAGAAGAGGGGTCATGGCAAGAAGTCAACGAGCGGCTGCGCTGGATGCATTACGAGCTGACTCGCGACGATATATTGGAATTCTTGGAAAGCTAGCAGGAGGCGAGGGAGATCACAATGGAATGCTCTATTGTTCTCCCTCATAAGTTGACAGCATATTTCGTATTTCATTTATGACTTTGTCTCGAAGTTCTGCTGGTTTAAGAGCTTCCATAGCAGCACCAAATCCTAGGATTATCACTGCTGCTGAATCAAGTGTATGGAACTCGACGTCTGCACATGACCAACCGTTATGATCGGGTTCGATATGCAACCATTTTACGTATCGTTCATGCTTAAGGCGCTGGAGTAATTCATCTCTTACACGAATTCGTGCGGAGTACCGAGGCAGGGTAGACGTAAATTGCTTCGTGGATTCCTCCCAATAGCGAGCCAGATCGAATCCGTCAGGACGAGCAAAGGCTTCATTCAAAACTTCTGCGTTGCGTATCCGTGAAATGCGATAGCTGCGGAATCCATCTTCTACTTGAGCCACGACATACCAAACCCCTCGTTTGGCAACTAATCCTAGCGGCATGATGTCTCGAACCACAGTACTGTCATGACGTTCATAGGTGATGCGGAGCTTATGCTGCATCCATACAGCCTCCTGAACGATTGATAAGCACTGAGTACCCTCTTTCGTTTGGCGCCATCCCGCTCCATCGATGTGTATACGTTCTCTAGCGATGTCGGCGTCTCTCCTCATTTCAATCGGACTTGCGGCAAGCAATTTATGATAAGCATTGTCGAGTTCTTGTCGAAGACCGAGATCGTCAACTAATGACGAGGATTTCATTAAGAGCAATGACATCAATTCTTGCGGCTTCATTCCCGTCAATTGCGTTCGATACCCTTCTGATAAGGACCACCCTCCGTAGGAACCACGCTCAGCGTAGACGGGGATACCGGCGATACTGAGTGATTCCATATCCCGCATAATGGTTCGTTCGGAGACCTCTAATCGGTCGGCGAGGTCTCGGGTTGTCATCTTCCCGTAGCTTTGCAGCATGAGCAGAATCGACAGTAAACGATCAGCTCTCAAGCGAACTCATCCTTTCTTGGTTGCAAGGTGATCTTAGTGTATCATATCCAATATGACAGTTGCTGTCATATATGTCCCGATATAATGAGATCGAAGACATGTCGATTGAGGAGGACAATTCATGAAGCCATTACAAGACCAAGTTGCGGTAGTAGCAGGAGCAACCCGCGGGGCAGGCCGTGGGATTGCGGCGATGCTTGGAGAAGCTGGAGCAACCGTATATTGTACGGGGCGGAGCACACGATCCCTCCAATCCGATATGAAGCGCAGTGAAACCATTGAAGATACGGCAGACATCGTGACGGCTTACGGGGGAGTCGGAATTCCAGTGCGCGTGGATCATACGAAGGAAGAAGAAGTGAAGGCTCTCTTCGAACGAGTTCGCAGGGAACAGAATGGCCGTCTTGATATATTGGTCAATGATGTATGGGGAGGAGACCCATTAACCGAATGGGGAACGCCGTTCTGGGAACATTCGCTTGCGGGCGGTCTACTCATGCAGGAGCGTGCGGTTCACTCGCATATGATCACAAGTTATTATGGATCTCCGCTATTGGTAGCGCGTAAGCAAGGGCTCCTTATTGAGATTACAGACGGCGTTGACTATCGTTATCGCGGCAATCTGTATTACAGCTTAGCTAAGGTGTCAGCTATTCACTTAGCAGCAGCGATGGCGGAAGAATTGCGCCCACACGGAGTAACTGCTGTAGCGGTTACGCCTGGATTTTTGCGTTCGGAGGCGATGCTTGAACTCTTCGGTGTGACGAAGGAGAATTGGAAGGATGCGGTGAAGCAGGATCCGCATTTCATCATGTCGGAAACACCGATGTATGTCGGAAGAGCAATTGCGGCGCTTGCGGCAGATCCGAACAAAATGGAAAAGACGGGGCAATCCCTTAGCTCGTGGGGGTTGTCTGACGAGTATGATTTCGTAGATGAGGATGGGAACCGACCTCACTGGGGCAACTATGCTGCAGAACTTGGACTATAATCTGTCATACGGCAAAGGGAGCGAAAAGCTCAGGTATATAGCAGCAGCGAATCGTCCATATAAATAACAATGCTGCAAATGAGAGGCATCCCGACCAATGGGATGCCTCTTGCCTCTTGCTACCTAATTTTGTTTTTCGTGAACGATGAGACAAGTGCCGTTCGGTAATGGAACAGGCCTCAATCACCATTACATGTTGAGAAATATATCAATTCCGACTGCGTAAGATCTACTCATTTTACATCAGGAAGAAGGAGAGAACAGATTTTGCATAACTACCATTTCAAATTTAAGGCATTCATTTTGATTGACGGTCTTGGTTCATATAGCGCATAGTAGGACAGAGACATGAAACTGTGAGGCTAATAACGCTATTTGCACTTTCTATCAACAAGAATATCATGACGGAAAAGGGGATGAGATATTGAGCAGTGATGTGAATGGTGACGTGAACGTGAATGAGCAGACATGGAACGAGATAATCCGTATTTTTGACGAAGGAACCAACCGCATTAACGTCTTGTTCGTTGATCCTGCACGAGCACAGAATACAGTATCGAGTCTGCAAGTAAGCGAAAATAGTTATATAGGCGCGATTGCGCGTCATTCGGGAGGTGTCCTAGTAGATGGCGGTTGGATTAAGCTGCTTGGCTCCGGAAATGATGCTGTATTTGGCGATTTACTGAGCTGGAATGGCTTTGGTAATGACATTGGCATCACTCTGCTACATGGTGCATGCATAATTGCTTATGACTTGGCAGGTGGTTTCTTTGCCTTGAATGGCGGCTGTTTCGCTAGCGAAGGACATAACGTCTATTATTTTGCCCCGGATACATTAGAGTGGGAGGATACGGAATTGTCTTACTCCGATTTTTGTGAGTGGCTGGCCAATGGGGACTTGGAGCTTTTTTACCGTACATTCAGATGGGATGGCTGGGAAAACGATATAGCAGCGCTGAAAGGAAATGAAGCAATCAGTTATTATCCACCGTTGTGGACGGAAGAAGGCTCGGCGGAGCGCAGCAGCAGAAAAGCTGTCCCTGTTGCCGAATTGTGGAACTTATACATACAACAACATGCGAATGGAATGGAGAACGAACAATGACGAAGAACAAGATCAAATTAGCTGTTGTAGGTTTAGGAAATATGGGGAGGTACATGATTCGAACCATTTCCAATCCAGGGTTGGCAGAAAAGGTGGAGCTGGTTGCGATATGTGAGGCGAATGCGGCTGCACATGAACAATATCAGAAGGATTATCCGCATGTGCAGTACTATACAGACTATTCCAAAATGATAGAAGAATTGGATATCAATCTTTTATACGTATCTGTCCCTCCTGCCTATCATTATGATTTCGTATGCGCGGCATTACGCAAAAAAATTCATGTCTTCTGTGAGAAGCCGCTTGCTAACAATTTACAAGAAGCTGCTGAATTGCTCAAGCTGGCAGAAGAAGCGAACGTTGTTCATGCTATTCATTTCTCGATGCCACACGAGCCATCTGTGAAACGAATGGAACGGATGATTAAGGAGCAGGCCATTGGAACGATCCGCAGTATGGAGCTTATCTTGCATTTTCCGACATGGCCGCGCAGCTGGCAGCATAATAGCTGGATTTCGACACGAGCACAGGGTGGATTCGTGTTAGAAGTAGGCGTTCACTGGATTAACGTTATACAGAAACTGTTCGGCACGATTACGCATGTACAGAGCGAGTTGGAACTGCCAGCGGATGAAGAACGCTGTGAAACAGGGATACGCGCAAAAATGCTGCTGAACAGTGAGGTTCCGATCTATGTGAATGGCTTATCGGGCATGGCAGGCGCGGAACGTGTTTCTCTCGTTGTTTATGGCAGTAAAGGCACAATTGCCCTTGAAAATTGGAGTGAGCTGCATGTTGGAGCAATTGGACAGCCACTGGAGAAAGTTGCCGTTGAAGAAATCGAGCAAACTCCGATAGTCGCTCAGGTCATTCGGGCCATTCACGGAGAGCATGCAGATTATTTCGATTTTCGTGATGGGTATGAAGCTCAGGCTGTCCTGGAGGCGTTGCGACATCCGGCGTCGCCACAGCTTGCGGACATTCGGAAGGCAGTAGAATGAAGATGAACGAGGAGCAGCGAGGATGGATTGAACGAGCAGAGCAATATGTCCACGAAGAGCTGTGCCGCGACAGCAGCGGGCATGATTGGTGGCATATTGTTCGGGTAAGGCGCCTGGCAGTCCGCATCGCAGGTGAAGAAGGAGCGGACGTGCTCATATGTGAAATGGCGGCGCTGCTTCACGATGTGGCAGATGCCAAGCTTAATCCGGATCATGACAGCGGCTTGCAGAAAGTTGCACAGTGGCTGGAGTCAAATGGCGTCGATTCAAAGATTCGCGACAAAGTCCTTTCGATCATTGCGAATATGTCCTACAATGGCGGTCATAATCCGCCAATGGACTCGATTGAGGGACAAGTCGTGCAGGATGCAGACCGATTGGACGCAATGGGGGCAATCGGAATCGGACGCACATTCGCATATGCTGGATGCAAGGGTCACCTTATGCATGATCCCTATCTTGCTCCTAGGGAAGCGATGACCGAAAGCGAGTATAAGCAGCAGCCTTCCACGGCCATTAATCATTTCTCCGAGAAGCTGTTAAAGCTGAAGACGCTCATGAATACAAACAGTGGCAAACAATTGGCTCATAAGCGTCATCTTGTTATGGAAGAGTTCTTGGAGCAATTTCATAATGAATGGAATGCAGAAGATGATAAGTGAGCCGTTAATCCTATAACATTACACCTCCAATCCTTCTTGCAGCGGAAGATGTTAGTATCAAGTTGGATGAAGCTTACTACAACCTACAACCTTATATGGATTCGATAGCGTGCGAGGAGACCGACTATTTTGAATTGGGACAAACGGCGGGGCAAATGCATCTTGTCATGCAGCATGAGGATAACATCCCAGATCAGCCAGATCGGTATGACTTGGACGCGACATGGAATCGAGTGCAAAAGCGATACCGTGATGAGGAAGCAGAATGGCTGTGTGAACTCCAGGCTCCAGTCACGCAAGCAATTTCCTACCAGCATGAGAAGAATGGTATGATTCATGCCGACCTTGGCATGTGGAACGTCATATATACGCATTCAGGATGCCGCATCATTGATTTTGGTGAAGCGCGTTACGGCAATACTCATTTTGATCTTGCTGCCCTGCTGGATTCTAGTGTGAAGTGGACTGGCGAACAAGAAGATCGTATTAGGTCATTGCACAGTTTCATAGAGGGATATATGCTATACGGGAAGGTAGACGCTGACTTACTGCTAGAAAATATCCACCTCTGGATCATGAGAGGGGTGGTTGTGATCATAGATCGTTACGGTCTAGAGCAGCGTACCCATCAATATTGCAGCAGGAGTACGCAGAAGTTGACGCATATGAAAGAGATCGTAGAACGTCTCTATCTAAACAGGTAAGAGTATATGAATCAATAGGAGGCAAGGACATGAATCAACAAGATACATGGACAGCAGTTGATCATTACTTTAATCAGCAACTCATTCCTTCCGATCCTGTGCTGGAAGCGGTACTGGCAGCAAATGCCGCAGCAGGCTTGCCGGCTCATGATGTATCGCCCAATCAAGGCAAACTGCTGCATCTTCTGGCCAAACTTCAAGCTGCTCGAACGATATTAGAAATCGGCACATTAGGCGGCTACAGCACGATTTGGTTTGCCCGTGCACTGCCGCAGGATGGCCGGGTATACACGCTGGAAGCCAGTCTCAAGCACGCTGAAGTCGCACAATCGAACCTGCTGAACGCAGGCGTAGCGGATAAAGTGGAGATTCGAACAGGACTTGCCGCTGATTCGCTTGCTCAGCTTGAAGAAGAAGCGCGCGGTCCCTTCGATCTTATTTTTATTGATGCAGACAAGCAGGGCAATCCGGAATATTTGAAATGGGCTTTAAAGCTATCCCGTCCGGGAACGCTCATAATCGGGGACAATGTCGTCCGCGGCGGCGCTGTCGTGGACGAGTATAGCGATGATCCAAGCGTACTAGGCGTGCGCAGCTTCTTCGAACTGATTGCTGCGGAGCCTCGCTTAAATGCTACGGCGATCCAAACCGTTGGAAGCAAAGGCTATGATGGATTTGTTAGTGCGTTAGTAGTCGGTAAGTAGTCGAAGAGTGAATAAAATGAAGAACAGCCCTGTTCTCAATTGAGGCAGGGCTGTTTGTGCTAGAAGCAAAATTGGAAGCATGTAGAGCCTTGATGGAATCAGAACAGAATCTGAGTATCAAGGCTCTTCTTTATGACAAAATAACTCCTGAGCTGTTCGTATGAATAATTGGACGGCAAGTGAACATTCCGTTAGGGAAGGGGCAGCTAATAAAATCTCTCTTCGTACTATCGGATCGAGCTCGCGTGTCACTATATGAGGAGGTGTAGTAATCAGTGATAATTCTGATAAAATGGCCACTCCCAGCCCTTCCTGGATCATATTGAGCAGAGCCCCCGTGTTATGAACGACAAACTTGATATTCATACTGGTTTCCGTCTTCTCAAAAATGTCAATGATGGGGATTTCATTACCTCCCTTGCAAATGATGAGCGGTTCATCATTCAGATCTTGAATGCAAATAATGGGCTTGTGACATAAGGGATGATCTTCCCGCAACAGTGCAACCATCTTGTCACTATACAGCGGTATGGCTTCAAATTCATTATTAGGCTGTGTAACAATACCGACGTCTATCTCGCGCGAAGCTAACCATTTGTTAACCTCGTTTATTGTCCCTTCATACAGTTCGATTTCCAACTGAGGAAATCTGTGCTCGATACGGCTAATAATCTTAGGTAAGAAAAAGGCAGATGCGGTTGGAAATGAGCCAATGCGGATCGTGCCAATCTCTAATCCCTTCTCCGCAGCTGCCTCTTGCTCCAGCTTCTCAATTCCATTCATAATATCGCGAATATGGATGAGCATGCGCCTTCCTATATCTGTTAGCAGTATGCCGTTCTTTCGATCACGAATCAGAAGAGTAACGCCTAGATCGGCTTCCAAACTTGAAATGGCACGGCTAACTGCAGGCTGCGTCATATGAAGAATATCTCCGGCTTTTGTAAAGCTGGAAGTTTCAGCTACGGTCAAAAAAGTACGCAATTGTGTAATGGTCATAACAATTTTGATATGCTCCTTATAACAATGATTCATTTTATTTATGCACATAAACAATATAACATGATACATGGAGGTGTAAGTAAACTTTTACAGATAGAATGGTAGGGAAGGAATGGATGAATATGATGAATCAGCTGTCCAAACATAAAACGATCTTGCTGCTTGTCTTTCTTGTGATTATGTGGGGCGTGAATTGGCCCTTGACGAAAATAGGCCTTCAGTATGCGCCGCCATTGCTATTTGCGGGGCTGCGTACCTTTATCGGGGGGATCATTTTGCTCCTGCTTGCGCTGCCGCGATACAAAAGCCTGCGACTCAAGGAAACGTGGCCCATTTATTTAGTGTCTGCCTTTTTGAATATTGTGCTGTACTATGGCCTAATGACATTCGGTTTGCTCTATACGCCTGCAGGGCTTTTTTCGGCAGTTGTATTTCTTCAGCCTGTCTTGCTAGGCGTGTTCTCATGGCTATGGCTGGGCGAATCGATGCATCCGAGAAAAATGTTCGGCTTAGTGCTTGGGTTCTTGGGTGTTGCCGTCATTTGTGCGTTTGGCATTATTGGGCATGCATCGGTGATTGGAATCGGTCTCGCACTTGGTACGGCACTTAGCTGGGCATTCGGAACCGTCTATATGAAGCGAATTAGCGAGCGTGTCGACTCCCTGTGGGTCGTATCGCTGCAGCAAACGATTGGAGGCTTGCTGCTAACGGGTTCGGGAGCATTCATTGAGAACTGGTCGGATATTGTATGGAACTTGTCGTTTATTTTGAATTTATTGTTTATATCTATTTTCGTAATCGCATTAGGCTGGCTGACTTACTTTGTACTGATCGGGTCTGGGGAGGCCAGCAAGGTGGGGGCCTATACTTTTTTAATTCCACTCATCTCGAATGTCGCAAGTGTCATATTTTTGCATGAACAATTTACGTTCAATTTGGTAGTAGGGCTTGTCTTCATTTTGTTCAGCATATACCTTGTTAATGTGAAGTCGAGACGAGAAAGGTCATTAGTTGCAAGGTAAAGCAGGGTACGGGGAGGATGCGGGTTGTTTGCTCGAATAGGTACGTAAGCTATAACTTTATATGATACAATGAGAACTGAAATTCATATCATAATGTCAGCGGTTAATTGATCCATGGAGGAACGAATCATGCAACTTATACAACCAGATCGCGTTCAACAGCAGCTGCAAAGCTTACAGGATAAGTTGTTATATGCGCATCTTGAGATGACTACTGGTGCTTATGCGGCACATCGGGATAAATCAAAAATGACAGCATCCGTGTTTTTTAAAAATGCCCCCGTCCGCTATTCACATGGCACATTGGCAGGAACAGGCCCTTATCGTATCGGCCTAAAGACAGAGCAAGGGTGGATTTATGCGGAAGGGCTGACACATTGGGAAGAGAGCGACGAGAAACGCCTGATTATGGCTGGCCATGATTCGGAGGGACGTTTGCTTGTCAGCTTCATGCTTAGTGAGCAGCCATTCTAAGGAACAAGCCTTCTCACTGCTGATTGCGAATGATCATTATTAGGAGACAACTGAAGAGGGGACATCAAATGGAATCACAACAGCGCATTGTCGTCGTGCTGCCTCATCCCGATGATGAAGGGATTATGGCAGGTACATTGGCGAGACATATTCATCAAGGCATGACCGTTACTTATGCATGCTTGACATTGGGAGAGATGGGGCGGAACATGGGTAACCCTCTCTTTGCCAATCGGGTGACATTGCCGCTCATCCGCAAGCAAGAATTGCTGGAGGCGTGCAAGCGGATCGGAATCGAGGATGTCCGCATGTGGGGGTATCATGATAAAACGATTGAGTTCGAAAAACAGGAGAAGCTGGCGCGAAGAGTTGCAGACTTGCTGGTAGAGCTTAAGCCAGCGATTGTATACACGTTCTATCCAGGACATAGTGTGCATCCAGATCACGATGCAACTGGAGCTGCCGTCGTGCAAGCGGTGAAGCTGCTGCCTGAGAGCGAGCGCCCTACAGTACTGTGCATCGCATTTTCTTCGAATCGTAAGGCTGTGCTAGGCGAGCCGGGCGTAGTGAATGATGTTAGTGACTTTGTCGAGCAAAAGATTTATGCCATTCATGCCCATCAATCGCAAGTGAGGTTCTTATTAGACCATGGAACGTTGGACGATCCGGCATTTCGAGCTAAATATAGTAAGGAAGTATTCTGGGAATATCGGTTTGTCGATTAGTATAATGCCAATTGTAAGAGTGATAGCACTCGATTTATGAAGCTGACGGCAGCTTATAAATCGAGTGTTTTTATTTGTTAGGAATTCGCATAGTATCATGAGGAAGATCATATTCGATTGAATTTCTAAAAAGATAATCGACTAGAGTTACGGACGTTTTTGTAAATGTATCCATGCATGATCTGGCCAACACATATGCTGTTCGCTTCAGTGGCACACTAAGGAAAATGATAAGTAGGTGTGTCATGAGAAAGTGCATACAAGCCATAGTTGTATTCGTGCTGATGTTCGTATGGTCGACACCCTCTAGTGGATGGCCGACAAATTCGTCCTATACAGCTGCGTTTATTCGCAACAATGATTTATGGATAACTAGCGGCACACAAGAGACACAGATCACAACAGGGGAGTACATCCGGAATCCCAAATGGTCGCATGACGGGATGTGGGTCGCTTTTACAAAAGGCAAGGAAGAAAATGAGGTTTGGGTATACCATATGACTACGAAATCGCTTCGAAGAGTAGGAAAGGGTCAGAATATACAGTGGTCGCCCAAGCACGGCATAGTCGCATTTCAAACCGATTACACGCTTCGAATGGCCAATGTGGATACACCTAGCACCCCAATTGTGACAACGATAGAAGACAACATCGGGAACTATGCTTGGAATCCGAGCGGAAATGGTTTTTTGGTATCCACACTCTCTAAGCTGCTGCCAACTGGGAAATGGGAGGATATATTGTTATATCGTATTGGCCTAGACACCGAAACAGGTACACCCAATAAAGTACTGCTGTATCGGATTCCCAATCAAACTGATGATTTCTTCGCCGTGTTAACCAGCACATTTAAATGGTCTCCTGATAGGAAATGGATCGCCTTTATTGCTGTTCCCACTGCTTCATTATCTGCAGATAGCAATACACTCTGCTTGCTGTCTTCAGATGGGACAACCTTTCTGAAAGTAGGAAC
This sequence comes from Paenibacillus sp. MER 180, assembly GCF_023713665.1. Classification (NCBI taxonomy): domain Bacteria; kingdom Bacillati; phylum Bacillota; class Bacilli; order Caryophanales; family Paenibacillaceae; genus Paenibacillus; species Paenibacillus sp. MER 180. The sequence goes on along the minus strand of NZ_JAMAVT010000005.1, from coordinate 46,545 downwards.
AATGCTCCATGATGAAGAATGGTTCAACTGGGCACCAAGTGCAAATCAACTTGCTTATATTGCGGGTGAGGGAAGAGAAGCAACAAGCAATAAAAAATTGACCTTATTAAGCAGCTTGACACCAATGAAACAGCAAATCTATACTCCTGCGGGCAAAGTAGAGACTGGTTTCACTTGGTACAATGATCGTACAATTGTCGCGTCGAGAGCTGACGAAGCGTTGTGGTCAAGCGATGCGGAGAAGAGGCCGTTGCCTAAGCTTGTGAAGGTTGACCTTGATTCAGGGCAACAAGCGATGCTGTCGGCTCCCGCCATGGGATTCGGCGATTATGCGCCTGTGTTCGTGGAAGATGGAAGGAAGGTAGCGTGGATTCGAAGTAATCGTTCGACAGCAGATGTTATGCTGTCAAGACCTGATGGCAAGAATGCGCATGTGTGGATTCCAAATCTGACACTCGGGACCAATTACTATGAGCGATGGAATTGGAGTGAGGTATTTCAACCTTATGGGACGAGTGATTAGGGGGTTCCATCGGCACATCCTGCTCATGCATCGAGGGTTCTAGTCGAACGATGTAAAAAAGACGGGGAGTTCGCTCCTCGTCTTTTGTCTTGTCTATGTCGTAAACAATCTTATTTATCATCATCGTCATCATCATCGTCGTCATCGTCATCATCATCGTCGCTGTCATACTCATCGTCGTCATCATCATCATCATCATCGTCGCTGACATACTCATCGTCATCATCATCGTCGTCAACGTCATCATCATCATCGTCGCTGACATACTCATCATCGTCTTCGTCGTCAACGTCGTAACTGTCAGCCTCATCACCATCATCGTCGTCATCATCATCGTTGTCGCTATTCAGTTCGTCTTCCTCGTCATCACCCAATTTAATGCCAGTCTTCTCACCATTAACTAGCTCGACTTCGACATCCTCAACATGATCCCAATCGATTTGTTCTAGAAAAGACGCAAGGTCACTGCCTTCATCAGTCTTAAATTCGACTTTCTCCCCGTCGGCATATTCGACTTCAACGCTGTCGATATCCTCCAACTTTTTAATCTTGTTTACATATTCATTCTTACTCAATCGGATCAATCCTCTCTTGATTGATTTGGAAGCAGTATGAGCGTTCCTTCTATTCTATGTTCATATCCTGTAAGGGTATGGACAAATAAAAGTGTTAGAGTGTGGAATTTTCATATGTTTGTAGTACAGATGACAACCGTATATTTTCATCTATAAACCTCCAGAAGCCCTTACTTGGGAGAGTTGAGAATCATATAGTGATGTATGGCTGTTAACAGATAAAGGAGCGAGCAAAATGAAGGGGTTAATCCTCAGTGCTGGCAAGGGTTCACGGGTTCAACCATTTTCATTCACGACCCCTAAACCTTTGCTTCCCGTTGCCAATGTTCCGCTTCTCTATTACTGCATCGAAAAGCTTATAGAAGTGGGGATACGAGAGGTTGGAATCGTGATTCAACCTGGACACCATATGTTATTCCAGGAACAGTTGGGAAGAGGGGAACGTTGGGGAGTAGAGATTACGTATATTTTCCAATATACGCCTCTTGGTATTGCAGATGCAGTTAGACAGGCGGAAAGCTACATTGGCTGGAGTGATTTTGTACTTATGCTCGGAGATAATCTAATCACGGAGTCACTATCAGGACTCGTGGAAGTTGTAGCGCACAAAAAACACGATGCGTGCATGCTACTAGGACAGGTTGCTCATCCGCAAGATTATGGAATCGTAGAAGTTAGGGATGATCAAGTAGTAGGACTAGAAGAGAAGCCGAAGCATCCAAAATCAAATTTAGCTTCTCTCGGGGCATATGTGTTCACGCCGCAGCTATTTCAAGCTGTACGTTCGATATCTCCCTCTCCGAGGGGAGAATATGAGATTACACACGCCATTCAATGGTTGATAGACTATCAATTCTCAATTGGCTACACGATTACGGACAAGAACCATACTGATATTGGAACGATAGGACGATGGCTGGAGGCGAACCACTGGGTACTGGAAGACATAAGGGATAGAGATTTACATGAATTGCGGTTGCAATATCCGGGATGTCGCCTGATCCCACCAGTTGTAATCGATTCTACCAGTGAATTGAAAGACTGTATCATAGGACCCTATGTAACTATTGGTCCAAGAGCTAAGATTAATCACTGCAGTATCGAGAACAGCATTGTGCTTCAGGATGTCAGCATCACGGATGTACAGCTTAATAAAGTGATCGCGAATCAACACGCTATCGCATCACCATCCGGGGGGTGAACAGCATGGATATTTTAGTAGTAGGTCTCGGGTATGTCGGAACAACGACTGCTCTAGCTTTTGCTGAAAATGGTTGGAAAATAGCAGGATTTGATACGGATCATTCAAAGCTTTGTTCTTTAGAGAAGGGAGATCTTCCTTTCTACGAGCCCGGTCTAGTAGAACTGTTGCAGAAGTATGTGGATCAGGGCAACATCCAATTTGTAAGCGATGCTAAGGAAGCGATTGAGAAGCATCACATTCTTTTTATTTGTGTGGGTACACCGTCACGAGAAGACGGGAGTGCTGATCTAACATATATACAGCAGGTGTCCGAATGGATTGGCGAACATATGCAGGAACACAAAGTCATTGTAGTCAAAAGTACAGTGCCAGTGGGCACTCAGAAACGAATCAAGGAATGGGTTGCTAACAAGCAAACCAAACCAATCTCATTCGACGTCGTATCCAATCCCGAATTCCTCCGAGAAGGCAGTGCACTTCATGATGCGCTCCATCCTGATCGAATTATTCTAGGCAGTGATTCGCAAGCTGCGGCCGATGTCGTAAGCAGCCTGTACCGAAGGTATACGTGTCCAATCATTCGAACAGAGCCATCTACTGCAGAGCTCATCAAATATGCCTCGAATGCCTTTCTAGCGACCAAAATTTCCTATGTAAACGAACTGGCCAGACTGTGTGATCAATGTGGTGTATCGATAACAGATGTAGCACAAGGAATGGGGTTAGATCCTCGAATCGGTTCTTCCTTCTTACGTGCAGGCATCGGATACGGGGGTTCGTGCTTCCCTAAAGACGTCAACGCATTGCTGAGTTCAGCAGAGCAGTATGGCATCCATCTTAGCTTGTTAGAGAAAGTAGTTCACATTAATCGAACGCAGTTTGCTTATTTTCTTACAAAGCTGACAGCGAAGCTCGGCACCCTTGATGGAAAAAAGGTCGCAATCCTCGGACTAACCTTTAAACCAGGAACGGATGATTTACGAGAAGCGCCTTCGCTAGCGATCATTACCCAATTATGGAACAGCGGTGCCACTATAAGCGTTCATGATCCCGTCGCTGCACTTCCTCCCAACTATCCAACAGCTAGGTTGACACAGTATTCTCATATTTTGGATGCATTGCACAATGCGGATGCTGCTATCATTTGCACCGAGTGGGCGGTATACGAATCTATGAATTGGAGTGAGGCCCTCCCTATCATGCGAACTCCTATTCTGTTAGATGGCCGAAATATGCTCAGAGCAAATGAGATGCAAGCAATTGGATACGATTATGAAGGAGTGGGTGGGCACAAGTAGAGAGAAGAGTATGAAATGTTCCGTTAGAAATAGATAAGGAGGAGAGTAGTCGAATATGTATATATTGGTGACGGGAGCTGCTGGATTCATCGGCTCCCATCTCTGTGAACGGCTGCTGCTGGATGAACATGTACACGTTATTGGCATTGATGGCTATATTGACTCGTCAACACCGCGCCCTCAGAGGGAACTCAATCTAAGCTCATTGCGAACTCATGATAGATTTACCTTTCACGAAACAAATTTATTGCAATCTAATAATGAACTGCTGCTGAAGGATGTCGACGTCGTGTGCCACCTCGCAGGCATGCCGGGCGTGAGATCGAGCTGGGGGCCGGATTTTCTTCACTATGCCTCTCACAATATTGTGGCAACACAGCGGCTGTTGGAAGCGTGCAAGTCGAGCCCGGTACGCAAATTTATTTATGCTTCTACGTCATCCGTGTATGGAGAAAAGACGGGGAGAGTGGATGAAGGGGCGATCACGGAGCCATTGTCGCCGTATGGCGTCAGCAAATTAACTGGGGAGAACCTGTGCCGCGTATATTTGCATAATGATGGGATTCCCGTAACGATACTTCGCTTTTTTACTGTATATGGGCCAAGACAGCGTCCTGATATGGCCTTTCACCGCTTTATTCATCAAATGATTCACGGTGAACCGATCACCTTATTTGGTGATGGAAGCCAAACACGCGACTTTACTTATGTATCCGATTGTGTTGAGGGAATTGCAGCCGCTGTTCATACGGATGGTATTCTGGGACAAATATTGAATATTGGCGGCAAGCAGCGAGCGTCAATTATGGATTGCATTCATATGTTGCAGCAGCTGATTCCACATCAAGCAGGCATTCAATATATGGGAAGAACTTATGGGGAGCCAAGCCACACATGGGCAGATATCAGTAAGGCGCAGAAGCTGCTCGCTTACGATCCACAAATCGATCTGCTACAGGGGCTAGAGCGGGAGGTTGCATCGATTCGACAATTGTACGGACTATAACGGAGGAGGTGGCGCCGAGTTGCCGGCGCCACAGTTATGACAGCAGTAAATCAACCCCATACCTCTAATATTTCTTGAGCGACACGCTGCCACACGAACCGTGTCTCTGCAATTCTTCTTCCTCGCAGCCCCATTTGTCTGCATTCATCCATATTTGCAAGAAGATGATTCAGCTTATTCGCATATTCTAGTGGATTCTCTGGGTCTTCAACTAGAAGACCATTTCCCTGAAGAATCACTTCAGGATTACCGCCGCGAGAGGTCGTAAGGAATGGAAGGCCAGCTGCCATCGCTTCATAATGTACTCTCGCGAGTGGTTCATTCCATATTGAGGTGCATACAAATATATCTGCTGCACAGAACCAGCGATGGACTTCGTTCGCCTGCACATAGCCGGTTGTAATCACAGGAACAGGAGAGCGAGCCGCAATTGCTCTTACGTATCCAATATAGTCACTGACTTTATTATCGCTGTACCATGCGCCGCCAACTACGACTAATACAGCATCTGAATGTTTCAGATGTGACATCGCACGCACAAGCACATGCGGGCCTTTATTACGAGACAATCGCCCAACAAATAAAATAACTTTCTTCGAATTCAGCTGATACTCTGTACGAAGGCTATTGCGTGCCTGGCGAGCAGAATCGGATTCAATCCAAGGAGCGAATAGGGAGAGGTCTGCTGCGGAATATATTGTACGTATTTTCGCTGCGGCGTGAGGGTGATATCTGCATATTTCCTGTCCTATATAATTGCTTATGGTAATAATAGCATCCGTTTGTTCGACAACGGCTCTTCCTTCTTCCGGATGAATCTTGCCAGGATGGAACATGTCATTGTGCATACTTAAGACGATTCGGGCATGAGGTGCTATACTCCGCACAGGGAGAACAAGTCGTGGGCGATTAAAGATATGGATCAGATCGTATTGCTTGCCATTCTGAGCGAGAAATCGAATAACTCCTTCGGCATATACCTCGAATAGTCCCTCCGAAGGAATGCGAACATACGGAATCCCATCGACCACTTCAACATCAGGCAGTTCCGGATCCGATCTACCGACTATCGTAAGGTGATGACTCCGGCTCAACAGCGAGCTTACTCCTCCGATATAGGTCTGAATGGCGCCGCCCCTAATATTCGGGACAGGAAGCTTCTCCGTACAGATCATTAATATGTTCACGCCGTATGCTTCCTCCTGTCTTATCCCGTTTTACCGGAACGTGATTTTTTTCTAGATTTGCGTATCGCTGCTGAACGGGAGATCCGCTTCTTCCGACCGACGAATGTGCGGGACAACTTTGTTCTCTGGATTCGGCGCAGGATCGAAGATTTTTTGCGGCGCTTGCGGCGAATAGCAAGACGTCTTCGCGTAAGCACTCTTCTTGAGCGGTGGCGGCGTATTCTTCTACGCTTGCGGCGAGCAGTTCTACGGCGGCGGACGGCATAGATCGTATCAGGAGTAAGAGTGAGGGTAGGGAAGAGCGGAAGCGCTTCATTAGCGGAAGCGGCAACGGCTGTCTCCTCGGCGTGTAGCTGCTGTGCAGGGACCTCTTGAGGGACAGCTGCGTCAATTACTTCAGCTGGTAATAGGCTCGACACTGCATTCTCGAATTGACCGACGGCATCAGGTAGTAGGGTAGATATTGTATCAGGAACAATTTCTCCGGCTGGCTGAAGAGCAGGATCAGATGATTGTTCGGGTAGCGAAGGAAGCTTGTCGAATACAAGTTCTCCGTTAGCATATTCGATACCAGGCATGGTAAACTGCCACATTGATGATTCAGGAACTTGCGAATAATCTCCGGGTTCATAATTTTCGATGTCGCCAGCAAGCTCGTTTAGGGCCTGCCATTTGGTGCTCTCTGTAGCAAGTACACGTTGCAGAATACCTTCCAATTCCATACTCATGAAGGTGGTTGGGTCAAATACGATTTCTTTGACATGCTTATAGAATTCGTTCGGGAACGCCATATCCAAGCAGAGCAGCTCGAACGTTTCTCGATCCATTGGGTTCGCTTCATGATAAGCGCCTATCATTCCGCGAATCCAGGTTGTATCCCAGTAGCCCATATCATCCATCGTACTTGTAATCAGTTTGCGTAAATCACGAAAAGGAAGGTCGTATGCGACCCCATCCAAGTCAATAACCCATATTCCACCTGGGCCCATTTGGCCATTAGACCATCCATAGTCTTGATGCACTAATCCCCAATAGGGTTCACCCATTGCCACCATTTTGAAATATTTCGATACATTCAGCAATCGATCTAATGTCTCTTTGGCCTGAGTTTCGAAACTATCTACGACTTCGAGTAGTTTCTGACTGACAGGATATTCGGTATAAACGGCGGCAATGTCACGGAACCAGCCGATTTTGGCGATGATCTTCTCATAATATGCTGGCCATTTGTATAGTCTTGAGGACTTGCCGGCACTTGAAGGAGGAATGTATCCTTTCGAGAACTTATGGAATTCACCGAGACCGTAGCAGAGAAGAGCAGCTCCTTCTAAGTCAACCTTCGACACAGGCTGCATGGGCTCAACCCAGTCCGTTACAATCCACAGCTTTCCGCCAGTCTCAACATAGATATCGTTCTCAACCGTCCGGATGAGTGCTGGTACGCGAGCACCTTGCTCAACCAGATATTGCTGTGCACCGATGCTGAATAGACTGCGAGCAGGAGTACGATGAAGGACTTTAAGGCTTCGTGGCCCATGATTCGTTTCAATTCGCCAGATCGCACCGCCCTTGTCAGGTTTAGAGGTAATCAGCACCATGCTGGACACTTGCATATCATATTTCGTTATCACATAACGTGCTGCTTCTTCAACCTCGGGAGGCACATATTGTTCCAGAATCGTGCCGGGTGGTACGGTATCAATAAGATGTTCCCACGGTTCTATATGAAATTGAACCAACGGCATTCCCTCCACATCGATTTTAGTCACGCTTAGGAAATAGTAATTGACGATACACATCCAGCATTTTACTTGTGATTTGTGCGACATGAAATCTTTGCATGACGAATGTTCGTCCGGACTGAACCATCGCGTTCTTTTCTTCGAAGTCCATATTCCAGATTCGTTCAATATGTGCCGTCAATAGTCCCTTCGGTACGGAATTGGCAGAATGGTGATCCCCGAACCAAGAGTTCCACGCTTGTTCATAACAGCTTGCATCTACGACCCCAAGATAACCTTTACTCCCCGAACAAATAAGAGGACGTTGACAGGCCATTGCTTCTAATGCGATGCGCCCCGTACCGATCACACAATCGCTTATGGCGTAACAAGCCCTCATATTCAGCATTTCTCCCGGATAGATGATGAAGGAATCTCCAGCTTGATGACGCTCCTTCTCGACGAGCTTAACGACCTGTTCTTGATGGATACCGCCGCCTACAATCAGAAGGACGATAGGGCTGACTGATTTTTTGCGTAGTGCAGATGTCGCTTGGATGACGTCTTTGCATATATCTGCCTTCTCCCATGTTAGACGGCCTACATACATGACGACGAAGGCATTATTTGGAATGCCCAGTTTGCTTCGCAAATACCGCTGATAGGCTTCGGGGTAACTGCTGAATTCCACTGCATCGAGTCCATTCGGGATAAGATGGGACGTAATGCCATCCATGTTCAGTGAGTGCTCGATCGCTGGACTGACACTTACAAAAGTGGTATTTGGCTTCAACTTCTGCATATGCGATGCATCATAATAACAGCCATGAACGGTAAAGACAAAGGGGATATTCATCTCCTCAGCTGCGCGCTTAGCAAGCTCTCCGGAAGGGTGTTGATGCGCGTGTATAATTTGAATGCGTTCCGTGCTAATAATCATTTTTAATACATCGAGATGCAGCTTTGCATTTTGGACATCAGGCTCATAATTATCAAGCACGAAATCAACCTCATAGTACGGACAGCCGAGACCAATGAAGGAATCCAATATCTTGCCTCGCTTGCCTGCTACTGCTACGACTGCCCCGCTCCGAATAAGCTCTCGCGTCAATGAGAGTGTGTAAGTCTCGGTACCTCCAATATTGAATTGATCGATAATCATTAATATACGCGGCGGCCATTGTACAGGAGGGGGGCGATATAAGGGGGCAGCAGGTTCTGAAAGGGTAACCGAAGTAGAGTGTTGTGTGGTATTGATAATCTTTTTGCGTCTAGGATTTTCGCGCTTTCTTTGATTCTTTGTTACATTCGGTGTCCGTTTTTTTCTCTGCATTGGTTCACGCCCTTTATAAGGGGATTAGCGTATAGTATATTCATATGTCATAGGAACAAAAGTGAAAGGTACAATCGTATATTTTGGAAATTGTCCTGCTTATTCCACCATTGTAATGCCAATACTGAAGTAGTTTCGAATATAGTGAATAGCAGAGTCTACTTGCTTCGTGTTAAGCAAGAAGAAGGAGATGTGAGTATGGAGCCATCACTCGATATGATCACAGACGAATCGCTGCGAACAGCAGCAGCTATCGATTTCGTTTGTCAACATTTCTCCTTAGGGGAATTGGTAGGCATAGGAGATAGGTTAAAAGGCTCATATAATATTAATCTGAAAATAACGACAACAAATGGGGAATTCGTTGTACGTTTTATTAGCTCATCCGTAAGTGAAGCTCACCTTCAATATGTCTCGAATCTGCTTGCGAAGCTAGAGAATGAAGGGATTCCTGTACCTCGTCCTGTTCAGGATGAGAAGGGTATGAGCTTTGTAGAGCTTGATGGGAAGCGGGTTCAAGTTACGCCATTTGTACAAGGTAGATCGTTCTTGTGCCGGGAGCAGCAAGTGCATTCGAGTGCAAGTATGCTTCGAAGATTCCATCATATTCTGGGAGATGAGCCGCCGGGCCCACTTCCTGAATGGTCATTCTACCATAAAAGCAGCGATTTAAGGGAACGGTTGAGCCGGCTTCGAGAATTGCCGACAATTCCTAGCAAGGAGCATGCAGAAGTATCGCGTGTCATGAACCGAGTACTTCATAAATACGACAAAGATGCATCGTTGCTGCCTCGGACAATCATCCACGGTGATTGGCATTTCTGGAATCAGAAGTACATTCGCAATGAAGTGAGCTGTGTGCTGGATTTTGACTTTGTACGGAACGGAACACGCCTCTTCGACATTGCCTATTCGATATGGGTAATCTACTTATTGCTGCCGAATTATGCGAGTACCTTCGACGCCAGTTTCCTAACTGGATATGGGAAGCTGTCCGATATTGAGATATACTTGCTCCCTGCTGCTGTGTCTCGAATCAGTTTGTTTTTCCTAAGCCAATCCATTCATTCCGCAGAACCCGATGTGAAGTGGAAGCATCAATATAGGAAGCAAATGCCGTTTCTGGAATGGATGGAGAAAGAGGGGAAGGCTAGGATTCGAAGCTTGGCTTCAGCAGTTCAAGCATAGGTTGACAAATCCGGTCACAACGCACAAAATGGGCAGTACTCGTTACATGAAGCGAATACAGCTTAGCTAAGCAGGTGGTTGATCATTGTTCAATGCCTGCTTAGCTCTGTAATTGTAGTGAGGATCTGTTACAATGGGAGGAAATGTTACCATTTCACAGGAGTAGATCGCATGAGAGAAATTACGATACTTATTGCAGAGGACGAGAAGGAAATAGCTGATTTAATCGCTTATCATCTTGAGAAGGAAGGCTATCATTGTATCATTGCGACAGATGGTGAGGAAGCAGTACATGCTGTTCATCGCCATTCCATTGATTTGGCGATACTCGATATTATGATGCCGAAGCTGGATGGCTATGAAGTTACCCGGCAAATCCGAGAACAGAACCATATGCCCATCATATTTGTAAGCGCCAAGACAAGCGACTTGGATAAAATCACGGGTCTGGTTAGAGGAGCGGATGATTATATGACCAAGCCGTTCAACCCCATGGAGTTGGTTGCTCGGGTGAATGCACATCTGCGGCGCAGCATGCAGTTCAATTCTTCTGCTGCATCAGCTCGCAATGTACTGGAGAACGGCGGACTTGTTATGAACCTCGAGCAGCGCTCGGTTCGGCTGTATGATGAACCGATTGAACTTACACCGAAAGAATTCGATATCTTGCACCTGCTCGCGAGCTCCCCGAAGAAGGTATTCAGCTCGGAGCATATTTTTCAACAGGTGTGGGGCGAAGCTTATTTTGAGAATGCGAATACGGTCATGGTGCATATTCGTACACTTCGCAAAAAGTTGAAAGAAGATACCGCGAAAAACAAATTAATCAAAACAGTCTGGGGAGTAGGTTACACGTTCAATGGGTAAAATCATTCGCAGCTTCCGTGCTAAAATGCTGTTCCTTTTTGGTGTCAGTATCCTTCTATCCGGAGGAATCATTTTCTTACTATACAAACTTCTTCAGATGTATTATCACACCATGAAGTACGAACATCCATTAACCTCCGTTCGATATTTCATTAGGGATATAGGGGATATTAATTTCTTTTTACTTATTTTCACACCGCTTGCGATCTTGTTTTTCTTCTTGCTTACGAAGCGGTATGCAGTATACTTTAACATGATTTCTGATGGAATTAACCAGCTTGCCAACGGAGATTTCGCAAGTCCAGTACATATCGAATCCAAAGATGAATTCGGGGTTATCGCGAAAGACATTAACTTGGCCAAGATTAAGCTGCAGCAGGCGGTTGAGAGAGGAGACTTTGCTGAGAACAGCAAGGATCAATTGGTCATGAATTTGGCACATGATTTGCGTACTCCACTAACGTCTATCCTTGGGTACCTGGATCTCATTCTTCGAGATAAAAAACTAACAGAAGAACAAATCATCCATTACACGGAAATCGCTTATACTAAATCGCAACGATTGGAGAAACTCATCGATCAGTTATTTGAAGTAACGAGAATGAATTATGGTACAGCGGCCATTGAGAGGCATCGAATGGATGTAAGTGAGCTTCTCATACAGGTTACCGAGGAACTATATCCCGTTCTAGAGAAGAATGGTTTACAGGTTCGTTTGAATATACCGTCACACATGTATATTTGCGGAAATGGAAAGATGCTAGCGAGAGTATTCGAGAATCTACTGTCTAACGCGAATCGCTACGGAAGTGATGGGAAGTTTGTAGATATTCAAGCCCAAATCGTGTTGAATGAGGTGATTGTGAAGGTGATTAATTATGGGGATCAAATCAAGCCGGAGCATATCCCTCATTTGTTTGACATGTTCTATACCGCTGATCAAGCCCGATCCCAGCAAGGGGATAGCACAGGCTTAGGCTTATTCATTACGAAGAATATCATTTCACAGCATGATGGAACGATATCCGTTCAGAGTGATGCGGTACGAACGATTTTCGAAGTGCGCTTGCCTTATCACAACGATGATTCTCTCTTAGCCCAAAAACGTTAATTTAAGAAAAACTTTATTTTTACCCCACTTTTTCTTTAAACAGTTTGCTCTATTCTAAGTGCAGGATAAGAGAAGCGTTGAGAGAAAGTGGGTTTTTTCATGTTTATGTGGATGCTTCATACTACGTAGAGTCTGATATCAACTTCCATAGTTTATATGAAGAATTTTCATTTGGGATAGGAATGATGGGGGATGTGAAATGACAAAATGGCTCCGCAAGGATACACCTGCAGCTTTTATGTTTCTTTTGCCTAGCGGAATAGGGTTTGCGATCTTTTATTTCATCCCTTTTGTACAAGGGATGATGTATTCATTTCAGAACAACGCTGTTCAAGGACAATTTGTCGGACTTGACAATTATCGCGAACTGCTCGATAGCGACTCTTTTCGCAAAGCTTTTTTACATACGACATATTTTACAGTTATAAGCGTTCCGATCCTCATCGTGCTGTCCCTATGCATCGCTATTATGTTGAACAAACACATCTATTGCCGCAACATTCTGCGCACAGCCTATGTATTGCCGCTCGTCGTTCCTACGGCGTCTATCGTGCTCATTTGGCAGATCCTCTTTGACTGGAATGGTTCCCTTAACGCTTGGTTAGGTACTTGGATGCTTGAACGTGTGGATTGGATGAAGACTGACGCCGCTCGCTATGTAATCATCGGTGTATACATATGGAAAAACATTGGCTATAACATGATTCTATTCTTGGCAGGCTTACAGCAGATTCCGAAGGACTATTATGAGACAGCCTATATAGAAGGGGCAGGCAGCTTCCGTCAATTCAGAAGCATCACGCTCGTGTATCTAACACCTACGATGTTCTTTGTAGTCCTCATGTCGATTATGAATTCGTTCAAGGTATTTCGGGAAACATACTTAGTTGCCGGCGACTATCCGCATGACAGCATTTATATGCTGCAGCATTTTATGAACAATATGTTTGTGTCCTTGGACATCCAGAAGCTTACGGCGGCGGCCTCATTAATGGCAGCTTGCATCTTAGTCATCGTATTCGGGATGTATTTCATAGAGCGTCGTGTTCGACATTCGTTGGACTAAGCAACAGATAGAGCAGCAGACATGAGAAAGGAGGTAACGAGATCAATCGTATGAGAAGAATACAAAAAATCGTAATGACGGCCATTATGGTAGTGTTTGCTGGATTGTTATTGTCACCAATTGTGATTACATTCACAAATTCAATAATGACAGAACAAGAAATTGAAATGAATTATGGATTGATTGGCCATGTAGGTTCAACTGTATCTGCTTTTGCCCAGCAGTTCGTGAATTTGAAGCTGCTTCCGGATCAAGTGTCCATAGAGCAGTATTCCATGCTATTGATACGGAACTCGAAATATATAGCTATGTTCTGGAATTCTGTATTTATGGTGGTGCCGATTATCGCTGGTCAAACCTTAGTTGCAGCTCTGGCCGCATATGCATTCTCCAAACTGCGTTTTCGTGGTCGCGAGCTCCTATTTCTTGTTTACCTGTTCACGATGCTAATGCCTTATCAAGTTACGCTTGTTCCCCATTATATGATGGCCGATCAACTTGGATTGCTGAATCATCCTAGCTCGGTTATTCTTCCTGGGATATTTGCCGCCTTCGGTGTATTTATGCTTCGCCAGTTCATGATGCACATTCCGTACGATTACATCGAGGCAGCTAAAATTGATGGGGCTGGTCACCTCCGAATTTTCTGGTCGATTATCGCACCCTTAATCAAACCAGGAATAGCGGGCCTTGTCATTTTGCTATTTGTGGATTATTGGAACATGGTGGAGCAGCCTCTTATTTTCCTGCACGATGCACTTAAGCAGCCACTCTCCGTATATTTATCGAACATCAATAAAGGGGCCAGGGGAGTCGCTTTCGCTGCTTCGATGCTGTATATGGCCCCCATGGTGCTCTTGTTCTTATATGTGGAACCTTACTTTATCGAAGGTGTCCAGTTGTCAGGCATCAAGGGATAGATTGGTTTGAAGGGAGTATTGGAAGTGGGGAGTGAAGGACAAGTCGCTGCTACAGAGAAAAAGCGTCAACGAACGATAGTCATTTTGTTCGGGTTATTTATCGGACTGTTAGTGTTCTGTACCTTATTCAGCAATACATTGGAATCGTTAACGCTCCCCAAGGTTGTTACTGAGAAAGCGGCACTAGGGAGCCTTGATTATAAGCTTGAAGCAAGTGGTATCCTGCGGCCTGTGTCCGAAGTGAAATTAGCGAATGCGGCACCGTGGCGGGTTAGCAAGATCTACGTGAAAGAAGGGAGCTACATCCAAAAAGGTCAGACGCTGCTGGCAGCAGCGGGCGGTTATCGGTCTAGTGATGACAAGCTGTCCGCGATCGTAACCGAAGAAGCGAAATCGTATATTGCTGGTCAGAAATCTGCCGAAGAGGTAGCAAAATTAATCCAAAATCGGGTGACAACGTATTTGAATGAGTAAGGAAACAGAGAGGACGTGCACATGCGCGAGCTCTCTGTTTATGTTGCACATGGTATTGAGGATAGACATCTCCATTGTAACAGGTACTAGCCTCCGAACAGGCCTCTTTCATCAATGGAAGCAATCTTCGGGTGGACGGGGGATCGGTTTCCAGCATCTAGTCAACTGCACAAGTGTTGTCGGTTTTGACCATTTGATACTAACCTTTATGTAAGTACCTGAACTAAAAGTGCGTACTTACAAATAGATAGTTTACAGCATATACTCAAGAGGCAAACCAATCTATGGAGGTCAAATCGATGAAAACACTTGTTGTCTTAACTCATCCTAACTTAGATACGTCCGTTGTCAATAAACGCTTGGCCGAAGAACTCAAGAAGTACCCGGACAAATATACAGTTCACGAATTGTATAAGGTATACCCTGATGGCAACATTGATGTTCAGCAAGAACAACAGTTGATTGAATCTCATGGCAATCTTGTCTTGCAGTTCCCAATCTATTGGTTTAATTGCCCGCCTCTTCTTAAAAAATGGCTTGATGAAGTATTTACTTATGGTTGGGCCTATGGTTCAAGTGGCGATAAACTGAAAGATCGCAAAGCTGCATTGGCTGTATCTGCCGGAATTAAAAAAGAGGATTTCGAGGAGGGGAAATATCGTTATACATTCGAGCAAGTATTATCCCCATTCGAATTAAGCTTTCAGTATTGTAAAGCAGATTATCGCTCGTTCTATGCGTTTTACGGGGCGGAGCATGAGCCGTCAGCAAGCAAGCTGGATCAGGGAGCAATTGAATACGTGAAATTCATTGACAATCTGTAAGTTATTCTTTTTATCCCGTCTAATAGCAAAAGAAGTATTTCCTCATGCAGGAGATACTTCTTTTGCATTATGAATGTTCCACAGTTTCTAAGGGTGATAGTCTGTTCTTCTCTCCCCAATCACACATCATATCTACTATAGGGATGAGCGATAGACCACGTTCCGTTAAGGAATATTCGACTTTTGGCGGCACTTGTGGATATTCCTTGCGTTGGATAAGGCCATCTGCCTCCATCTCTTTTAACATAACGCTCAATGATTTGAATGAAATGGTACCGATGCTTCGCTTCAGCTCATTATGCCGCATGACCTTATGCTCGGACAGCCAATACATAATGATCATTTTATATTTGCCGCCTATTAAAGACAGTGTGTAGCCAAACGGGGTGTCTTTGACATCCACACCAGTAGGAAGACATGGTTCTTGCACAAACAACACACTCCTTCGTGAATGATAGTAGCATAAACATGATGTACCGTAAATTAATCATCAAACCGCAAAGTGAAGAGGATCGCCTGCTCGACTTTGCTTAGTGATTCCTGTGAGAAATCTGCAGTAATCATGTGATTTGCACTCGTCATTTGCATGCCCCATACCCGAATCGTACCCTGTGCAATAAAGGATTGAGGCTCATGATATGAAATGATCCCCCGTCCCATCACCTTATGATCTGTTGGGGGCGAAAGGCCGTACAGGGTTGTACTAGATTCATGGACGATGCCAATCTTGATATGATTCATATTGTCCTGTCCTATGACAGCAACGGTATCAATGGATATGATAAGCTCAATCTCTTTCCGTTCCTCCTTATTAGGTGTGAAGAATATATCGCCAAGGCCGCCAACGGATTTTACTTTTTTGCCATAGTTCCAGATCTCAATATCCAAGTTCGCTTTTGGTTTTGTGCCTTCATATCTCAAGGTAAACGCCCCCGTCATATTTCCGAGGAAAGGATTTAACTTCGCTGCTTCACCTTGAAATGGATCAATGGGAGTTAACGTTATCGTTGGGGGAGTATTGATCCGCTCAGGAACCGATGAACCCGATATACAACCAGTTACCAAAGACAATAGGATGAAAACAAATGCCGATACTCGATGGAGCTTCACTTTGATCCCTCCTTCAGTTTACTATACCATAATGCGAGAAGATAAATAACAATAAATACCATTTAAAACAAGGTGCTTGTATATACCTCAGATAAGGGATCACTCGTTGTTGTTGAAAGATATCCATTTTCCTAGTCCTGAATTGCATCCGAACGCGGATATTACAGCATAATCGAAGCATCATGTTCATAAGGATCAATGGAATCGTTGCCAGTTCCTTGAGTTGTTATTCAGGCAACATTATATGTACGCAACATCTCATTAGCGTTGTTCGATAAGTTTCAGAGAAGGGAGAGGTGGGATCGTGGATATACATGATTCGAAGCAGATGCATATTCCGCAGCCCATTCGCGAAAGTGACGGTGCAGGGGCAACTGATCTCGGTCCACGCGATGTTATGCGGGATATGGAAAATCCAGATATGCTCGTTCCTCCGCCAACGGATGCAGGACTTGTTCCGAATTTGAAGTTTTCCTTTTCCGATGCACACATGCAGCTGAATAAGGGGGGGTGGTCACGCGAAGTCACGGTAAGAGAACTGCCGGTAGCGAAGACGCTGGCAGGTGTCAATATGAGGCTTACTCCAGGTGGGGTAAGGGAGCTTCATTGGCATCAACAGGCAGAATGGGCGTTCATGATCCTGGGGAGCGCCCGGGTGACCGCGGTCGATCAGAACGGTCGTAATTTTATCGCAGATGTTAGACCGGGAGATCTGTGGTACTTCCCTCCCGGCATTCCACATTCCATTCAGGGGCTAGAGGAGGGCTGCGAGTTCCTGCTCGTGTTCGATGACGGGAGTTTTTCGGATCTAAATACCCTTTCGATATCGGATTGGTTTGCGCATACACCGAAGGAGGTTTTATCAGCTAATTTTGGTGTACCGATAAGTGCATTTGAGCACATTCCTTCTGAGCAGGTGTACATTTATCAATCTCAAGTACCAGGATCGATTGAGAGTCAGCAGGTGCCTGATCCTTACGGGACGATTGAGCCGGGTTTCGTACATCGCTTGATGGCTCAGCCGCCAATCACAACTCCCGGTGGGACAGTTCGCATCGTGGATGCAACCAATTTTCCAGCTTCACGAACGATAGCTGCAGCACTTGTTGAGATTAAGCCTGGCGCCATGAGAGAGATGCATTGGCATCCTAACAATGATGAATGGCAATATTATCTTACCGGACAGGGCAGAATGACTGTTTTCTCGGGGAATGGTGTAGCACGGACTTTTAACTATCGGGCAGGGGATGTCGGATACGTTCCTTTTGCGTTTGGACATTATATTCAGAATACAGGGACAGACAGCTTATGGTTCCTCGAAATGTTCAAGAGTGATCGGTTTGCAGACGTGTCCCTCAATCAATGGATGGCGCTTACGCCGAAGCAGCTCGTCCAATCGAATGTGAATGCTTCGCCTGAATTAATGAATGCCCTGCGAACTGCGAAGTGGCCAGTCGTGAAATATCCTGGAATACCGCCAGTTGTCGAGCAACAACATCATTAATATCGGATAACTGAACGTCATTCGTCACTGAGACTACATTGAGAAGTAAGCGGAGATAATGGTGTACATCCTCACAATCTGCAGGCAGCAGCTTGTTTTTGTGAGGAAGTGCACCGTTTTTTTGTAACACGCTGTAATGGCTATGAATGTCTAGTTCAACCATTGAACTCTACGATGAACAGCGTGCAGCAATGAACCAACCTGCATACTATTTATCAAAATTCAATCTGTAGGTGGACTTCAATATGCAGCATTCTGTTTATACTGCTAATTAGAAAATCAAATATAAGGTAAAGAGGAGATATCATGACATCTGCTTCAACTTTTATGATTGTGCTGGCCATTGTACTTCTACGCATGGGAAAGGAAAAGGAATTGCGCCCATCACGCATGTGGATCACTCCAGTATTGTTCATTTGGGTAACCTTTACGACAATCTCACAGACTGCGAACTTGACTTGGATGAGCTTCCTGCTATATGCGATCTGTCTTGTTCTTGGCATAGGGCTGGGCATGTGGAGGGCTTCCCTGGAAAAACTCCGTGTTCATCCGGTTACTGGGAGAATAACTTCACAGAGTTCAATTGCAGGCGTCATTATTTTTATGGCTGCAATGCTTCTACGCTTGGCAATTGGCTATTGGGGGAGAGAGCATGCTCTGGTATCATTAAGTAATGCACTCGTTATGATTCCGCTTGGCAGTGTATGTGCGAGACGCTTTTTTCTATTTTTGCGCTATCGGCAGCTGCAAGGCCACGGGAGAATATGAGGCATGAATCCCTCTCTCAGAAGGTGTGATCTGCAATCTATGCGAGTCAATCGACCCATAATTTCATATGAGAAGCCTATGCATAGCCGATTGAGGGTGATTATATTAAGTCTAATCATCCTCATCATCTTTATTCCGTATGAGAATTCTTCTTCAGTTTGGAGTATCGGGACAGGACTGGCGATGTTCGTCTCGTACGTCTTCCTTCTGATATGGACCCCAGGCGGAAGAGTTCGGAATACACGGAACTATTACATAATCATCCTATTACTATGGTTACTTACCATGTCTTCATGGTTGTTCTTTGATACAGTACGAACGTCAGCATCATTAGTAATTTACCTCATCGCATACATCGCATTGAGGCTAAAAGGGATGCTTGCAGCTGTGCTTGCAGCTGTAATCACGGCTGTTAGCGCAGTTATGTTGTTTTATACCAGCCATTCACCTGAATATGGAGTAGGAGTCTACATGCTTCTGCTCGTCGGCATCTATGTCATCTTCTGGGGAGCGCGTACGAGACGTGAGGCGCACCAACAATTGAGCGACATGCATATCGATATGGAGCAGGCGCATCTTGAATTGAAGCGTGCTCATTACGAACTGGAAGAGGCTACAAGCCGCCTGCTTCAATATGCTGTATTAGAAGAACGAACCCGTATTGCAAGAGACATTCATGATAGTATCGGACATGGATTAACCTCGGTTATCGTCCAGCTTCAGGCATTGCCGTATATGATGCAAGCGAATAAGGAAGAAGCCGAGCAGGCTATGGCCACTGTGCTCGAGGTAGCTCGAAATTGCCTGACCGAAGTCCGTGCGGTCGTGCATCAAATGACAGATCATAACCAGATTTATGGCGGAATGAATGCGCTGGAGAAACTTATCCAGCAAGTTAGAGAACAGAGTCAGTTATTGATTACATTTGAAGCTGTAGACTGTGGCAGTGCTTGGACACCATACATCACTGAACTACTATACCGGGTTCTTCAGGAAGCATTGACAAATGTCATCCGTCATGCTGCTGCGACGGAGGTCAAGATAACAATCGTGGAGCGTGACGAGGAGATTAGAATGACTGTACAGGACAATGGAAAGAACGATAGCCAGACGCCTATAATTCCAGGGTTTGGCTTATCTCATATGGAGATGAGATGTAAGGCGGCAGGAGGAACCTTGCGATTAGTACACATACATCCTCATGGGCTTGCGCTATCCGTAGCGATACCGACTCACGATTACGTAGATCACGATCCTTTTGTAGAGGAGGGAAGCAGGGATGAGGGATGAGTTGATTCGAGTCGCGATTGCAGATGATCAAGAGCTTGTTCGCAGTGGTTGGAGCCATATTATTAATGCTCAGTCAGATATGGAGATGGTCGGTTATGCAGCCAATGGCCGCGAAGCAATTG
Source organism: Paenibacillus sp. MER 180 (assembly GCF_023713665.1). Taxonomy (NCBI): domain Bacteria; kingdom Bacillati; phylum Bacillota; class Bacilli; order Caryophanales; family Paenibacillaceae; genus Paenibacillus; species Paenibacillus sp. MER 180. The sequence continues at coordinate 26,454 of NZ_JAMAVT010000005.1, read as the reverse complement.
CCGTAGCAGAACAAGTACAGCCGCATGTATTTTTAATGGATGTTCAAATGCCGAAATACAGCGGGATTGCAGCAACACGCGACATTGTTGCATCATTTCCCGAACTGAAGGTAATCATTCTCACAACATTTGAACTTGAACAATATGTATACGATGGCATTCGTGCTGGCGCTGTAGGATATATGCTCAAAGATGCTACCCCCAATGAACTGATTGAGGCGATTCGTGCAGCACATCGTGGAGAAGCGATCTATCGTACAGCAGTTGCATCCAAAGTAATGAGTCAAGTCATACGAATGGGTGAGAAGCCTGCGCTTCAACGATTTGAACTATTATGCCAGGATGAGCGTGCGGAGGCCTTTACCGGAAGAGAAATTGAAGTGCTTCAACAAATGGCATATGGATGGCGCAACGAAGACATTGCTTCAATACTCCACATCAGTGAAAGCACAGTGAAAACACATGTTCACCGTATCTTGCAGAAGCTAGCAGTCGATGACCGTACACAAGCAGTCGTATACGCACTTCGGAATGGGATTGTCCAGTAAAATGGTAGTAACCAGTAATAGCACCAGCAATAGCAGTAGGAATGTGGTCTCGATATATGGCTAGTACAACATGAGACATGAAAGGACATCATGAAATCAATCAACGTCTATTTATGCTGATACCCTGTGAACAGCCAAGCCTATTGACTCTCTAACCAACAGGCTTGGCTGTATTCATTTCGTTCATTATTCAGGTTTATTGTCGACATTCGAATCTGGTACATACGTACTCTTATAGTCTTTGTATTTAACATCTGTCACCATGCCTGCCGAAGCATGATGCAGGTCATGGCAATGGAACATCCAATCTCCGGGATTATCTGCTTCAAAAGCGATAACATACTGCTCACCGGGTTTAACGTTCAATGTATCCTTGACGACAGGAGAGCCTTGTAAAGGCTGCCCGTTTCTGCTCAATACCTGAAAGAAATGTCCATGCAAATGCATGGGATGATCATCGGTTGGTGATTGATTGACGAAGGTAACCATGACTTTGTCACCCTTGGCAACTTTGATTTTGTCTGTGTCCGGAAATACCTTGCCGTTAATGGTATAAACCATCTCGCCATTTCGTTTTTCTGTGTTTAGATTCATCAGAACCTGTTGATCATACTTCTGGTCGAGTGTGAATGCCGTTTCCGCCATCTTGCCATACGCAGCGAGATTGAAGTGAGGCAGGGTTTCCAATGCATCGGATTTGGCAGCCTGCTTCGTGAAGTCCTCATATTGAATGACAGCTCTCATATTGCGAGCTCGATCCTCTTTGCTGTGTTCATCCAACAGCCACGTACCGGGGTTGTCAGCAACGAACTCAAGGTCGTATCGTTCGCCAGGCGCAATTGATATCACTTGATCTTGAATGACAGCAGGACTGTTGACGTATTGACCATCCATAGCGATGACCTTGAATTCATGCCCTTGCAGGTGCATCTGATGTGAGAGATATCCGGCATTGATTAAGCGAATCCGGACCTTTTCTCCTTGCTTGACCATGAGCGGTTCTATTGCATCACCCGATTTTCCATTCATAGTGAACAGGTCGTACATGCTCATATCATGACCGCCCATTGACATCGTTCCATGATCCATGCCACTCATGCCGGATTTCGACATATTCATCTTGGAGTGATCCATGCCTGACATATCTGATTGAATATTCGATTGATTTTCATCTGCTCGCTCCGTATTCATCTTTCCCATGCTTATCCATTCATCCAGCACAAGCGTAAAATCTCGATCAACTTGCTCCTTCGGATCTTCGACGATGAGCGAGCCATACAGTCCTTTGTCTACTTGATTTACACTGTCTTGATGCGAATGGTACCAATACGTTCCCGGTACCGTTGCTTTGAACTCATAGATGAAGGACTTCCCAGGCACAACAGCATCTTGGGTGACGCCAGGAATACCATCCATACCATTGGGAACGGGATATCCATGCCAATGGATTGATACAGGCTCCGGCAATTCATTTTCCAGCTTAATCTTGACAATATCGCCAACCGTTACTCGAATCTGCGGCCCAGGAACTGAGTTGTTAAATGTCCATACGGGCAGCACCACCCCATTGGATACTTCCAAGTTACTTGGTTGAGCAGTAATGGTTAGGGATGTGCCATCAACAGTGGGTGTAGTTACAGTACGCTTCACTATTTCTTTTACTATATCTGTGTCGGTATTCGATGTAAGCTTCGACTCTTGTTTGTTCGACATAGAAGCATGATCCATGTTGGTATGATCCTTGGCAGTTCCTCCGTTCCAGCATCCACTTGCTAGTAATGCAATTATCCCGGTGACGACCATGGTTTGGAGCATCCGATTGCGAGTTGAGAATAAGCTTTTCAATTCCATGCCTCCTGAATTATCATTCTTGTAGAATACAGTCTCAGTATAGACAGCAAATATGGAGAAATGATGGAGATTCATAAAAAACACAAATTTATGCAGTATTGTGAATATACAAAGCTTGAACATCGAGGAGGAGATGCACAGCGGCAAAATTTTGGTCGTGGACGACGATTGGAAAATGAGAAATTTAGTCCGCATCTATTTGAAAAAAGACGGATATGAACTGAATTAGTAGTGACAATTGTACAAAAAATCAATTCATTTTCTCCATTGCCACAAGAGGAAAAATGTCCTAAAATATATCTTAATGCAAATGATAATCAATATCATTTTAATTTAGAATCAGCAAGGGTGGCATGTATGGGTCAAGTGGCTAAGTCTTTACCTAAGGAAGCTGCATCGCAAGCATTTGAATTTCGCTCACGTCCAATGGCAGCAACACTTATTCTTATTGGCGGTTCCTTCGCATTGCTGTTCGGGATCGCTATATCTGTATCGTTCGGTGCGGCAGATATTCAGATGTCTACCGTATGGGAGGCAATTTTTCGCTTCAATCCTGAAGTAACACAGCATCAAATTATTCAAGAAATTAGACTGCCGCGTGTATTGGGTGGGGCAATGGTAGGAGCCTGCTTCGCGGTTGCCGGAGCTATTATGCAAGGCATGACTCGCAATCCGCTGGCGGATTCAGGCTTGCTTGGCCTGAATGCGGGTTCAGGGTTCATGCTGGCCATATGCTTTGCATTTTTTCCAGGCCTGCCTTACATGTATTTAATTTTGTATTCTTTTCTTGGCGCAGGCTTGGGCGCAGGGCTCGTGTATGGAATTGGTTCATTAGCTAGGGGAGGACTAACCCCTGTTCGAATGGTATTGGCTGGGGCAGCGCTCAGTGCTCTCTTATCCGCACTGAGCGAAGGCATCGCATTATATTATCGAATTGGACAGGATTTGGCTTTTTGGTACGCCGGTGGAGTAGCGGGCACGAAATGGCCGCAGCTAGAAGTGATGTTTCCGTGGATTGCAGCTGCTCTTGTAGGGGCGATTGTATTATCACGTTCGATTACAATGCTCAGTCTTGGAGAGGAGATCGCCAAGGGACTGGGGCAGCGAACACGCCTCGTAAGATTGGCAGGCACGGTCATTGTGCTTATTTTGGCTGGTGCAGCCGTATCTGTTGTTGGAGCTGTTGGCTTTGTAGGCTTGATTATTCCACATGTTACCCGTTATTTAGTTGGCGTGGATTATCGCTGGATTATCCCATGCTCAGCCTTGCTTGGCAGCTTGCTGGTTATAATCGCTGATCTTGCCGCTCGCATGGTGAATCCGCCATACGAAACACCTGTCGGGGCATTAATCGCTTTAATCGGTGTACCCTTCTTCCTCTTTTTGGCACGCAAGGAAAGGAGGGGGCTGTAAACGATGACAAGTCTATCTTTACCGATGATTCAAAAACGAAAGAAGCAGCGGAGCATCGCGATTATGATTACGATAGCCGTGCTGATTGTCATTATGGTTATCATTAGCATGAATACAGGATTTATTCGCTTATCCCCCATGGATTTGCTGCGTACATTGTTCGGTTCAGGAACAAAAAAAGAAGAGCTAATCTTATTCGACTTCCGATTACCGCGCATTGTAATTTCATTGCTTATCGGTGCAGGTCTGGCGGTATCCGGCTGTGTCATGCAGGCCATATCGCGCAACGCATTGGCTGATCCAGGCATTTTAGGCATTAATGCGGGCGCTGGTCTTGCCGTAATGTTGTTCATCTCGTTTTACCCGTCAACTGCACAGGCTCCAATCTATTTATTGCCTGTGTTCGCGTGGCTTGGGGCTGGACTTACAGCAGCTCTCATCTGCTTGCTATCCTTCAAACGGCATGAGAATATATCGCCTACACGATTACTGTTAACTGGTATAGCGGTAGCTGCCGGCATCAGTGCAGCTATGATCGTTCTGACATTAAAGCTTAGTCCCGAAAAATATCAAACGATGGCGACATGGCTTGCCGGAAGCATCTGGGGAACGAATTGGAAGTATGTACTTGCACTTCTTCCGTTCATCGCCGTGCTATTACCCTACATTTTCTACAAAGCTCGAATCATGAATGTTCTAAACTTGGGTGAACAGACGGCAACTGGGCTGGGGGCATTTGTATCGAGAGAACAAATTTTGCTGTTGGCAGCAGCAGTAGGATTGGCAGGCTCATGTGTGGCGGTCAGCGGTGGCATCGGCTTTGTGGGGCTTATTGGACCGCATTTAGCTAGACGACTTGTGGGCTCCAAACACCAACTCCTTCTGCCGACTTCGGCTTTAGCCGGTTCCTTGCTTGTGATTACGGCAGATACAATTGGGCGATGGATATTACAGCCATCAGAGGTGCCCACGGGAATTGTCGTCGCTGTAATTGGCGCCCCTTACTTTCTGTATTTATTAACTCGCTCGAAAGCATAAGGTTCACCGGCCGAGATCATGACGAATTAGGTGTTGCGAGGTTAATGCATGAACGGCACATTCGATTAAATGTGCCGTTTTCTGTGATATCTTCCTTCAGCCTTGTTCCACGCAGAACCATGCAAGTACTCATTGCATGAGCAATAAGACTATTATTATCGTCAGCCGGTTCAGGCACTACTTCTATCCCTCTCATCCGTTAACATGGCAATCTGGCATTCCGATTTCAATCATGCGATAATGAACATACTTCTGGAGTTATTTTAGCTCTATGAATTGGATTAGTGCATAAGTAAGCTTAGCATCAGGAGGAGTGCAGAAAGTATGAAGAGCAATGTTGGAGAGCAGCATATCAGATTCATGACTTTTAACGTCAAGTATGACGACGCTTACAAACAAGATTGCGAGAATAGCTGGAGCCGCAGGTCAGGTATGGTGGCTAGCATGATTCGTTACCATCAGATAGATGTGGTTGGCACACAAGAGGCATTGAGGCATCAGGTTGCTGATTTGGAACGAATGCTTCCTGAGTTCGGCTGGATTGGGGCAGGCAGGGACGATGGTGCAGACACAGGAGAATTCGTTGCTATATTCTATCGCAAGGATCGCCTTGAGCCGCTAGAGTTCGGAACGTTTTGGCTATCCGAGACACCCGAAATCCCAGGAAAACGAGGATGGGATGCCGCTTGTCCACGCATTCTGACGTGGGTTCAGTTTTTGGACAAGCTGACAGGAACCAAGTTCATACATTTCAATACGCATCTTGATCATATTGGAACCGTTGCGATGAAGCAGAGTGCCTATATGATCTTGAACCGGATTCCCGAATTGGCTGGTAATGAACCAGTAGTAGTAACAGGAGACTTCAACTGCACGGAATCGTCCGAACCTTATCAGATTCTCACGACGGGCAAGGCTAACGGCAAAGCGGTGCTGAGGGATTCGCGATACGCCGCTAAGAACTCCCACATTGGGCCTTCGTTCACGTTCCACGGTTATCAGTTGACACAATTAATCAACTGTCTATACTACAATGGACCAGTATTCAAAGGGGATAACGGGGAGGAGCTAGATTCGCCTATCGACTATGTATTTGTGAACGAGCATGCCGATGTTCTTCAATATGCAATTCTTTCGGATCAGGATAATGGTCAGTTTCCATCCGACCATTTGCCTGTAGTTGTAGACCTAACATGGTGCTAATTTTTCATATTCATACGATAGAATACAGGCCGCCTCAGCGCGGCTTTTTTCATGCCAATATAGAAGTCCGTGTTATTTTGAATAACTTACTAACCCTGATACATAATATCGATGATTATATTGTCTCAATAACGGAATAACATACAACCATAGCGAGGTGCATCATGATGAAAGCCGTAACATATCAGGGAGCAAATTCAATCGAAGTAAAAAACGTAGATGACGCGAAGATTGAAAAGAAAGATGATATTATCGTGCGGATTACAAGCACATCCATTTGCGGATCAGATCTTCATTTATATCAAGAAAATTTTCCACTGCCAAAAGGCTATATCATCGGTCACGAACCAATGGGAATTGTGGAAGAGGTAGGATCGGAAGTAGCTCGAATGAAGAAGGGTGATCGTGTTGTAATCCCCATTATGATTCGGGAGGCTATTTCGGATATTCTGAGAAGTTCGGCAATTACCCCGGCGGTCAAGCGGAATACCTTCAAGTGCCTTTTGGCAATTTTACGCCGTTCGTTATCCCCCCGTCCTGCGAGCTTGAAGATGAGCCGCTTCTATTCCTGTCTGATGTGCTTCCGACAGCCTATTGGAGTGTGGAACATGCAGGTGTCAAAGCAGGCGATACCGTAATTGTACTTGGATGCGGTCCTGTAGGATTGATGGCTCAACGCTTTGCTTGGATGAAAGGGGCCGAACGCGTCATAGCTGTTGATCATCTTACCTATCGAATGGAACGTGCCAAGCAAATAAATCGTGTCGAGACGTTTGATTTTACGAAGAATGATGATATGGGGGAGCATTTAAAGGAAATTACACATGGGGGAGCCGAAGTAGTCATTGATTGCGTTGGTATTGACGGGAAGAAATCAACACTTGAATATATCGAGCAGAAGCTGAAGCTGCAGGGGGGAACGCTTGGACCGATCCAAATATCGACGAAAGCGGTTCGCAAATGCGGCACAGTCCAGATAACAGGTGTATATGGAGGCAATTATAATTTGTTTCCGTTAGGTGCTTTTTTTGCAAGGAATATTACACTAAAAATGGGACAAGCACCAGTAATCCATTATATGCCGGGGCTGTATAACAAAATAATGGAGGGCAGTTTTGATCCTACAGCCATCATTACGCATCGAATGCCGTTGGATCAAGCAAGCCATGCGTAAAGGTCGTATTAAAGCCATAAGTGTTGCTTAGATGTACCCATACTTCGCTTTAAATCCGTTTTAATTCATCGGAATTAGAGAATAAAAGGATTGAGGAAGTGTACAATAATTCTAAAATGACGTGGATACCCCACGGAGGTGTGCCCAAGTGCAAGCTGACAAACGTTTTGACTTATTAGCACTTTCATCAATTCCTTTGATAATGACGTTAGGCAATTCAATGCTAATTCCCGTATTGCCTGAAATCAGGAGACAGTTGAAGGTGAGCTCATTCCAAACAAGCCTGCTCATTACCGTATATTCCGTAATGGCGATTTTCCTCATACCCATTGCCGGCTATTTATCTGATCGAATTGGCCGCAAGGCAGTCATTATTCCCAGCCTTATCATAACAGGCATTGGAGGTGGTGTGTGCGGCGCAGCAGCGGTCTGGATGGATCATTCCTATTCAGTCATTTTATTGGGAAGGGTTCTGCAGGGAATTGGTGCTGCTGGAGCAATGCCCATCGTTCTGCCGTTAGTAGGGGATATGTTCAAAAGTGAAAAAGATGTGAGCAGTGGTCTCGGCATTATCGAAACGGCCAATACATGCGGTAAAGTATTGAGCCCTATTTTGGGAACAGCCCTGGTAGCAATCGTTTGGTATCTTCCTTTTTGGGCCATTCCAGTATTGTGTCTAATTTCAATTCTGCTCGTCCTTTTTTTTGTCAAGCAGCCCAAAGAATCTGATTCTGATTCCGAACCAATACCCGTTCGCGACTTTTTAATACAAGTGATGAAGTTGATTCGAGAGAATTCGCGTTGGTTAATCGCCATATTTGTTATCGGGGGACTCGGCATGTTCATGCTGTTCAGTTCGTTATTTTATTTATCGGAATCGCTGGAAGACAAGCATGGGTATAAGGGAATTGTAAAGGGTCTGCTGCTTGCGATACCGTTGGCTGTATTGAGTACTTCCTCTTTTATTGCTGGAAAATGCATAGGAAGTAATAAAATCGCGATGAAATGGATCATTGTGTGCGGATTGGCCTTAACAGCAGCAGGACTTGGCATGTGCATACCAACGAAATCTGTTGTATCCCTGTTCATTTGGCTAAGCGCTGCTTTCCTCGGAATAGGAGCATCCTTGCCCTGTCTCGATTCCTTTATAACCGCAAGCATTGAGAAGAAGCATAGAGGTACGATTAGTTCCTTGTACAGCAGTATGCGTTTTGTCGGCGTTGCTGCCGGCCCAATGATAGCAGCACTGGTAATGAATCATACACAGATCAATTTATTTCTGGTCTTATGTGCTTGTGGGATAGCTGCTGCACTTTCCGGCTTGTTTGCAATCAGAGCTTCAAGCGGTTCACAACAATCGCAAGGCTAACTCTGTACGGCAGTTGTTTCTCGGCAGAGCTAGACTGTCAGAGAACAGGCCAGGGAAAATTTCTGTAGGAAGGTATTACTGAGGTCGAGACCAATAGAACAGGGGGATATTCATCTCGTTGGTCTCGCTAGCCATCATCGAAGCACTATACAGAAAATGTAATTTAACGAATTGAGTAAACACTCAAATCAGACAGTATAAAGCAGTTGAGTTGACCACTGTAAACGGCTACTCCCCCAATATCTAAATTATCAATATCTTCGTAATTGACTTCAGCACACTGATCGCCTCTCAATGCAAGAGATTTCTTTTTCAAGCACAAGTAAAGAGGGATGTTTTAAATTTTGATTGATATGTATATAAATACCAGATATACAATTCAAACACACTATACTTTATACATTGAATATAAGTTAATTACACTTATGTAAGCGCTTTATTTCTAGTAGATTTAAATTGTATTCGAATATAGCACCTCATGGTGCGAGGAGGAGACTTACAGTGGTCAACACGATGAAAAAGAAAGTGAAGCTTCTACTCATCACCTCGCTTCTGGCTATTTCCACATTCGGCCCGGTGATGGCTCCCACTGCATATGCGGAGCAGCCGCACACCTCATACTGGCATCCAGCTACTCTCCTAGAGTGGAGCCCAACAACCGACAAGGATGCGAAATTCAACCGTGGAACGATCTCACTTGCAGATCGGTTCACAGGACAGAAAGTAAATCCGAATGCGCAAGACCATTCCCGGCTTGTTGCATTGTCGGCGCTGAATGATAATACGAGTGGTGTTCCGTCTCAAGGTACAGGGCAGTTCCGTACCGATGCCTTCGGTTACTGGCAATATGTTGATGTTATGGTGCTGTGGGGAGGATCAGCTTCCGAGGGCCTGATCGTTCCGCCAAGTGCAGATATTATTGATGCAGCACACAAGAATGGAGTTCCGATTCTCGGAACCATCTTCTTCCCTCCAACTGCATATGGTGGCCAATACCAATGGGTAAAACAAATGCTGCAGCAGAAACCGGATGGTTCCTTTCCAGTAGCTGACAAACTGATTGAAGCAGCCAGCTACTTCGGCTTCGATGGCTGGTTCATCAACCAAGAGACAGCTGGCGGGAATTCTTCGGACGCCACGAAGATGCAGCAATTTATGCAATACTTGCAAGCGCATAAGCCATCCAATATGCAGATCATGTGGTATGACTCAATGACGAACGGCGGCAGCATCAGCTGGCAAAATGAATTAAATGCACGAAATCAAATGTTCCTGCAAAATGGTACGCAAAAGGTTGCGGACAGTATGTTCCTCAACTTCAATTGGTCCGCTTCGATGCTTCAGAACTCTAAAAATAAAGCGATCAGTTTAAATCGCGATCCTTATGATTTATATGCCGGCATTGATACAGAGGCGAATGGCTACAACACGAACGTCAACTGGGCTGGAATCTTCCCTAGCAATCAGAAAGCTGCTACCTCACTCGGCATTTATCGGCCAGATTGGGCATATCGCAGTTCAACGAGCAATGATGAATTCTATACGAAGGAGATGAAATATTGGGTAGGTCCGAACAGCGACCCGCGCAATACGACAACATCTTCAAGCTGGAAAGGGATCGCTAATTACTTTGCTGATAAATCATCAATTCAGCATCTGCCGTTCACGACTACCTTTAATACGGGGCACGGCAATCAATTTGCAGTCGATGGTACCGTCCTAAGTATGAAGGAATGGAACAATCGCAGCTTACAGGATGTACTGCCAACTTGGCGTTGGATTACAGAAAGCTCCGGTACAGCGTTGAAGCCGAGTTTCGATTGGAGTACAGCTTATTACGGTGGAAGCTCACTGAAGGTGTCTGGCTCATTGAGTTCACAGAACGCAACGCATCTGAAGCTCTATCGAACGAATCTGCCGCTGTCCGGTGATACGGAAATATCCGTTACCTATAAGACAGGACAAGCTGCATCTCATATGAAAGTTGGCGTTTCGTTCGCTGATAATCCGGGTCAATTCGAATTCTTCGAAGTAGGGGATGGGGATCCAGGCGTATGGAATACCAAGGAGATATCCGTCGGCAGCTTCGCAGATCGAACTGTTGATGCAATTTCACTGAAGTTCGACAGCAGCAATGCAATTAACAACTACGCGATCAATATTGGGCAATTATCTATTCGGAATAGAGGAGATATGTCCTCTCCAGAAGCGGTAACCAACTTGGCTATCGAGGAAGTTGATTTCTCAGGCAATACAGCAGATGCTCGGTTGAATTGGAATGCATCTGCAAGCGGCAATGTGCAAGCGTATGAAGTATATCGAGTGAAGCCAGATGGAACACGTGAGTTCGTAGGGGCGACACCGAATACAGCCTATTATGTTCAACCGATGAGCCGCAACTCCGGGGAGCAGCAAACAACATTAGAAGTGTTGGCGCTAGGAACGAATGGGGTACGAAGTTCCGCTGCTCAAGCAAGCTTTGCATGGCAGGAGGCCCCTTCCACAATGAATTTAGCTCTTAATCAAAATGCTACGGCAGACCGCTTCGTACCGGGTGAGACACCTGCCAAGGCGTTTGACGGAACTACTGCAAATAATAGCAAGTGGTGTGCAACGGGCTCTGAGCCCCACTGGCTGCAGGTCGATCTGGGCTCCGTATATACCGTTGATAAATTTATCATCAAGCATGCGCAAGAAGGCGGAGAAGCGGCAAGCTTCAATACAAGAGATTTCAACATTCAGCTAAGTGAAGATGGCGTGAACTGGATGGATGTAGTGACGGTAAGCGGCAATAATGCTGGCAAGACGACACATAATATTGTACCAACTTCGGCACGTTACGCGAAGCTGAACATAACAAAGGCAACACAAGAATCTGATTCTGCAGCACGCATCTATGAGTTTGAGGTGTGGGGACAGTAGCTTCAAACATACAAGCAAGCCCTGACACAGGTTGTCAGGGCTTTTGTTATCGGTTCAGACGATTCATCCCAGAATCCTCTATCTGGACATTGACGTCAATCCGTTCAAGAGAGTTGGGCGTGAGCTGCAGTAAGGAACCATTTTTGTTTTTTTGCCAAATGGAGATGTACTTGCGATATGCACGATTTTGCAGCGAATAAATGTCGAGTTTTCTATTCAATCCTTGTTGAAATGTTTGTTGTACGTCATTCCTTATTTTTTCCTTGGCCGCGGCAACGATATATTCTTTGGTTGAATTATCCGTAATTTCTTCGACAGAGCCTCGGACATCGATTACGAGGTTGAACTTAGGGACTTCGCCTTGCAGCAACACCTTAACTGATGCTTTCGGTTTATTTATTGTAAGAACCGCATCAGGAGTGGTTGGACGCCCTACTCCTATATGAACCCTTTTAATTTGATTTGACATCCATCGCAAGCCAAGTACTTCTTCCTGCTTCAGCCAACTTTTATACTTCCCTTTTTGAAGTACAAACACTCCATTGAGCTCGTACTGACTAATTTTCTTCTTGTCCTTGGTCCATTCCTCATTGTTCAAGGAAAGGCTGGGCAATAATACGGTACTTCCCGGCTCATTCAGCTGTGCGACCATTTTCATCAACTGCAGTGGAGGAATGTTCGACTGCTGCTTCAGTACATCGTCCGGGGAATATAGCATAGAAGCGATGGGTGACAAATTGAATGGAAGCGATACCGTGAATAGGTCTTCGATTGGAGTTTTGGTGCCGTACACCCATGGCGTATAACGAATTCCTGAAAAACGAAGAAGGGAATCAACCATCTTATTCACATCTTTTTGCAAGGCGCGCTCACTGAAAATGAGTACAGCCGTATGATCCCAAATAATTTGCAGCGTGGAAGCTGCAAAAATGTCATTTACTGCTGTGTCCAGTGTATATCCTTCTCCGCGTCCAATCCAAGTAGGTGTTTTGCTAGAGATTCTTGTCCCTTCTTGCTTGGCGACATTTGTGAACTCCAAGGAGTTCGTATACACAATATATTTCCCGTTATCATAATCAATGCCAAAAGCAGTGACGTAGTTCAGATCCTGAACATTTTTAATGTCCCAGCAGCCCGTAAGGAGCAAGAATAGGCAAGGCACGCTGATAAGTAAGCATAGTTTATTTATACCGTGTCTGCACGGAGATTTATCTACTGTGTGATCAAATACGCTCATTTTGGCTCCTTTCCTTCGCGGGTCTTGTCAGTAGTTCGGAGCATAATAGGGCGACGATTTACAATTTTGACAGGCAAAGCAATAAGCGATTTCAGCATATCCCCGAAAATAGGCGGTGACAGTGGTGATAAGTAGGGTATGCCAAATGAATGCAGTGACGACAAATAGACAAGTATGGCCATGACGGAAATGAAGAAACCGTACATGCCAAGCATGGAAGACACGATTAACACAAACAGACGCAATATACTTACCGTGCCGCTCAGCGATTGATTTACCAAAGTAAAGGTAGCGACGGCCGTGACTGCTGCTACAACAAGCGTAGTAGGGGAACTGAGACCTGCTCGAATCGAGGCATCTCCAACAATGAGCCCTCCTACGACGGCGATCGTCTGCCCGACCGCCTTTGGCAAGCGAATGCCTGCTTCACGGAAAATCTCAAATAACCCAAGCATTAATACCATCTCCATAGGAGCAGACAGTGGAAGCCCTAATCGAGAGTTCGTTACTGTTGCTAATAGAGGGAATGGGAGCTGTTCTAAATTGAAGGCAATTAACGCAATCCAAAATCCCGGCATAAAGATAGAGATCATCAAACCGACAATCCGCAGCAGCCTTTGAAACGTTACGAAAAAATACGGGAAATGGATATCTTCAGGCGATTTTAATGTTAATACCAAGTTTGCTGGACCAATCAGCACCATGGGTGTCCCCTCAACAATGATGATGAATCTGCCCCTGACGAGGGATTGTACGGCATAGTCGGGTCTTCCAATGTAATCGAGTAAAGGGAACAAGGAATAAGTTGAGTCGCCAAGAGCTTCTCCTAGCTGCGAACTGCTGACGATAGCATCTGTATCGATTGCTTCAATGCGCTGCTTAATATCACGCATCATGCTTGGATTCGCTATATCCTCGATGTAGAGCAAGGAAACTTTGGTTTGGCTTCGAACTCCAAGAACAAAGGACTCACACTTTAATGAGCGGGTACGAAGACGCTTGCGAATAAGTGCAATGTTCATCATACAGCTCTCCGTAAAGCCGTCCTTCGATCCTTTAATTGAAATTTCGGTATTGGATTCTTCGGGAGCTCGATTGGGCGGGTCTGCAATGTCGAGCGAATAGTAAGCGTTTTGTTCTTTGAACTCGATAATGAGATGCCCAGCGAACAATAATGTCTCTACATCATGTACTCTATTCTTTGCCTCGATAGGCTGGATTGCTAATAAGCTATTATGTTTGTGAAGCAGATCCTGCACAGAATTGGCATCCTCCAAATTGGCTTTCAACTGGGGGATCACATATTGATTCAACTGTTTAGTGTCAGCCAATCCTTCACAATAGATGAAAGATACAGTGTACGAACGCATGCTTGATCCAAATGAGTAGGTTTTCTTCTGAACATCTGCACAATTCTCCAATGCACAAAATAACTGTTGGAGGGTAATCGGCTGGCTTTCAGCTGAATGATCCTTCGGTCTTTGATTCAACGTTTTATTTGGTTTCACGAACGATCCCTCCTTTGTATCTGTGCTGTCTGTAGTAGGTGAGAACAGCGAGCATCACGGACAGAAATATAAGTACATACGTAACGATTGGGAAATAGACGATTCTTAACAAATTGACGAATTGAATGTCATCTCGATAAGTAACAACAGCAAGGAATATGATTGCAGTCGTCGCCACGCCAACACCGATCCTCGTATGATGGCTTCGATGTGGAATGGCATCGATGATGAGGAAGATCGCCAAAGCTATTCGGATGAAAGAACCCGATAACCATTGATAAATTGACAAAAAATCAAGATGCTCAATGTATTTGCCTGCGGTTACAATTCTCCACTGCTCGAAGGCCGGATACCGCATGGAAGAAGCATTTACAATTCCGAAGTTAGCTATAGAGCCGATATAAGGGCCGATTGTAAGGCCGGCAAGAATGAACGCAAGCGTAGACATACCCCAGAATCTTGGCTTATTTGACATGTGCGGCAGCATGAAAATGATAAGAATCAGCTCGGCCATACCGGCTCCGATCAGAATGAGCCCATTTATAATAGGAGTAAACCCATGTTCGAATAATGGGAATATCAGGGAATAATCCTTATATTGAAAGTTAGCACTCATTACGACATATCCGAGAATAATGACGATCGGAAGAAGAATGCCAGCACAGATCGCAATTGAATGTATGCCGATTAAGGCACTGGAGAGGGACAATAGAATCAACGCACCAGCGATTACAGTCGCCGGGGTACTTGGCAAATATGAGATTCTGGTCCAAGTTGCCGTGTCTTCTAATGTCACAAATGCCGAGAAGAGCAAATACGTAATAATCAAAATCGTAACCGTCCAAGCGGCAAAGCTGCCACCCAGCGAATAAACCCAAGAGAACAAGGGTAGGGGGCGATTCGGCTTGGCTCGAACTATGATCAAAAGCAGCGGAATCCAGCACAAGGCGAGTACGAGTGCAATCAGAACACTAACCCAACCGTCTTTATGAGCTTCACGCAGCAGAAGTGGAATAACAGTAACGTGATTCATAAGGCCTGTAGACATAATGACAATAAAACAAGCTTGCAGAAAGGTAATGGAAGGTCGCGGCATGAGGTTTGTTCTCCTTTGTTCGATCTCAAGTCAACTCAGTAATCAATGCGATCATGTATAACCATTATTTTGAGTCGAAGTTAGGAAATTCATCCATAGCATAAGTGTAAATCAGAAGCTTCGCTAACCAGAAAAATGAACCCTGCGCTGCAAAGGAGAGAAAAAACAGCACCGCCTTCTTATCTTTGCAGAAAGAAAGGCAGTGCTGTTGAACGATCAACGATTTACAATTTTAGTTCCATTCCATCTTCAGCGATAAAGAACGCTCTATCCAGTACGAGCTTCGAAAAGGAACTTGCTTGGTCGTTAACCGGATTCGTATGATTGAAGTGTGTAAAGTAAATCTCAGTATGCTCAGCCAATCCTTGCAACCGATCCATCGTTTCGGTCATGACAGGATGGGGTATTTCTTTGTAATTGCGTCCCATCCGCTCAATTTCTTCAATGGAATGAAATGTTCCATCTAATAAGCATATATCTGCTTCCTTCGCTATGTCATAAATATCACGATCCCATTCGTTCCATCGATCGATGTCCGGAATGTAGAGCAGCTTGCGTGAAGGGCCTTCGATCCAGAACCCGAATGTCTCCGACAACTCATTGCGATGCGGTACTTCAATCGGTGTTATTCGAACGAGAGGAGACAACTGTTCTTGCCGCTCGTGGTGAATGCTGTTCAATTGTATATTATTCAATTCCACCAATTGCGACCAAGGGGCGTTGGTTTCCAGCATCTCCTTCATCTTGTTCCCACTGAAGACAGGAACACCTCTCGCACCGATCGCCTCTCTGCCCAAGAACATCAACCCAGGGTAGTGGCCAATATGCGCATGGGTCAGCCAAATACTGCTCATGAGCTCTCCTTGAAGCTGGTACTTCATCTGTACGGAAGCCATCTGCTCTCGCATATCTGGTGTTGCATCTATAAGATGCCATTGTTTGCGATCCGGTTCGATAATGGCTAAGGAAGCGGCGCGTCTGCGCGTACCATTGTGCATTGCAGCCATACAATTCTGACAAAAACAATTCGGGTGCGGTACCCCAGCATCTTGTGCTGTTCCGACAATATTGACGATAACCTCATTCATGTCCGATTCCTCCTGCTGTTACTTGATCACCCTTCGCGTGAACAGGATATTCCTTCTTCACAATGGTCCAACCGGTGATCCCGTATACGATATTAATAAGCGGAACAAGGAAGGCGAAGAAAATGTATGGAATAAATTGTTCCGCACTCACGCCAAGCATGTTTGCAGCGAACACAGCGGGAACTCCCCAGGGTACTAGCGTTATGCCGACTGTTCCAGCAGCTTCCACACATCTTGATAAATTTTTCGTATCAATATTCATGTCCTTGTAGGTCTGAACGAATGTACGTGTAGGCAATATAATCGCCAGAAATTGCGCGCCACTTGCAAAGGCTACAAGGAAGGTTGATGCAATAGTAGTCGCAATGAGCGAACTTGAAGTCTTAATTCTGGATACGAATGGCCGAACAAGTGCTTGGAAAATGCATGTTCCTTCAAGCAATCCACCAAGTGCAGTTGCAATGGTCAACAGCCCGATCGTATTCAGCATAGAGACTAGACCGCCGCGATTCAATAAGGAATCGACTGCTTTCACGCCGGATTCGGTATGGAATCCGTTCGTCATTGTGTTCACCATCGTTGTGAGGCTATCACCTTGCACGACCATAGAGATTATTCCGCCAATGATTCCTACTAACAGCAATGTCGGCAGAGCCGGAAGTTTCTTAATCATTAAGAAGATGGTAAGAACAGGCAGCAACAGTAGTAAGGGATGGATAATGAACGAATTTTGAATTCCGGTTAATATCATATCGATATTGGCTGTATCCACAGCACCTTCTACTGTGCGCGTGCCAACTAGGGCATATAAAGCAACTGCGATAACAAACGCGGGAATCGTATCCCATAACATGTGTCGTACATGGCTGAATAAATCCGTATCAGCCATTGCTGGTGCAATATTCGTTGTATCGGATAACGGCGACAGCTTATCGCCGAAGAATGCTCCTGATATGACTGCCCCTGCAATTAAGCCGGGGGAGAATCCCATGCCTTCACCTATGACCATGAATGCCAACCCAATCGTAGCGATGGAAGTGAAGGAGCTGCCGAGCGTAATGGCAACAATGCCAGTTACGATAGCGACTGCTGGAACAAAGAATGAGGGATGAATAAAAGATAAGCCGTAGTAGATCATGGTAGGTATGACTCCACTAGAAATCCATGTTCCAACGATCATCCCGATGACAAGCAAAATGAATATTGCTGGCATTGCTTTGGATACGCCATTTACCATCATGTCCTGAAGCTCATCCCATTTATAACCGCTAATCACCCCTACTATAACGGTGACGATGATGCCAATCATAAGCGGGATGAACATGCCTGCTTTCCAGATGGAAATCGAGGCAGCCCCCGCAGCCATTAGCGCAAGGATAGGTAACAGCGCTAACCCAATTGATACTTGTCGTTTCATGTTCGTTTCACTCCTTTATGTCGTAGTTGTAGTGGTTGATGCTCATAAGTCGACTTGTTGAACAACCTGTATATATAAAAAAAGAACCTCCATCCCCAAATAGGGACGGAAGTTCCGCGGTACCACCCTGATTAACAAAATAACTTTTGTTCACTCATCTATTTAACGGCATTGCCGGACCGAAGTCAGCTCCCTAATTGTAATTCACTGCATGTCCCGGCTTAGTTCGCACCTTCCACCAAGTCTCTGATTTTCCGCCACAGACAGCTACTGTATTAGTTCTACGCTTTTTGATATTCTACTGTTTTGCTTTCTTGCTTTTTTGCTTTTTGGCTTTCATGTGATAAATCAAATTATAGACCTCTGCATTCGTTTGTCAACAGTAATTTTTTGACGACTGAGTTAGAGTTCGGATTTTAAACGATTCAGAAACCGCTTCGCCACATGCGAAATTTGCTTGTCTGAGGCATGCACCCAGCCATAATAAAATCGCTCTATATTAGGAGATTCCAAGGTTATAGGAATGATTTGCTGACTATCCTCTTTGAACGAGTAGTCTATTCCTATCGTCACCGCAATTCCTTCTTTTACCGCATTGTGAATCGCTTGCGTATTGTTGCTGATGAACAAAACATCAACCCCACCATACGTTTCGACAAACTGTGACATGTAATTCCGAATATGTTCATCCTCATAGAGGACGAACGTCTGATTGATTAGCTTCTCTGGTGTTATCACATGTTCCCAGCGCAGTGGTGATTGCTCATTCACTCCGACGACAAGCTTGCCTTCGAGCAATCTCTGAAATGTTAAATTGCGCTGTTGATGAAGGAGACTTTCCGATAAAGCGATCAAACCGATATCAATCTTATCCTGCTTGATTAGATCCACGATTTCTTTGGGGCCTTTTTCCATGATTTCAAATTTGACAGCAGGGTAATCGCGCTTGAAGCGGGATATAACATCGATTAATAAATGCATTGGCCCGGGAATTGTGGCTATCCGTAATAGTCCGTTTACGGTATTGGTATAAGACTGTGCTTCTGCCTTCAGTTCATTGAGTTTCGCTAATACTTCACTCGCAATGCCAATGATTGCTTGACCCTCAGGCGTTGGAACCGCTCCTTGTCCGCGTGAACGCTGGAATATTCGAATGCCGAGTTCTGATTCCAGCAAGGAAATGGACTGACTAATGGCCGAAAGGGTTACATGCGATTGTTGTGCGGCTTTCGTTAAAGATCCTGTCTTCGCCACCTCAACAATATTCTCAAGCTGCTCAATATTCATATAGACACCTCAATTCATTACTTAAGTAATACTTAATTATATATTAGTTTATATAAATTTTAGTTAATTATCTAGAGTGTTACAATAAAGGCATAGCAAGAAGCAAGAGTCAATGAATAATCTCACAGTTATGATGAAGTACGTACACATTCGACGAGGAGGAATCGAGCATGGCTGAGACAAGAGTAGCGGTTATTACAGGTGGGGCAAGTGGAATTGGGAAAGAGACGGCATTGAAGTTCGCCAAAAAAGGGGATCGTGTCGTTGTCGCTGACTTTAATGAACAAGCAGGACAAGAAGTCGTTGCCCTCATTAAAAAACTGGGCGGTGAAGCGATCTTTGTCAAAACTGACGTGTCCAAACTAGAAGAGGTAGAAGCACTCGTAGAGAAGGCTGTTGAAACGTTCGGCCGAATTGATGTGATGTTCAATAATGCGGGGATTGGCCGCGTGACTCCTGTGCTTGACCAAAATCTGAAGGATTACCATGATGTGATTAATGTGAATCAACATGGAGTTGCGTACGGAATTATTGCAGCTGGACGCAAGATGAGAGAGCTCGGAATTCGTGGGGTAATTATTAATACCGCTTCGGTGTTCGGATTTCTGGCTTCGCCGGGGACATTCGCTTACCATGCAACGAAGGGGGCTGTCATCATGATGACGAAGTCCGCTGCGCTTGAACTCGCTGCATATGGCATTCGAGTGCTTGCTGTTGCACCGGGCGCTGTCGACACACCGATTATTCAAGGCTACAAAGATCAAGGCATGGTAGATGCGATGAAAGCGAAGGTTATCGGCAATAAGTTGACACAGCCTGAACAAGTAGCCGATACGGTATACTTGCTCTCCCTTGATGAAGCTAGCGCAATTAATGGCAGTGTTGTCATGGCTGATGAAGGCTACGCATCGTTTAAATAATATCACAACAGTAGGATCATACATTGAATAACGGACAAGCACCTCACATCCTTATCATTAGGAGTCAAGGTGCTTGTCTTTTTTGATTAAATATACGTTACCACAATGCGAATGCCGGCCAATATCAAGCTAAATGCTCCATAAATAACGGCACCCTTTAAAAAGCCAATAAAATGGAATTGATAGTCTTTATATCCTCGAGCGCCTTGTGTACCTGGAATGATAATGAATGCAGGCGTAATGATACAGAATAGGAGCCAATCCAAGATGATGAGATCCGTCAGGCTAACCATTGTGAAAATCAAATAAAACTGAATGAAAGTAGTCCAAAACGTAATCTGATTTCCATCGAGTACAATCGATGATAGCAATGGAGCAAGCGTAAGCAGCATGACAACCGAGCCTATAAGAAGAAACTGCCTTTCTTCCGTCTTGCTTTTAGGCTTTGCCAACCGTTGTATTTCCTTCGGATAATCCTGTAGCCATATTCTTGGATTGTAGGCAAGAGAGGTGAGCAAGATGACTAGAAATAGGATTGAGTAAATTGATCCCTCTATTAGAATTCGATACATGTTAACCATATGTATGAATTCTCCTCCTTCAACTGTTTTTCTCTCATAATGAATAGGTGAGCTTTGAATGTAGTATATTCCAAATATGTTTCACCAACAACACATATTTTGCCTGGAGCAAAATAATTTCTTGTGAAGACGAATCTTAGTACCTGAACATGTATAGAGGAACATAATTCTGGAGATAGTTTGCATGAGGTGAATCAAATGAAACAATTTCATGTTCTTACAACCATTATTCTAATCACAGTTGTCTTGTCCCTGCCCATTCAGGCAAACGCCGAGGTCAATAGAATGCTTAAAGAGGCAGATTCTGATTTGTATCCCGACATGCTGTTGCTTCTGCTTCTGCCCCAAATCCAAGAGGCCGTCAATTCTTATTACAGTAAGATATTGAAGGTAGATCCTGTTGTGTATCCATATGAAATAGACATTGTAAAGGCAGAGAGAATAGATCAAAATCCCAAGAATCGTGGGTATGACTTTCTCCTTACGCTTGAGGTTCAGCCTGTCATTGGGCCACATATTGCAGTAGGGCAGGATCGGATGACTCTAGAAATATCGCCACTTATTACGAACATAGTGAAAATAACAAGCTATCAACATGTCCATACTAACCAGTTACCTCTCAATTGGCAGCACCTATTACTGCGATAATTGGTTCTGAAACAAAACGGTTTCCAAATTGGTATAACAACTATGCTGCTCCTAATATCACGCAAAGTGCTGTATATACGGTATTCTTCACAACAACATCATAAAGCCGCGAATCCCCCGTTATGAGAGTCAAAAAAATGAAATGAATATAAGCCACTGTACTTGAACATATTGTTCAGTAAAGTGGCTTTATTCGTATACAAGGATTAAGGGCGATCCGGAATTGACCCAAAAATCATCGAATCTGTTAGCATTTCAGTTGGAGCGTGGTTGTCAGTCAATACTTGTGCGTTGGCAAGCAGCTCATCATTCACTTCCTTTAGCCCTTTCTGCCATTGTTCGAGATACGGGTGAATGGGACTATTCAGATGTATTCGATTGAGATTATCTGTTTGCAGCGGGCGTATGGATCCGATGATCATGTAGTTGTATTGCCCTGACGACTTCACGATGTACGTGTTGGGAAATACCTGCTTCACTGTCTTCGCCATCGCTAAGAGCAGTGGAGAATCGGGTGTTGTCACGTTCACATTTAAAGCAATGAGTCCATCTGGATTCAGATGCAATCGAAGGGTATCAAAAAACTGCAGAGTCGATAAATGAGCAGGAATATAGATTTGCTGCGAGTAGCAGTCGACAACTATGATATCGTATTTTCGATTCGTATTACTAATAAATACACGCGCATCCTGATTCACAATCTGAGCATCTTCAGGCTTCAGCCCCATAAATTGATAACTAAGCGCAATAACCTCGGGATCTAGTTCTACACCAGTAACATTCATATTTGGAAATTGTGGCTTCACATACTCAGCCAACAACCGAGGAATCGTACCACCAGCGGAACCCAATACGAGCAGCTGATCCGGCGAGTTGGTCAAATAGGGAAGCACTAAATAATCATTGTAGTAGTCGCCAGCATGCAATCCTGGCTTAGCCCTCCGGATCGATTGAACACCACCGCCCTCGTTGTATACTAAAGAAATATCTCCATTAGAAGCCTCGACGACTCTGACATATTGGTAGAACGTATCCTTGGACCAGAGGACTTTCTCATTTGCGGAAGTAGACACGTTGTCATTGATGAAGAAATAGGAAAGCACAGGAACAAGTAGAAGCAAAACCAACCAACGCTGCTTCGTATGTCGCAGTCCCCAACCGCTAATTACAATCAGAGCAGCAGACCAAATATAAATTGACTCTCTTGCTCCCAACAATGGGATCGTAATCATAGCAGTGCCGAATGTGCCCACTAAACTCCCTAATGTGGAGCACGCATACAGATTGCCAGCTACACGGCCAATGTCCTTCGATTGATCGGATACTAACCGAATTGCAAACGGACTCACCATCGCCAGTAAAAATACAGGGGGAGCAAATACGATTAAAACGGCGAAGAACGAACAGAAAATGATCCAGACGGGTGTATTCATTATGCCATTGGTAAGAAACTGAAATATGAAGCTACCCCATAAGGGCAATAAGGACACAAGGACACCGGACAGTAGTGACAGCATCATTAACAACTTGCCGCTCGGCCAACGATCGGCCCATTTGCCACCAACCCAATATCCGAGAGAGAGTGATAGAAGGATAAGTCCAATAATGTTCGCCCACACAATCATCGAAGTACCAAAGTATGGCGCTAGGAAGCGGGAAGCTGCAATTTCGATCGCCATGACGGAAGCGCCCGTGATGAATACATATAGATATAGAAAACGGATTGAGAAATGGTTATTCAAGTATTCACACCTCGAATTAGCTAATAGGATCAATGCTTCTGAATCAGTGTTCACACAATTGCACCTATTCATACTGTCATTCCTCAGTTACCATGTGGGAAATATCTGCGATCCCGTCATCTGATCAATAACTTCATTTACATTTATAACTTGTTTCAAAAAAGAGTAGCTCTATTGAATTCTATAATCTGGTAGTATTTACGTAGATACGAAAACTAGAACGATAGTGGGGGCGGTTGGAATGTCACGATACAAAATGCCAATTATGATTGTTGCCCTGTTGTTGATTTCGGGCGTACTAGGTAATCATGTGTATCAGACACGAATTACGTATTCACTACATGATTTAGTCATGGATTATGTAAATGAAGCCAAGATCGAATCTATTTTTCTGAAGAAGTTTATGTCAGGGGATAACGAAGGAAATAATTACGCTCACATCACTGATAACAAACAAATTGAGCTCGTTATGAGTACACTTCAAGATATTCGGGTTCGAAATGACTTCTCGGCATCCAATTTCCCCGAATACCCAGCCTATCTGCTATCTTTCTATGGAGAAAAGGGTGATATGGTGTCCTATATCATGTCCGAAGGAGGCGAGATTTTACTTCATGGGTATGCAGACTCAAGTAATAAATCTTATCGGACTATAGATGATGCCCGTCAAAAACAGCTCAAGCTTCTAAATCAATGGTTAGTAGAAAAAAGTGACGGGACGTCATGAAATTACCCTAGAAACGAACTCCGATACCGTAATCTTGACTTTAAGGGTTGCCTTAAATATGATAGTTCTATAACTATCAAACAAAGTGAAGAGATACATAAACAAGGAGGCTCTCAATGAAGGGTGTAATCGTGAACAAACCAGGTGGACCAGAGCAGCTGGAGATAACAGATTTACCGAGCCCACAGCCGCAAGCTGGAGAACTGCTAATCGAAGTGCATGCTGCAGCAGTGAATCGAACAGATATTGTCATGCGCGAAGGCAAGGCCGGATATGCTACAAACCCTATTCTAGGGGTAGAAGTTGCCGGAACGGTCATCGAAGTCAATGGAGAGAGCACCTATACGGTTGGTGATCGAGTAATGGGGCTTGTTAATGGGGGAGGATATGCCGAATATGCGGTCATGCCAATTGACCGGGTTATCCCGATTCCCGATTCATTCTCATTTGCTGATGCGGCGGCAATTCCAGAAGTATTCTTAACTGCGTACCAGACGTTATATTGGATTGGCAAGCTACAACAAGGCGAGACGGTGCTTATTCATGCAGGCGCCAGCGGAGTAGGCACAGCTGCGATTCAACTTGCGAAACAGATCAGCAAGGCAACCGTAATTGTAACTGCAGGTTCTGCGAAGAAGCTGGACTTCTGTCGAGAATTGGGTGCAGATGTACTCATCAATTATAAGGAGCAATCCTTTGACGAAGAGGTGCTTCGTGCTACGAATGGGCAAGGGGCAGATGTAATTCTGGATTTTGTAGGGGCGGATTATTGGGAGAAGAACCTTGCCAGCATCAAGAAGGAAGGCCGGTGGGTGCTCATTGGCGTGCTCGGCGGGGTCAAGGTACCGCAGGTGAACTTATTTGCCTTAATGGCAAAATGCGTACAAGTCACAGGAACCTTGCTGACGCCTAGAAGTGATGAGTACAAGGCGAAGCTGACACAGGATTTCGTCTTGAATATTATGAAGCACTTCGAACGCGGGAGCATAAAACCAATCATCGATACCTCCTATCCATTGGAAAAGGTGAGCGAAGCTCATGTGCGCATGGAGAGAAACCAAAATGCAGGTAAAATTATTTTAAAGGTGAAGTGATTTATTTTTTCTCCCTTTAGTAATTCCCTGTCCTTTTCTTAACTAAGGAAACTTACTTCTTTCTTTCATTGTAGATACTTATTCTATAAACATTTCCAGGTTCCCTTGTTAAACTGTCATTTTTCTCAATGGAATCGTTGACTTCTTGAAATACTGGGTGAGTGTCGTATAGGAGTATTTATAATGACAAATGTTCGGAGAAATCAAAATAAAAATATATTCATGAAGATCGAGGATCGCTAATATAAGTATAGCGGTCCTTTTTGCATCCAGCATGTGTAAGCGATGTAAAGAGAGGGAGAGGAGAATCAGCTTAATAAAAGGCTTGGACGATTTACGAATGCATAAAGACTTTATCATCAATAACATGTGAAGGAAGGTATGATGGCATGAAGAATAAAAAATGGTTGGCGTTGCTAGCTTTCCTAATAGGGCTAACCAGCTTTATTTCGTCTGCTGGCGCTTCTGAGGTCATTTCACCGCAACAGCGATTGGCAATCTATTATGGCTGGCCTTCTGTCGTAAATGGTGCGGGTGGAAATGTAACAACTGCAACGAACACCTTTGCTCAGTTTGATATCATCGTGTTTGGGGCAGGTCTTGAAGAAACAACACATGGAGATCATGCCAACACAGTTGCGGTTATAAACAATCTAAATGCACTCGGCGGCAAGAAAGTGTTTGGATACGTGAATTTAGGATGTACTCCGAACCCTGATACAACAGCGATTAAGCAAAAAATCAACAAATGGAGTGATATGAACGTATATGGTGTGTTCCTTGATTGCGCAGGATTTGATTATATTGGCGTGACCAGAACAATCCAGAATGATATCACTGATTATGCACACGGGAAGGGTCTCAAGGTGTTTATGAACGCTTGGAATCCGGATCATATTGGAGGAGATCTTAACGAAAAAGGAGTGTATCAGCCGTCGCGTGTCGGTGCTGGTGACTGGTATCTTGCCGAGAGCTGGCTTATATACAGCAATACGTATCAATCGATTTCTGACTGGGCTGTAAAGGCTGACAAATGCCTCACCTACAAACGCAATAAAGGCATTGAAACGGCTGTCATCTCTACGAATGCCCCGAGCAGCGCCCAGCCAACAGATAATACGACCGATAAATTTAAAATGGCTTGGTGGGCCGCGGCTATGTACGGGTTTCCGTTCCAGTGGAGTGATAGTTGGTATTCCGCTGGAAATAATGTGCTGAACCTTTATCCAGACGCAGTGAATTACGGCTCGTCGTTTATTGGCGATCCGGTTCATCATTCAGCCTCAACCAGCAATTATCGCACAACAGACACAGGCACGATCTATGTGGTAGGTGATGGTGCTAATACAGGGAAAGGATACTATACGGCGAATTAAATAGACATTAGTTTAGCCAAACACCTGAATTGCCCACACCACTCCGGTATTTTCCGTTATAAAAGAAAGGGTGCCGTATAGGCACCCCCAGGCTGTCGAGAAAGTCTCGACAGCTATTTTTATATTCATTTATTTCAACACGACACCGCGTTAATGTTGTATAATTACGGTAATAAATGAGATCGGGAAGGTGTTCAAGAATGCTTCGTTCAAAT